>JAEZVO010000064.1 GCA_023443125.1 Actinomycetes bacterium
GTCCGGGTAGGCCGCCCGGCATCTCTCACGACCGCGCGTTTCCCCAAGTCACGCGCTGGTTTCGCCCCATCTGCCTCATCCACGCCCTACATGGCGTTGTATCCATTTCGATACGGTCTGCGACCCCTTCACGGGCACGGGCACGTTCATAGTGCGCCTGTTGCAGTCGGGCATCATCCGCCCGGAGGATCTGGGGCGGAAGTATGCGCAGGAGCTTATGGCCAACGAGATCATGTTGCTGGCCTACTACGTGGCGTGCGTGAACATCGAGGCGACGTTTGAGGCGCTGCACGGCGGCGACGAGTACGTGCCGTTCCCCGGCGCGACAATGACGGACACCTTCCAGATCAGCGAGGAGGGCGACCGCGTCGACACCAGCCTGCTGCCCGCCAACAACGAGCGCATCACCCGGCAGCTGGAGACCGACATCACCGTCATCGTCGGCAACCCGCCGTACTCCGTGGGGCAGACGAACGCCAACGACAACAACCAGAACGTGAAGTATCCGACGCTCGACGGACGGATCGCAGAGACCTACGCGGCACGTTCGACGGCAACCCTGAAGAACTCGCTCTACGACTCCTATATTCGTGCCTTCCGGTGGGCGACCGATCGGCTGGGGGAGCGCGGCATCGTCGCCTTCGTCTCCAACGGCGGCTGGATCGACGGCAACAGCAACGATGGCATGCGTCTTTCGATGGCTGACGAGTTCAGCGAGCTCTGGGTGTTCAACCTGCGGGGAAATCAACGAACCGCGGGAGAGCAATCGCGCAAGGAAGGCGGCAAGATCTTCGGCTCGGGCAGCCGGGCGACGGTCGCCGTCGTCCTCGGAGTGAAGGACCCCGCCCACGATAGCCCGGCTGTCATCCACTACCGCGACATCGGCGACTATCTGAGCCGCGACGAGAAACTCGCCATCATCAACGGCGCCCAGTTGAGCGACGACGAGTGGATCGCGATCGAGCCGAATGCCGGCGGCGACTGGCTGAATCAAAGAAGCGAGAACTTTTTGACCTTCATCCCAACTTGGTCAAAGTCCGAGTCTCTGAGACTGTTCAGCGATTCATCCAACGGGGTTAAGACGAACCGAGATGCATGGTGCTATAACTTCTCTCGGGTGGCCGTTGCCAGCAACATGCAACGAATGATCAATAACTTCAATGAGCAGGCTGCTGCGGGCGTCCAATCCGCATCGGATCTCGAGACAGATCCTACTTACATCAGTTGGTCGAGCAGCTTGATCCCTAAGGCTCTTAGAGGCGATCGACTTTCATATACAGACGACCTTCGGCGAGCCGTCTACAGACCATTCGCACTCCAATACCTGTACTTCGATGATGCAGTCAATGACCGCCCGGGTCGAAATCGCACATTCTTCCCGATCGAGAGCTTGGAGAATCGGGTTATCTGGCTGTCGTTTGCCGGACCTGCACCTTTCGCATGTCAAGCAGCAAAGTTCTTGTGCGATCAGGTGACTGCAGGGGCTGGCAACGCGACTCAAGTGCTGCCGCGATGGCGATATGAGCCGGGTCCGAAACGCGGCGAGTCCGAGATGCTGTTCGACCCGGACGTGGAGCTCGTGGACGGCTACCGCCGGATCGACAACATCACCGACGAGGCGCTCGCGCATTTCCAGCAGGCGTTTGGCCCGTCGGTGACGAAGGACCAAATCTTCACCTACGTTTACGGGGTGCTGCATTCCGCGCAGTACCGGGAGCGGTTCGCCGCCGACCTCAAGAAGATGCTGCCACGCATCCCGCTGGCCAAGGACCTCGCAGATTTCCAGGCGTTCGCTGACGCCGGCCAGCGCCTCATGGACCTGCACATCGGCTACGAAACCGTCGAGCCCTATCCACTGCAGGAGCAAACCAAGGCGGCGGTGGACATGGACGAGTGGGAGCTCTACGCGGTGGGTGACAAGCGCATGAAGTTCCCGAAGCGCAAGGGCGAGACCGACCGGACGACGCTCATCTACAACTCGCACGTCACGCTCTCGGGTATCCCGGAGGAGGCCTTCCGCTACCAGCTCGGCTCACGCTCGGCGCTGGAGTGGATCGTCGACCGCTACTACATCAGGACAGATAAGGCTTCCGGCATCGTGAATGACCCGAATGCGTGGTCTCGTGAGGTGGGCGACCCCCGCTACATCCGCGACCTCGTCGGGCGGGTCATCACCGTGTCGCTGGAGACCATGCGCATCGTCGACGCACTGCCACACTTGCCGCTTGATGGCGCGGAACCCGTCGAGGAGAGCCCGGCTGACGTCGAGCTGGAGCACAGCGCGCCGCACGAGCCGGACGAGGATTCGCCGCTACCCGTCGCGCCCGAGTTGCCAGAAGATCCCGACGCGGACGAATGGCTGGACTACTTCCAGGCACTCCCGGAAGAATGGAAAACCGAGCGACGCGATCGGCTGATGGTGGAAGGGCTACGGGCCGGTTTGACCCTCCAAACGGTGGGCGATCTGTACGGTGTGTCGCGTGAGCGAGTACGGCAGATCGCGGGGAGTCAGGGC
>JAEZVO010000066.1 GCA_023443125.1 Actinomycetes bacterium
AAGTCAGAAACCGAACGCGTCGAGGCCTTCCCCGAATGGCTGCACCACTACAATCACCACAGAGGCCACACCTCACTCAAGGGCCAACCGCCAGCCGCGCGTGTGCCCAACCTCTCCGGGCAGAACATCTAGCACATAACCGTATTACCGACACGAAGGTGTTCATGTCTCACGCTAACGCGTTTTGGCTTCGACGCTAAGAAGACTGCTGCTTTTCCCGGGAACTCGTTGTTCTTACGAAGCTCGGCGGTCTCACGCCGTAACCTGCGAAGCTCAGCACGCTCGTCGATTCCCAGCGCTCCGGTGGGATCACCAGCCAGCCGGCCTCGCTCCTGTTTGGCCCAATAGCTCAACAGCTGTTCACCCATACCCAGTTCCCGGGCAACATGCGTGATCGGCCAGTCTGAATCGATCACCAACCTCGCAGCCTAAGCCCGATACTCCGACGCGAACGACCGCCGCTTGTTGTTCTCTGCTATCTCGGCATCCTTCTAGCAGGACCTCAGGTCCTGCTAGAAGGATGCCCACAAAGCTAGGGTAAGCTCAAGATATCAAAGCTGCGCAAACCTTGATGTTTGCTCTGCGCCGAAGGGGGGCTCAAGGGGTCTACTGGTCAACGAGTAGCAGCCCTAGCCGGGCTTATTATCCGATCGGTTGTTTTCTCGTCAGACCCCGCGCATGCCCCTGAGGATACTGACGACTTCGGTGCTTAGAGTCGGTGAGCGTTGTTGCTGATCGAAGGAACGAAGACCGAGCCTGTGAGGGCATTGGTGAAAATCACGCTGCGGTGGCGCCCGCCATGGGGAGGGATAGCAATGAGCGACGGTGCCGACCTCGACCAAACCTGACCCGGTCACGACCTAATCCCTTGCCTGGCGAATGGTGGTGGAGTTGCATAGCGGGATCTGGATTTGGTGGGGCTTTTGCCACGAAGCAGGCTTAGGGCGAGGTAGCGATCAAGCATAGGTGGGTACATCGCCAGCATTTCCTCGCGAACATGTTGGATGTTGACGGTTGGGCTTGACTCTCATGAGCGCCCTAGCTATCCTCTACACAACTTTTGTTGCACAGTAGGACAAAAGCTAATGTATATCTATTAAGGAGTCAACGATGTCCCTTAGAACCCCTTTCGCTGCTCTGACAGCCGCAGGCGCGCTGGTCATCAGCGGTCTTAGTACAGCAGCCATAGCTGACAGCCCTACGTTGCGTGATGCCGCGGGCGAGCGTCCCCTGATTGGTACAGCCGTGTGGGGTGAACGTGACCTGCTCGGTGATAATCCCACTAAATACGCTGACTTCCTCGGCGCAGAGTTCAGCTCACTGACTCCCGAGAATGATATGAAGTGGGAGTCGATCCACCCCGAGGCTGACCGCTACGACTTCACCGGTGCCGATGCTGTCATGGAATTTGCTGAGTCCCACGGTCAAGGTGTCCGCGGTCATACGCTTTTGTGGCACAGTCAGAATCCGCAGTGGGTTAATGACGCGAGTCCGAACTGGACGTGTGATGATGCGCGTGAGGTCCTGAAAGACCACATCGATACCGTCGTAGGTCGCTACAAAGGCCGGGTGTACGAGTGGGACGTCGCTAATGAGCTTATCCAGGATGATTGGGATGAAGGCGGCATTCAGCTGCGCACCCGCACGAACCCCTTCTTGAGAGCCTGTTCTCAAGACCCGGTCGCCCTGATTGGTGATGCGTTCCGCTGGGCGCATGCAGCTGATCCAGAGGCAATACTTTTTCTGAACGACTACAATGCTGAGGGTATCAATGAGAAGACCGATGCCTACTACGAGCTTGCTAAAGAGCTTCTTGCCGACGGAGTTCCGCTGCATGGGTTTGGCGCTCAGGCTCATCTAAGTTTGCAGTACGGCTTCGACAACTCGTTGGCGGCGAATATGCAGCGCTTTGCTGACCTCGGCCTGAAGGTTGCTATCACTGAGGCCGATGTTCGTGTGCCGATGGAGGGCCGTGGCGTGCCCACGGAGGAGCAGATTGCTGAGCATGCCCGTCGCCACACCGCGCTGCTGCAAGCCTGTATTGACCAGCCTGCATGCACCAGTTTCACATTATGGGGTTTTAACGACGCTTACTCATGGGTGCCAGACACTTTCCCAGGCGAGGACTGGGCGAATGTGATGGATGCCGATGGCAAACTCAAGCCCGCCTATTACGATATGTTGGCCGCGCTTCGGGGCAGTGGTTCTGTCGTTGACGATGCCGATGATGGCCAGGAAACTTCAGGGGATGAAACGGAAGGAGATGTGGCTGAGACTTCGTCTACTGCCGAGGCATCTGATGGGAGGCCGGTGCAGCAGGAAATCAAATTGCCAAACACCGGCGTCTAGTGCGGAGGTAATGGGGGCGCTGGGCGCCCCCATTACCTGAATGGCACTCCCATGGGCCGAGAGGAAATTGCAACTGAACAGGTGGGCTCTCCTGCTCTCTGGGGTCCGCTGAAGGTTTGGTTGATCTCCGGGTTTATGCCGCTAGTGTAGTGGCTGGGTTCATGATGAGTTCGTACTCGATGGGGGTGAGTTTCCCGAGTCGGCGTTGACGGCGTTTGCGGTGGTACTTGCCCTCGATCCAGGACACGATGGCCAGGCGCAGTTCCTCTCGTGTGCCCCAGGATCGACGGTCGAGGACGTTCTTGTGCAGTAGCGCGAACAACGACTCCATCGCGGCGTTGTCACCACACGCTCCGACCCTGCCCATCGAGCCGCGCAGCTCGTAGCGTTTGAGGGCCTTGCAGAATTTCCTCGACCTGAATTGGGACCCGCGCTGCGAGTGCACGATCACCCCGGTGGGCTGGCCTTGGTGAGTCACGGCCATCTCGAGTGCATTGACGGCGATCCGGGCTTTCATCTGGGTGTCGATGAAGTAGCCCATGATCCGGTTGGTGAACACATCGTTCATCGCGCACAGATACACCGTCTCCTCGCAGGTGCGGTGCTCGGTGATGTCGGTGAGCCACAACGCATTGGGCCTCTCAGCGGTGCACTGATGCTGCACCAGGTCATCGTGGACCGGTGCGCCGGCCTTCTTGTAGCGGGTCTTCCGCGTGGTGAACACCGATTGGATACCGGCGACCCGGCACCCCCGCCACACTCTGCGCTGCGAGACCGTCTAACCCAGCTCGGCGATGTCATCGGCCCACACACCCGGTAGCCGCCTTCTGGATCATCGGCGTGAAAGTTCGCGCAACACGGCGATCAACTCGCCATCCTCGGCCTCACGGGCTGACACGGGTTGTCTTAGCCACTTGTAGTAGGCCTGTTTGGACAATCCCAAGACCCGGCACGCGACCGCGACCGGCACCCTCACCGGGGCACCGACCGCAGCCATCTGCTTCACCAGCGGGTAGATCATGTTGGGGCGTGATGTGAGCCTGCGACAGGTACGCCGCCGCGCCCCACAGCACCTCGTTTTCCATCTCCAGCTCACGGATCCTGCGCGGCGCCTGGGACATGTCCTTGCCAGCCTCGAGGTCCGTGGTCGGGGTCATCGCGTGGGACTTGCACCTCGCGTCACGCATCCACGCCTGCAGCGTGGTCCTCGCGATACCGAGGTCCTTGACGACCTGCTTCTGCGGGACGCCCGACTCGACCAACCCGACCGCGTCACGCTTGAACTCGTCAGAGTAAGTGATCTTCGGCATGATTGCCATCCTTTCAACACGACGCCCTCTCAGGAATCATGCGGTCTTGAAGTCAACCAAACCTTCAGCAGTCCCCTACGCAGTTTGTGAGGCCGCGTTTCAGGCGTTATTCACCCAATGGGTAATGGCCAACCCGTCGCTTGGCCATCCCTGCGGAGATCGTTGTGCGAGCGTCCGCAGACAGCATCATTCCGAATCGTAGAACGGCATCTCGCTCGCCTCGGCTTCGGTGGCAACCACGGGCCAGCCGTTCTCCCAAGCTAGCTTGCGAAGGCCCAGCTGAGGGGCACCGCCCAACTCTTCCGAGTAGTAGTGGAAGGCCATCCAGTCGCCGACCACAGATTGTCCGCCGGGACCTGCGCGACCGCTCACGCCTTCGAGTAGCAACGTGCCGCCTCCGTGAGCCAAATCCCTGCCGTCTCGGTCCAGATATGGCCCTTCGGGATGCTCGGCGCGACCGACGTTGATGTTGTAGGTACTTTCCATCCCTGAGCAGCACTTGTCAAACGCTACGAAGAGGTAATAGAAACCATTGTGCTCGAGCAAGGCTGGCGCCTCGATCGCATTCGTCGCAGTGCCCCGACTTGCGATGGTCGTGGGCTGGGCGTCCGCGGGTGGTTTCATCGTCGAGGGATCGAGTGGTAGTAACTGAATCCCGTCCCAGAATGATCCGAACGCCAACCATGCTCTGCCGTCTTTTCCAATGAGAACCGCAGGGTCGATTGCGTTGTAGTGGCTCTCGCCCGAACTCGACCAGACTTCGCCCTTGTCTACCCACCCCTGATCCGGGCGCTGCGGGTCGAAGTGTTGATTCTCCCTCAGCCCGATGACTGAGGTGTTCGAACCGAAGGTGGAGGCGGCGTAGTAGAGATAGAGTTTGTTGTTGGCTCGGACCAGCTCAGGGGCCCAGTAGTTGTCCAATCCAGCGATGCGATCGCGTGCCCACTCGGGCTCCTGGCTGGGCAGCCAGGCCTCGCCGGTGTGCGTCCACGAGTGTCCGCCGTCCGTTGAAACTCGCAGTTGGATGGCACCCATCCCAACGCGTCCATCCCCGGTCGATGCGATGAGCCACGGCCGACCATCGTCGTCCAAAGCAAGAGCTGGGTCGTGCACCGACGTGTCGCCGGTCAACTCGACTGGGGTACCCCAGGGGGCGCTGGTCCCTGTGCACGCCGACATCGCCACGACCGCCACCATGCCGACAGCTGCCAGCTTCCTCATCCGATCGTCGCCCGCAGCATGGTCCATGAGACCGGAGGCAACGTCACGGACATTCGCCCTGGCCCGGCAGTCCCCGTGCTGTTTGCGAGGGGGACGACAGTCGAATCATCATCTGCGCTTGCCTGATAGCGCGGGTCATCAGAGTGCAGCGTCACTGCCTCCACCAGCGTTGGCGTCGAGTCGGGGATGGCAATCTCCGTGGTAATCTCCCGTCGCTCGTCGCGGTTGACCAGGAAGACCGACAGGTCCTTGCCATCCAGTGTGGCGATGGAGTCGATCGCATCAACCGTGCCGAACTGATCGCTCGAGACCTTGGGCGACGCCAGTGAGACTCGTAGGACGTTGCCCCGTGCATGGCGTGCAGTGAGGGCGAAGGGATGGAAGATGGTCTGCTTCCAAGCCTTGCCTCCAGGGACGGTCATGATCGGAGCAATCACGTTGACAAGCTGCGCCAGATTGGCGGACCACACGCGGTCGGTGTGTCGCAGCAGGCTGATCAGCAGGTTGCCGACGACGAC
Source organism: Actinomycetes bacterium (assembly GCA_023443125.1). Classification (GTDB taxonomy): domain Bacteria; phylum Actinomycetota; class Actinomycetes; order Propionibacteriales; family Propionibacteriaceae; genus Arachnia. Next base: position 5,399 of record JAEZVO010000066.1, read on the forward strand.
TGCATCCGCCGTGGTGTAGTTGTCCTCGAGTAGGACCGGGGCAATCGGCCAGTCGTCACCCGTCGGTGGTCGGGACTCCGCGCGGTCCTGGTACCACACATTCCATTCGTCGAAGCTGATGCCGATTTGCTTGTCAGACTTACGAGCGGCTCCGACCGCGTCCGCGGTCGCCGCCACCTGCTCGATGAATCGGTCCATGTCCACCGCGCTGCAGAGGAAGCTCTGTAGGTCGTCATCCTTCTCCCAGTAGTAGGCGTGTGCGGAGATCATGTCGACGTGCTCCCAGGACTCGTCGAGCACGGTGTGCTCCCACTGGCCGAAGGTGGGCATGGCGCGCGACGACGAACCGCACGCGATCAGCTCCAGATCGGGAGCGATCATGCGCATAGCCCGTGCGGTCTCTGCGGCCAGGCGCCCGTACTCTTCGGGCGTCTTGTGGCCGATCTGCCACGGGCCGTCCATTTCGTTGCCGAGGCACCACAGCTGCACCCCGTAGGGTTTGTCGGCGCCGTTGGCCCGGCGCTCCTCGGCTCGGGTCGAGCCGTCGGCGATGTTGCAGTACTCCAGCAGCTCGAGGGCCTCGGCGACGCCGCGGGTCCCGAGGTTGACGGCCATGATCGGCTCGATCGACGCCTTCGCCGCCCACCGCATGAACTCGTCGGTGCCGATGGTGTTCGGCTCCATCGAGTGCCAAGCGAGATCCAGCCGCTTCGGCCGATCCTCGACCGGTCCGACGCCGTCCTCCCACCTGTAGCCGGAGACGAAGTTGCCGCCGGGGTACCTGACGGTGGTGACACCGAGCTCCTTCACGAGCTCCAAGACGTCCTGACGGAAGCCATCCTCGTCGGCGGTGGGGTGGTCGGCTTCATGGATGCCCGTGTACACGCAGCGTCCCAAGTGCTCGACGAAGGAGCCGAACGTGCGAGGGCGTACAGGGCCGATCTCGAAGCTCGGGTTGAGGCTGATGGAAGCGGTGCTCACTCTGGATCTCCTGTCTGACGTCTATGTATTACAACGATGTACAAATAGGATGCCACGGCCCATGGCGGGCGTCAATAGCCTAGTGAGTAGGCGATTTGACTTTTCATGGGGACCCCTTATTGACCGACAAGTTCTATCGTAGTATAAATGGACGCATGGGAGGCCGGCGACGAAGCGAGGTCTCCAGAAAGGACAGGATCATGCAGGTGCGACGACGCAGTTTCATTCTTGGAGCGAGTAGCTTGGCTGTCGCGGCCGGACTCACGGCATGCGGAGGCCCCTCGGAGGGAGGGGGGACCTCGTCCGACGGGAAGCCCCAGCTGACGTACATGTATCGAGGCGGTGCCGACGAGAAGGCCGCCTACGATCTGGCCATCAAGGCCTTCGAGGAGGAGAACGACTGCTCCGTGAAGGTGATCGTGACCGACGCGGACCAGTACTCGACGAAGCTGCAGGCGGCCATCACGGGCCGACAGGTGCCCGATGTGTTCTACCTGGAGCAGGGGTCGGTGATGGCCTTCGTCACGAACAAGGTGGTCAGGGACATCACGGCGGAGGTCGAGAGCGCCGGCATCGACCTCGACAACGTCTGGAAGTACGGAGTGGATTCGTACCGCTACGACGGCACGCGCGTTGGCCAGGGTGCCATCTACGGCCTGCCCAAGGACGTCGGTCCCTTCTCGTTCGGCTACAACAAGACGATGTTCGAGGCCGCCGGCATTCCCCTGCCCGATCCGGACCAGCCGTACACCATGGATGAGTTCCGCGAGGTGGCGAAGCAGCTCACCCAGGACACGAATGGCGACGGCAAGCTGGACCAGTGGGGTACGGGCCTCAACGCCACCTGGAACCTGCAGGCGTTCGTCTGGTCCAACGGTGCCGACTGGGCGGATCCGGAGCGCACGACGGTCACCGTCGACGACCCCAAGTTCATCGAGGCGCTGCAGGTCTTCGCCGACATTCAGAACGTCGACAAGTCCACGCCGTCCATCGCCGAGGCCCAGACGTTGGACACCTACCAGCGGTGGATGAAGGGTGAGATCGGCTTCTTCCCCGTCGGCCCCTGGGACGTCTCTACCTATGCGAAGCTCGACTTCGACTGGGACCTCATTCCCTACCCGGTGATGTCCACCGGCCAGACGGCCACCTGGGTGGGATCGCTGGGCATCGCGGTGGCGGAGCAGACCCAGCACCCCGAGCTGGCCGCCAAGCTCGCCGTGTACCTGTCGGCCAACAAGGATGCCCAGACCTCGCTCTGGCAGGCCGGGGTGCAGATCCCCAACCTGATCGACATGGCGGAGAACGAGTACGCCAAGTCCGATGGCAAGCCGGAGAACAAGCAGGAGTTCCTGCAGATCGTCCAGGACTACGGCCGTCCGCTGCCCGCCGCCACCACGTGGAGCCCCGAGTGGTACGACGAGTTCTGGACTGGCGTCGCGCCGGTGCTCGACGGCAAGAAGACTGCCGAGGAGTACTGCAAGGAAGTGCAGCCGCGCATGCAGCAGAAGCTGGATGCGGCCAACCAGCAGGCTGCCCAGAACCGCTGATCGTCGAGCGCTTCGGGGGCGTCCCTCGGGAGGCCCCCGAAGTCGGAAAGGTCCTCACCATGCAGGGAAAAGGTTCCCCCACGGCGCGAAAATCGAAACTCTACAGGCGGGAACACCGAGTCGCTGCGCTGTTCATTGCGGCGCCGGTCGTGGGGTTCTGCCTGTTCACGGCGTACCCGCTCGGCTACTCGTTCTATGCGTCGTTGCACGACATGAACGGCCTCGGCCACTCCTCCTTCGTCGGACTCGGCAACTTCGTCCAGGCATTCAACGACCCCTACTTCTGGCAGGCGCTGGGCAACACGTTCTTCTACATGATCGGGATCCCGATCGGACTGGTGCTGTCCCTGATCCTCGCGCTCGCCATGAACCGGCGCATGCCCGGACGGAGCTTCTTCCGTGCGATCTACTACGTCCCCGTGGTCTCGTCGCTCGCCGCGATCGCCATCTTGTGGCAGTGGGCCTACAACGGCGACTACGGCTTGGTGAACCAGCTGCTGTCCTACGTCGGCATCCAGGGCCCGAACTGGCTGATGGATGCCACCTGGTCCAAGCCGGCGATCATCATCATGACGGTCTGGAAGGGCCTCGGCTACTCGATGCTCTTGTACTTGGCCGCCATCCAATCGGTCCCCCGAAGCCTGTACGAGGCGGCGTCGATCGACGGCGCCAGCTCCTGGCGGCAGTTCTGGTCGATCACGTTCCCGATGGTGCAGCCCGTCACCTTCTTCCTCGTCGTGACGAGCGTCATCGGAGGAGCGCAGATCTTCACGGAGATCAACATCATGACCCCCACCGGCGGGCCCGAGTGGAGCACCGCATCGATCGTCTGGTACATCTGGCAGAAGGCATTCCGCAACCTCCAGATGGGGTACGCCTCGTCGATGGCAGTGCTGCTGGGCATCATCATCTTCGCGATTACGCTGCTGCAGTTCTACCTGAACCGGCGCAACCAGTTGGAGGTGGACTGACATGGCCATGTCGAGGAAGTCGAAGTACGCGGTGGGTAACCTCGTCGTCGCTGCGCTCCTGTTGGTGGGCGGCATCGTCATGGTCGCCCCGCTGCTGTGGATGCTCTCCACGTCGCTGAAGACCAGGGAATCCGTGTTCCAGCTGCCACCCGAGTGGATCCCAGCCGATCCGCAGTGGGGCAACTACCTGCGGGTGTGGGAAGCGGGGCCCATCGTCTCGGGCATCCTGAACTCGGTGACCGTGTCCTTCACCGTCACGGTGGTGGGCACCATCACCTCGACGATGGCCGCGTTCGCCTTCGCGAAGCTGCGCCTCCCGGGGAAGAACGCCATCTTCATCGGGCTGTTGGCCGCGATCATGATCCCGCTGCCCACCCTGCTGATCCCGCAGTTCATCATGTTTTCCAGCTGGAACTGGGTGGACACGCTGCTGCCGCTCATCGTCCCGGGCCTGTTCGGCAACGTGATGATGATCTTCTTCCTGCGTGAGTACCTGCGGTCGACGCCCGATTCGATCATTGAGGCCGCCAAGATCGACGGCGCCGGATACTGGCGGATCTTCGGTGGCATCGTGGTCCCGCTGATCCGGCCGGCGATCGCAGCGCAGTTCATCCTGTGGTTCATGGCCGTGTGGAACGACTACATCGGTCCGGTGATCTACCTCAACAGCCCCGAGAAGCAAACGTTGCAGCTCGTCATCGCGAACTTCAATGCCACCTACGCGATCCAGACCGACTACCCGCTCATCATGACGGCGTCGGTGATCGCACTGGTCCCGATCTTCGCCATCTTCCTGTCCTTCCAGAACCAGATCATCGAGTCGGTCGCGCTGACCGGGACGAAGGGCTGAGATCGTGTCCACCCTCGAACACGTGCAAGCGTCCATGCCGCCGGCCACCGAAGGCACCTTCGGCGCCCACGACCCGACGGTGATCCCGGACGTCGACGGTACGTTCGTGATGGTGTCGACGGACACCCTGATGGTCGAGCCCGGCGCAGGTGCGGAGCTCCGTGTCTCCGACGACCTGGTGCACTGGCACTGGCTGGGCCGGGCGTTGACGGGGGTGCCCGCGGCCGCCCAGCACTGGTCCGGGGCTGAGGGGCTCTGGGCGCCGGAGATCGTCCATCGGCTCGGCGAGTTCCGGATGTACTACTCGGCGTCGACGTTCGGCTCCAGGACGTCCGCGATTGGCTTCGCCACCGCCCCCAGCGCCAAGGGGCCGTGGCAGGACCGGGGCGTCGTGCTGCAGACCCACCATGACACGTCCGTGATGAACGCCATCGATGCGGCGGTCGTCCAGGACTCGCGCGGCGACGACTGGCTGCTCTACGGGTCCTTCTTCGGAGGGCTGCGGATCCTGCCGCTCAAGGAGTCGGGTTGGCCCGTCGCGGCCGACGAACTGGGCGTGCCCGTCGCGCGTCGGCATCCGGCCGACGACAACGGCGCGATCGAGGGCGCCCACATCTTGTGGAACCAGGACTCGGGCCGCTACTACCTGTTCTGCTCCTTCGACTCGCTGTTCGACGGCTATCACGTCCGGGCGGCTCGAAGCCGAGCTCTGACCGGCCAGTACGTCGACGTCCAGGGCCGATCCATGATGATGGACGACGTGCCCGGCGGGCGCGCCGGCAACGTCCTGGTCTCGTCCCACGTGGATGTGGAGGGGCGGACGTGGCTCGCTCCCGGGCACAGCTCCCACCTGCGAGTGGGCGACGATCTGTTCCTGGTCAACCATGTCCGACACGGCGACGACCCCACGCGGCACTCCGCGCAGATTCGGCAGATGGGTTGGACCTCCACCGGCTGGCCGGTGGTGTCGCCTCGCACCTGGGGCGGGTACGTCGACGAGGAGGCCCCATTGCCGACGCAATGGGTGGCCACCGAGCTGCCCGACGATGGCCATGCGCTCGCCGTGCCCCGCCCCGCGGACGTGGAGGTGACCGAGCGCCACGGCAATCAGGTGAAGATCCGTTTCGAGGGGCAAACCCTACCGGGCGTCGTGTTCCAGGACCGTGTGCTCGAGTGCGCGGTGGCCTCCGTCGCAGCCGTGGGCCCGGACGGCGCCACCGTCTGGTTCCAAGGGGCGAAGGATTGACATGCCGGGCGACGACGCGAGCAGCCGCGGCCTTGCCTCGGGAGCGATGGGCCTGCTGACGCTGCTCGTCGCTCCCGCCGAGGTGACCGCGGTCCTGCTCTGGGGCGCGGTGCGTGGAGGCATCGTGTTCGGGAGTGGCCCGGCGTTGCTGGGAGCCAGCGCCGCCTCGGGCGAGGTACTCACGGAGGGGCGCGAGGCGCGTCCCTGGGCCGCCGCGCGGGCGGTGATGGGGCCCGCCATCCGTCACTCGTGGACCCTGCTGGGGTGGGCCCTCATCGGGCTCGTCCTCAGCGTCGAGCTCGTCATGGCGCTGTTGGGGTTGCTGCCCGGCGGATGGTTGGTCGTCGTGCCGCTTGCGCTCGTGCTGGGCTTCTACCTGCGATGCGTCGTGATCCGCACCTCGCAGCTCGGTCCCGGCGCGGCTGCCGGGCCCGCGATCGCTGGGACGTGGTGGGGGACGATCCTGATGGCTGCCGCCGGTGTGCCCGACACGGCCCGGTGCCTCCTGGCGACGCTCGGTGTGGCGCTGGTGGCCGTCGTGGCTCCCGCCGTCGCGGTGGTGTGGGGGCCGGGGCTGCTGTGGCTGCTGGCGACCCGGGCCGCGCGACGATCGTTGTCGTCGCTGGGTGGGGCCGGCTAGTGCGCGCCGCGTCCCAGCGTGGACTCGCGCGCCCGGAGCTCGAACGGCGCGTCGACACGCACGAAGCCCGACGCATCGGCTTGGCCGGCGAGCTTCTCGGCGATGCGCTGTTGCAGGAGCCGCACGGCCTCGCGCGCGATGTGCTCTCGGCCGGGCGAGATGGTGGAGAGCGTGGGGGAGACGTACGCGGCCTCCTCGATGTCGTCGAAGCCGATCACCGCCACGTCCTCCGGTACCCGCAGTCCCGCCTGTTGCAAGGCGTGCAGGCAGCCGATGGCGAGCGCATCGTTGAGGGCGAAGACCGCATCGAACTCGACCCCCGACGCGATGAGCGCCTCCGTCGCTTCGGCGCCCGTTTGGCGATGCCAGAGGCCCGTCTCCCGGATCAACAGCGGATCGACGGAGATCCCCGCACGCATGAGGGCCTCGACGTAACCACTTTGCCTGAGCGCCGCAGAACCGACCTGCTCGCCCTCATGGCCGCCGATGACTGCGATGCGTCGTCGGCCCAGACCGATCAGGTGTTCCGTTGCGGCCCGGGCGGCCTCGACGTTGCTCATGGTGACGTGGTCGTTGCCGTGGTCGAAGACCCGCTCGCCGAGCACGACGATGGGGTACTGCACACGAAACTGGCGCACGTCGTCCTGGCTGAGCGCGAGCGGGCTGAAGATCAGCCCGTCGAGGAGCTGGCGCACCGGCCCATGGAGCACGTCGATCTCGCGCTCGCGGACCGCGTTCGTCTGCTCGATGAGCACACGGAGCCCGTGCTGCTCGGCTTCCGTGATGACGGAGTCCGCCAACTCGGCGAAGTACGGCAGCCGAAGCTCCGGCAGCGCCAAGCCGATGAGCCCGGTGCGTCCCCGTCGCAGGTTGCGAGCGCTCAGGTTGGGCTCGTACCCCAGCTGCTCGATGGCTCGCAGCACCTTCGCCCTCGTCGACTCACGGATGTGCGGGTAGTCGTTCACGACGTTGGAGACCGTCTTGACGGACACGCCCGCGAGCCTCGCAACGTCTTGCATGGTTGCTGCCACGAGGCTCCTTGCTGCTGTCGGGATGGGCGGCTTCGGCGCACCGTTCCTCACGGGCGCAGTTCGCAGGCTATTGTGCCACCACTCGCGCAGGAACGCACAGCCGATCGCTCGCGCCCAGCACCACCCAGGAGGTCATCGTGATCGTCACACCTGTGTCCCCGTCGGCGGGCCGCATGCCGCTGGGCATCCCAGCCGTGGAGCTGTCCTCGTCGACCCTCTTGGGGACGATGCAGCAGCGCAACGTCGACCTGACCCTCCCGCATGTGCTGGAGCAACTCGAGGTGAGCGGGGTGATGGACAACTTCCGCAGGCTCGGGTCCGGCCAGCACCTGGGCTTCGTCTTCGCCGACTCCGATCTGTACAAGACGCTGGAAGCGATCGGCTGGGAGATCGCGCGCACCGGGACCGACCAGTTCGACCCGTTCCTCGAGCAGGCGCTGGGCCTCATGCGCGCCTGCCAGCAGCCGGACGGCTACCTGAACACGTGGGGGATGTCGGACAAGAGCCCCGGGCAGTGGAAGGACCTCGCCTGGGGACACGAGCTGTACTGCGCCGGCCACGCGATCCAGGCGGCGGTCGCGCTGCGCAGGGCCGGCCGTCCCGAGTGCTTCGAGATCGCGAGCGCCTTGGCCGATCTGATCGTGGAACGCTTCGCCAAGGAGGGCACGTGCGGCCATCCGGTGATCGAGACGGCGCTCGTCGAGCTGTTCCGCGAAACCGGCCATGCGCGGTACCTGGAGACTGCCGCAGCGTTCCTCGAACGGCGCGGCAACCCGACGACCCACACGGAGCCCTTCGGGTCGGAGTACTTCCAGGACCACTGCCCCCCGGCGGCCGCCACGCGGGTCACCGGCCACGTCGTCCGTCAGCTCTACCTGGACGCGGGTTGCGTCGACGTCGCGGTGGAGACCGGCGACACCGACCTGCTCGACGCGGTCGTCGCGAGGTGGGAGCACGCGCACCGGCACTGCATGTTCATCACGGGCGGCATGGGCTCGCACTTCCAGGACGAGTCCTTCGGCGACGACTTCGAGCTCGCCAGCGAGCGGGCCTACGCGGAGACCTGCGCCGCGATCGCGGACTTCCAGCTCTCGTGGAGGCTGTTCCTCGCCACCGGGGATGCGAGGTATCCGGCCGCCATGGAGCGACTGGTCTACAACGCCATTCCCGCAGCAGTCTCCGAAGCCGGGACCGAGTTCACCTACGCCAACCCGCTGCAGGTTCGGCCGCACGCCCGCGCCGTCGAGTACAACTCGGGCAGGCTCCCGTGTTTCTCGTGCGCGTGCTGCCCGCCCAACCTCGCTCGCCTCATCGCCAGCCTGAGGTCCGCCGTCGCCTCCGTCGACGGGAACACACTGGAGCTGACCCTGCCGACGGCGGCGCGCATCGTCCTGCCCGAGGCAGTGGGCCAGGGCGAGCTCCGGACGGAGGGGGACCTCGAACAGGGGCACCTCAGGGTGACCGTACAGGGCACGCTGCACCCGGGCGCGTCCATCAAGGTCCGCATCCCCCAGTGGGCTCGCCGGCCGGCACAGGTACCTCTCGCGGACGGCGGGGACCCCGACTGGCTGGTCCTGCCTCCCGGCGACGAGCACCGCATCGACTTCGACGTCCGTCCGCGGTTCGTCGTCGCCGACCCGCGCGTCGACGCGGTGCGTGGATCCGTCGCGATCCAGTGCGGGCCGACCATCATGTGTTGTGAACCGCCCGACGACGTCGACGTCGATCGGCTGGCGGTCCAGACGGAGTACGCGCCGAGCGGCGGGCCGGAGGGCTGCGTCGTTCAGGCGCACGTCCTGGAGGAGCTGCCCCCGACGCTGTACGCCCCCGCAGGCCAGGGCGCGCTTCCGGTGCGGACGACGAGCGTGCCGCTCATCCCGTACCGGGAGTGGGGCAACGCCGGTCGTCGGCCCATGCGCGTCTGGCTGCCGATCGCTGACCCGGCAGCGCCGCTGGCCGGGGAGACGTTGCCGATGGGGTGGAACTCCTGGGACTGCTTCGGGGGGTCGGTCACCGAGAGCGAGGTGCTGGAGAACGCGGAGTTCCTCGCTGAGCATCTTCGGGATGCGGGCTGGGACACCGTCGTGGTGGACATCCAGTGGTACGAATCCTCGCCCGGCACGCACGGCTACAGCCCCGAGCTGTCGACGTGCATCGACGCCTTCGGGCGTCCCGTCCCGTCGCCGGAACGCTTCCCGAGCTCCGCCGGCGGCCGCGGGTTTGCCCCGCTCGCCGCGCGGATCCACTCGATGGGTCTCCGCTTCGGCGTTCACCTGATGAGAGGTGTCCCGCGTCGGGCCGTCGAATCCGCCAAACCCGTGTGGGGGACGGATGCCACGTGCGCCGACATCGCCGACGAAGCCGCGGTGTGCCCGTGGAATCCGGACAACGTCGGGGTCCGCGCGGACCACCCTGCCTCGGCCGCCTGGTATCGGTCCGTGATCCGGCAACTCGCGGATTGGGGCGTAGACTTCATCAAGCTCGACGATGTCCTCTACCCGCCCATCCAGCGCGCTGACATCGCCATGCTCGCGGAGGCCATCGAGGAGGTGGGGCGGCCGATGCAACTCAGCCTCTCGCCCGGCAAGCAGCTCTCCCTTGCGCATCTGGGGTTCCTCCGGGGGCACGCGACCATGTGGCGGATCTCCGATGACGTGTGGGACACGTGGGAGGCCATCGAGGAGCAGTTCCAACGTGCTGCTCGCTGGGCGCCCCACCAGCGCCAAGGAGCTTGGGCGGACCTCGACATGCTGCCGCTGGGACGGCTCGGGATCCGCGCCCACGTGGGTGAGGAACGAGACAGCCGACTCACCCTGGCGGAACAGCGCACGGTGATGTCGTTGTGGGCCATGGCACGTTCCCCGCTCATGATCGGCGGGCACCTGCCGAAGACCTCGCCCGAGACCATCGCCCTCATCAACCAGCCGGAGGTGCTCGACGTTGCTAGGCGGTCGTCGGACAACCGCGAGCTCATCCGCGACGGCGACCTCGTCGTCTGGGCGGCGCGGCTGGACGGTGCGGAGATTCGCGCAGTGTTCTGGTTGGGCTCCAAGCCGCGCACGGTCCGCATCCACCCCGACGATCTGGGCGTGCACGGGACCCCCGAGCGCGAGTCGTGGGGCAAGACCATCGCAGCGTCCGACGACGGAACGCTCGCCATCGATTTGGAACCCCACGACGTGGCCTTGCTGCGGTGGGCCGGACACAAGGAGCACGAATGACCAACGCGGTACTGAATCTGGACGTACCGGGACCCACGATCTCCCGGCACCAACACGGCCACTTCGCGGAGCACCTGGGGCACTGCATCTACGGCGGGATCTTCGTCGGCGCCGACTCGCCCATCCCGAACGATCGAGGCATCCGACTGGACGTGGTGCAGGCGCTGCGGGAGATCGGGATTCCCAACCTGCGCTGGCCCGGCGGCTGCTTCGCGGACGACTACCACTGGCGCGACGGCGTCGGCTCGGATCGGCCGACGGTGGTCAACTCCTTGTGGGGCGACGTGGTGGAGGACAACAGCTTCGGCACGCATGAGTTCATGCATCTGATCGAGCTGCTGGGCGCCGAGCCCTACATCAGCGGCAACGTCGGCTCGGGCACGGTGCAGGAGATGAGCCAGTGGGTCGAGTACCTCACCAGGGGCGACGACTCGCCGATGGCCAGGCTGCGGCGCGAGCACGGCCGCGACGAGCCGTGGCGTGTGCGCTTCTGGGGCATCGGCAACGAGTCCTGGGGCTGTGGGGGCGAGATGCGTCCCGAGTATTACGCAGACTTGGTACGGCGATACGGGCTGTACTGCCGCGATCACGGCGAGAACCGCCTGTACCGGATCGCGTGCGGTGCAAACGTTGATGACTATCGCTGGACGCAGACGCTCATGTCGAATATTGGCGACGTTGGCTGTGGGTGCCACCCGCGTAACCACTTCCAAGGATTGAGCCTCCACCACTACACCTTCGGCAAGTCATGGGAAGAAAAGGGGTCTGCAACGGTATTCGATGATGCCGACTACTGGTTCACAATGTCGAATGCATTCCGCATGGATGAACTGATCACACGTCATTCAACGATCATGGATGTATACGACCCGTCGAAGCGTGTGGGCTTGGTCGTGGATGAGTGGGGTACGTGGTGGGAGCCTGAGCCGGGCACTAACCCAGGTTTCCTGGTCCAACGCCAGACGCTGCGCGACGCCCTGGTGGCAGGCCTCACCCTCGACATCTTCCATCAGCATGCAGAACGCGTTGCCATGGCCAACCTCGCGCAGACGGTCAATGTACTCCAATCGGTGTTGGTGACGTGCGGTGACGAGCTGATCCGTACTCCAACTTGGCATGTCTTCCGGCTCGCGCGAGGGCACATGGGCGGACTGTTGCTTCCGCTCCATTGGCTTGACAAGGGGGAGACTCGCCATGTTGCAACCGATCGCCCGGAGCTTCCGATGGTGTATGGAGCCGCATCCAGAAAGGGGGATCGTGTTACCGCATCGTTCACGAACCTCGACCTCGAGCCTCGCAAGCTCTGCGTGGATCTCAGGGGTGGACAAGTCGTCGAGGCCGTCGGAGAGGTACTGACGGCCGATCGGCTTCAGGACGAGATCGTGACCGTCGCACCTTCTGAACAGGTACGGGTTCAGGGCTCCCAGCTGGTCATCGACATGCCGGCGGCATCCTATCTCGTGGCCACGCTGCAATTGGATTCCTGACCTGGAACAACAAAAGAGGAATTTGATTTACCAGTGTGGCACCGATCACATACTGCGGGATTAGACAAGTGACGAACGGTGGCATAGCACTGCCAACGAGTTTCTTGGGCCGCTCCGGGCCGGGCCGCAGCAGGTACGCGGGGTAGTCGCGAAGCCTCATCCCGTGTTCTTACACTGGGCTGCCTGCGTGGTGTCCCACTGTCAAGGAACCGTGAAATCGGGTTTGTGTCTTAGAAGGCCCTCCGGGCTCGGAGCTGCTGCTGGGCATGATCCCGGTTCCAGCCAGTAACTGCAACCACCTGTCCCTGGAGCAGGCCCTTGTTTGTCTTTCTTCGCTGCTGTCTCGTACGCGGCAGCGTACTTCTTGGTCGCCTCAAAACGAGCCTGCAACGATAATCCATCATGATCGATGCCCCATGATCGCCGCCACTCAAGCCATTTCGCGGGAAAAACCTGTGAGAAACGGCCCCTAACATCCGGGGACTATATGTGAGTCTCAGCACCCTCTTGACGCTCCTCCGGGCTGGCATTACTCTAGTTGTGACCGGTCACACTAATGGTCCACCGTTAAGGGATGGAGAGATCAATGCTGAAACTCGATAGTTTTCCTCGTGACTTGCAAGATCAGATTGGCTCTGTCCGGGAGACAGTGTCGAGATTGCACGCTGAGTTGCCTCGATGGGAGCTCGTCGTGTGGACCGCGGGGAATGTGTCCCAGCGTGTCCGTTGCGCGGACGTAATCGGCGAGGATCTGCTGGTGATCAAGCCGTCGGGAGTGTCGTACGACGAACTTGCCCCTGCAAAGATGGTGGTGTGCACGCTTGACGGTAAGAAGATCGACGACGGAACGGCAGACGGGCTGAAGCCATCGAGTGACACAGCCGCCCACGCATACGTGTATGCGCACATGGAGGATGTGGGAGGCGTGGTTCACACACATTCCACATATGCGACGGCGTGGGCCGCGCGCGGTGAAGCCATTCCTTGCGTGCTCACGATGATGGGCGACGAATTTGGCGGCGATATTCCCGTCGGCCCGTTTGCGCTCATCGGGGATGATTCCATTGGTCGGGGCATCGTCGAAACGTTGCAGGGGTCCCGCAGCCGCGCTGTGCTCATGCAAAACCACGGGCCGTTCACTATTGGCACGGATGCGAGAGATGCGGTCAAAGCAGCCGTGATGTGTGAAGAGGTCGCTCGAACAGTACACATTGCACGACAGCTCGGTGACCCAATTCCTATTCAGCAAGACCTCATTGATTCACTATTCGATCGATACCAGAATGTGTACGGGCAGCAGTAAGGAGAGCTTGACAATGCAGTCGCCTTTTGAAGGTAAGAAGATTCTGTTCTTCACCGGTTCGCAGGATCTTTATGGGCCGGACGTGCTCGCACAAGTCGAGGAGCAGTCAAAGCAGGTAGTCGCGGACCTGACCGCCTCATCCGAAATCCCAGTCGACATCGTGTGGCAGCCAATTTTGAAGGAGCGCGACTCCATCAGGCAAGCTATGCAAGCCGTGAATGCGGACGAGACGGTCGCTGGGGTTATCGTCTGGATGCACACATTTAGCCCTGCCAAAATGTGGATTGGTGGGCTCGACGCGCTGGCGAAGCCCATGTTGCACCTGCACACGCAAGCCAACGTTGAGCTGCCCTGGGCAACCATCGACATGGACTTCATGAACCTCAACCAAGCTGCGCATGGTGACCGCGAATTCGGTTACATCGCCAGCCGTTTGGGTAAGAATCGCAAGATCGTCGTCGGCCACGCTAGCCACACCGACGTGCAGCATAAGGTCGCGGTCTGGTCGCGCGCTGCCGTTGGAAAGCTCGAGTTGCAGTCTATGCGTCTGGTTCGCTTCGGCGACAACATGCGCAATGTTGCCGTCACAGAAGGTGACAAGACCGAGGTCGAACACAAACTTGGCGTGAGCGTGAACACGTGGGGTGTGAACGACCTGGTAGCAGCAGTCGAGGCCGTCGACGAGACGGCCGTTGACGCTCTGGTCGCGCAATACGAAGAGGAATACGACGTAGTTCCGGAGCTTCGCCAAGGCGGCTCGCGTCATGAGTCATTGCGCTATGGCGCCCGCCAAGAGATCGCGCTCCGTTCCTTCCTGGAAGAGGCGCAAGCTCAGGCCTTTACGACAACCTTCGAAGATCTCGGGGGCCTGAAGCAACTCCCCGGCCTCGCAGTGCAGCGCCTGATGGCGGATGGATATGGGTTCGGTGCGGAGGGCGACTGGAAGACCGCCATCCTCATCCGCCTGGCAAAGGTCATGGGCCACGGCCTCCCTGGTGGCGCGTCGCTGATGGAGGACTACACCTACGAGCTCACCCCAGGCAAGGAACGCATCCTGGGCGCTCACATGCTGGAGGTGTGCCCGTCGCTTACTACGGCCAAGCCAACCCTAGAGATCCATCCTCTGGGAATTGGTGATCGCGAAGACCCGGTGCGTCTGGTTTTCAACACTGATCCAGGCGAAGCGCTCGTGGTTGCGATGTCTGACATGCGGGACCGGCTCCGGCTCACCGCCAACGTAGTCGATGTGGTTGAACCCGACGCTCCGCTGCCGAAACTCCCCGTGGCGCGAGCAGTCTGGGCGCCTCGACCGGACCTCGCTACTTCAGCGGAGTGCTGGATTACTGCAGGCGCCGCGCATCACACAGTGATGACCACGGCTCTGGGCATCGAATTCTTTGAGGATTTCGCCGACATGGTGGACCTAGAACTCGCCGTTATCGACGAGCACACCACCACCCGAGCCTTCGCATCGGAGCTGCGCCTGAACGCCGTCGTGCACAAGTTCAGCGAAGGTTTGCGATAAGGAGTCCGTGGGGCGCTGACTAGGCTAGGGGCTGCGCACCCACTCGTCGCCAAGCTGTACAGCCGCGACGAGGCCCCTGGCCTAGTCAGAGCAGCTCGTCCTGCACTTTCTTGCGCAGCACCTTGCCCAGCATGGAGCGGGGGAGCTCGTCGACGACTCGCATGTCGCGCGGCACCTTGTAGGCCGCCAGCGACTGCTTGCAGAACTGCCGCAACTCCTCCAGCGACGGTGCCTTCATCCCGTCGGCGACGCAGATCACCGCCACGACGTCCTCGCCGCCGCCAGAGTTCTTGCGCCCGACGACCGCCGCGTCGGTGATGGCGTCGTGGGTGCGCAGTACCCGCTCAACCTCGCTGGGGGAGACGTTGAACCCGCCGGTGATGATGAGTTCCTTCACTCGGTCCACGATGGTGGTGAACAGGTCTTCATCTTGGACGACGACGTCGCCGGTGCGCAGCCATCCGCCCGGCAGCAGCATCTTGGCGGACTCCTCCGGGTTCTCCCAGTAGCCCTGGAACACCTGCGGGCCGCGAATGAGCAGCTCACCGGGCTCGCCGATGGCAACCTCCTCGTCCAAATGATCTGGGTGCACCACCTTCATCTCAGTGGAGGGGAACGGGATACCGATGGTGCCGGTGCGCCGGGTGGGGGCGAACGGATTGCCGAGTGCCACGGGCGATGATTCGGTGAGCCCGTAGCCTTCGACGAGCAGCCCACCGGAGACGGATTCCCAGTCGGCGACGATCTCGTCGGTGAGAGCCATCGCGCCCGAGATGCAGAACTTCGCCGACGAGATGTCGACGCCGCGCTCCCGCGCCGTCGCTGCCGTCTTCTGGTAGATCGGCGGCACAGCGCAGTACACCGTCGCCGGCGACTTCTTCCACGCCTTCAGCACCATGTCGATGTCGAACTTGGGGAACAGCACAAGGCGCATCTGCTTGAGAATGCCAAACGTGAGGTACAGCGTCATACCGAACGCGTGGAACATGGGCAGCAGCGCGTAGCTCGTCTCGCGCCCAACCTGCGCGTCGTGCATCCACGCCGCCCCCTGCAAGGCATTGCAGTACAGGTTCCGGTGAGTGAGCATTGCGCCCTTCGGCGTGCCCGTGGTGCCCGACGTGTACTGGATCACCGCGAGGTCGTCGAGCTCGGGGCGGTCATGCTCGGGGTTGATCGGAGGCGCGGAAAGGAGATCTCTCCAGGCCAGTGCTCCTGGAGCCTTCTTGTGCAGCGACGCGCGGGCAGCGCGCAATTTGCGCAGCGGCAGATGCAGCGCCATGCGCATTGGCTTGGGCATCTCGTCGAGCAGATTCACGGCGATGATTCGACGAACACCCAAGTCACGCGGCAGATCATCTACCTTTTCGACGGCGACATCCCAGGCGATGATGACCTCCGCTCGGTGGTCTTCGAACATATGCCGCAGCTCGCGTGCGGTGTACAGCGGATTGTGTTCGACGACGACCCCACCCACGCGCAGCACGGCGTAGAACGCCACGACGTGCTGTGGGCAGTTGGGCAGCACAAGGCCGACGCGGTCGCCGGGCTTCACGCCGAGCCGTCGCAGGCCCTCCGCGGCGCGGGCGATTTCATCACCCAGTTGCGCGTACGTCGTCTCATGGCTGAAGAACTCCATCGCGACGGCGTCGCCCGCCTGTCGCACCGATTCCTCACACATTTCGACAAGCGAGGTGCGGGGCATCTCGATCTCGGCCGGCACCCCGGCCTGGTAGTGCTGAACCCAAGGATGCACATTGCTCATGCGCCCCAGAATATCGCCCCGTTAGGGGCTCCGTGTTGTCGGCCGTTGACAAACGGCTGCACGGGGTTTCCTGTCGGAGCCCGTGCAGATGTGAGGCCTCGCCCGACGGTGATGTCAGGCGAGGCCTCACGTTGTGGTGGCGTCAGCGACCAGTCTTTGGCAGGCCAGGCGTCGGCTTGGTGCCGTCGTCGGTGCTGTTGTCGTCGCTGTCGCCAGAGCCCTCACCTTGGTCGTCGCCGGTGTCCTCGCCTTCGCTGCCATCAGCGGGGGAGCACTGATCGGGGCGCTCCACGTCGCCGAAGATCTTGCCGAGGTTCAGGAACACGGTCTCGCCGTTGATGTCATCAAGCCCGTCGTTGTCGGTGACGACGAACACATTGCCGGCTGCGTCGATCGTCATGCCCTCAAGCTTCTCCTGCGTCCAGCCGTGCGTGGCTTGGAGATCGGGCAGCACGTCGTAGACGAGCTTCTTGCTCAGGGTGTCGCCTTCTTGCGCGTCCTTGGCGATCGTCACTTCGGTGATGTGCTTGATCTTGGCGTCGGGACCGGTGCCCTTGTCGCGTTCGATGAGACCGAGACGCACACCCTGCTCGTCGGAGGAGACGAAGGTGATCTCAGAGAGGCCCAGCCAGTCTCCCTTCACATCGGTGTTCTCCAGCTCGTACATGAAGGTGCGGAACTCGCCAGATGCGATGTCGTATTCCAGGATGCGGGTGGGCTTCGACTTATCCTTGTCGCGCTGGAGCGCCACGTAGAGCTTCTTACCTTCCGGATCGCCCGTGATGCCCTCGATGCCCCACTTGCCGAGGTGCTCGTTCACCTCCGCGGGCAGCGGGATGGTGTTGAGCACCGAACCGCTCGCATCGGTGTGGACGAGATGGTTGGCGGTAGCCTCCTCGCCATCCTTGCCGTTGCCTTCCACGCCGAGCCAGAAGCCCTTGCCGCACGGCTCAGCGTAGAGGCCCTCGACGTCGAATTCGGTGGGTCTGCCGTCCAGGCTTACATCGATGGCCGACGTGATCCGCGCCGGGGCGCCGGTGGCGTCCACGGTGAGGATGCGGTTCGGCAGGAGCGCGTTATCCGGGATGGTGTAGAGCTTCCCGGCCTCGTCGGAGGAAGCCAGGGCACCAAGTGCCAGCCACGGGATCGGCTTGCCGTCCACGTCGTCGGAGGTGATCTGCGGGTAGAGCGCCTTGCCGGAGCCCAATTCGTAGAGCGCGACGGTGGCGCGCAGCGGCGAGTCCGGCTCGTCGACCTCAGACGACACCGCCAACAGGTTGCGGCCGGGAATGGGCAGAATACCCTCGGGGCCATTGGTGGTGGGCAGCATCTGGAGGTACTTCGGGTTCGCCGCGTCAGTCACGTCGTAGACGGCCACGAAGTTGGCGCGCTCGGAGCCGACGAAGGCGTAGCGCACACCATCGTAGGTAGCCACAGCCAAGCCCTCAGGCTCGGTGCCCTTCTTACTCGCGCGCTTGTCGAGCCAGTGGCCGTTACGGATGGCCTGGTGCTCGAAGGAGTTGCCGGCGTCCCACACGACCTTGCCGGAGTCAGCCGCGAAGATCGTCCAGCCGCGGGTGCCGCCCTTCCAGTCACCCTCGTTCGCCGTGGCGACGTGCGTGTCGTCCACCCAGCCGATGGAGTCGGGCTCGCGCGGGGCAGTGATGGAGCCGTCGAGCTTGATCTGGCCGTCCTTCTCGGTGTCGATACCCTCGACGGTGGCCTCGCCGGCGCTCCACGACGAGAGCACCTGCTGCGTCGCGGCGTCAACGATGGCGACGGCGTTGTTCTCCTGCAGCGTCACGGCAACCTTCGAACCGTCGGGGGAGAACTTCACGTATTCCGGTTCCGGGTCAGTGGGCTCGGTGAGTCCATCCAGGCCCACGAGCGAAGTGGAGGTCTTGACCCAATCCGACGGTGCACCCTCCAGGCTGATGAACGCCAGCTCGCCGGCGGGGGCCTGGGGCAGGTCGCCCTCCTCGCCCTCGCCACGATCACTCTTGGCTTCCTCGTCGCGCTCGTTCTCGATGGCGATGACGGCGAGCTTGCCGTGCACATCGATCGAATCCGGCTGACCGCCGAGTTCAATCCGCTGCACCTCTTCAAACGTCTTGGCGTCCAGCACCGAGACGTGCCCCGTCGGGTTCTTGAAGCTCTCGCTGGAATCCACCACGACGAGGACGTAGCCCTCAATCGCGTACACGCTGGTGGGTTCGCCGCCGACGTCCAGCTTGCCCAGTGGCTTCGGCTTGCTCGGGTCGGTGATGTCGAGCTTGCCAACAGCCTTGCCGCCGGCGTCGGTGTAGAACAGGGTGTTGCCGTCGGGGGACACGGTACTGATCTCTGCGACGGCGGCCTCGCCGACTCCGCCTGCATTGAGGTAGGCGGGCGTGGTGGACACACGCTTAAACGATGTGGTGTCCTCAGCGCTCGCCAGCGGAGTGGCGGCGGTGCCCAGCAGCATGGCGGTGCAGGCGGTGGCTGCGGCGACGGCGCGCAGGCTCAATCGAGACATTCGAACTCCATCGGTAGTGACGTGAGGCGGGTTCCCCTCAGCACGCAATCCAACCGCACGCCGGTTACCGGTAAGTGAACTGGTGGTAAATCGCGGTGTCGGGGGCGCCACCTCAGCGCCGTTTGGGCGCGCACAAGGCAGGAGTGAGCGCAAACCCCAGCAGCGAAGCCAGGGGAAGCACGATCAAACCCCAACGCATTCCCACCAGCTCAATCGCGGTGCCGACGAGCGGCGGCCCGACGAGGAACCCCACCCTCGCGACACTGGTGACGATGGTGAGCCCGGTTCCCTGTGGGAGTCCTGGCATCTGGTCGCCAACGTGCATGGCGCCGGGGAATGCCGTCGCGATACCCCATCCGGCAAGCCCAAACCCAATGAGTGTGAGGGCAGGCGACGGGAAACACACCGCCGCGCCCAGCCCCACCGTCGCGAGCAGCATCCCGAACGTGATCGTGAAGCGCTGGCCAAGGCGATTCACGACGGCATCGCCGGCGAAGCGTGCCACCATTTGGGCGCCTTGGAGCGCGACGAACGCCATGCCCCAGAGGAATGGGTCGAGCTGAGGGAACATTCGCTGCATGTAGATCGGGCTCCACGAACCCGACGCGTCCTCGAGGACGCCGGCGGAGCCAGCCAGCAACCCCAGCGCAACGAGGCGCAGCAGGAGCGACGTCGGAATGAACCGACGCTGCTGCTCTTCCTCAGTTTGTTCGGGCACGGGGTCCGGGCCGTCGAGCATCCATCGCCTGGCGAGGAGCGCGAGCGAGCCAAACAGGAGACTCCCGACGAGACACTGCAGCCAGATGTCGACCCGCGCCTGTGCACACGCGGATCCGATGACACCGCCCGTGACGGCGCCGACCGACCACCAGGCGTGGAAGCCGTTGAAGATCGAGCGCCCGTACCGCTGCTGCACACGCAAACCGTGGGCATTCATAGCGATGTCCGTGACGGAGTCTGCCGACATCATCAACACCACACCGACGGCGAACACGCCAGCGTTGGGTGCATTGCCCAGAATGTTGAGGCAGGCAATCCCGAACGTCTGGAACATCACTGCGACGCCGGCCGACTGGAATCGTCGCATCAGCTTCGCCGTGAACATTCCCAGCACGAGACCCGCGATCGGCCCCAATGCGATGATGAACCCCCACACCCAGTCGCGAATCTCGAGCGACTCCTTGATTTCGGGGAAGCGCGGCAGCAGCGTCGACCACGCGACGCCGTTCAGCACGAAACACAGCGTGACGCCCCAGCGGGCACGCCGGACCTCAGCACTCACAGCAGTGAAATCACCTTTCGCGGATCCGGATTGACGTATACCTCGTCGTCGACGAGCACCACCGGGTAGACGCCGTCGCCAAGGCTCTTGGCGCGCTGCTCGGCCTCGGAATCCTGCCAGACGTTGATCCACATGAAACGTTTCCCGTGCTTGCCGAGACCGCCGCGCAGCCTCGTCGAGAAGATGTCTGCCGGGCGCCAATAGATGATCAGCCGGCGCTCGTCAGCGGGCAGGGCGCGCACGTCGCGTTCTTTGCGGGAGATGCCGCCGTACCAGGGGGAGAGCCAATACGCGACGAGCAACAGGCCCACCGCCACCATGACGAGCGCGGGCGTCCATCCTGTTTGCGCGAGCGCCCACACGAGCACAGCGCTACCCGCGAGCCAGATCAACCACATGAAGCGTGCCACCTGCGTAATCGTCGCAGAACGCCGAGGGCACGGCAAAGCTAACCCGATATCCACACGCGTTTGCTGAAACCGGCCAAAATCGCCCTTTTGGGGAAACGCGTGTGGATATCGGGTTAGGTATCGGCTTCGCCAAGCTCGGCGGGCGCCGCCCTAGAGTAGGCGCATGGATATCAGTGAGCTGTCGGCGGTGGAGTTGCGCGATGCGTTGCGCCGCCGCCAGCTCAGCAGCGAGGAAGTAACGCGACACTTCCTGGAACGCATCGCCGGCGATCGCACCAACGCGTTCACCCTCGTCACGCCTGAGTTGGCGGTGGCTCGAGCTCAGGAGCTGGATGCCCACGAGCCGGAGGGTGTCATCCACGGCATGCCGCTCGCCGACAAAGACCTCCACCAGCGGGCGGGCACAGTCACTACCTATGGTTCGCGTGGGTTTCGAGGCTTCGTCGCTCAGCACAGCGATCCACTGACGTTGCAGCTGGATCACGCCGGTGCAGTCTCACTGGGGAAAACAGCTACGCCAGAGTTTGGGTTTGCTGGCTACACATCGAGCGAGCTGCATGGCGACACCACCATCCCTGGGCATCCGGAGCTGGGGGCCGGGGGTTCGAGTGGTGGGGCAGCCGCGGCGGTGAAGGCCCGACTGATGCCCTTCGCGCCCGGTTCGGATGCGGGCGGCAGCGTTCGGATTCCTGCTGCGGCGTGTGGCGTCGTCGGGCTCAAGCCCTCGCGGGGGCGAGTGCCGGCGATGGACGGGCAAGGCACGCTTGGTCAGTTGGCAGTGGCCGGAACGCTGGCGCGCAGCGTCGCCGATGCTGCCCTCCTCTTCGACGCCTTGATCGAGCGCCGAGACGGCCAGGCGCTCCACCACACCACGCTCCGTTGCCCCGAACTCGACGGTGGCTCCCTGCTCGCAGCCACCCACCCAGGTCGCAGGCGACGCGTCGGAGTGCTGCACGGGCTCACGCCGTGGGAAGGCGTGTCCGCCACGCCGGCATCCAGCGAAGCCAATGCGGCAACGGAGCGCGCAGCAACGCTGCTGAGCGACGCGGGACACGCCGTCGACGAGGTGGCCGGGCCAGCACTGCCAGGGTTTGCGCAGGCGTTCCAGACGCTCTGGCATGCGAACGCGGCGGGACTGGGACTCACCGACGAGCAGGTGTCGCAGTTGGAGCCGCTCACGCGCAACTTCGTCGAGGCTGGGCGACGGGTTGGCGCGCAGCAGATCGTGGACGCCGTGCGCACGCTGCACCACCACGAGCAAGCCATCGTCGACGCGTTCGCCCCGTTTGACGCGGTGCTCACCCCGACGACGGCGCTCACCCCGCGTCCGGTCGGTTGGTTCGGCGATGACCCCGAGACCAACTTCCGTCGGCAGTGTGAGTACTCCCCGCATGGGGCTGTAGTAAACGTGGCGGGGTTGCCATCGCTTTCGTTGCCGACGCTGTCACTCGCCGATGGACTTTCTATGAGCGTGCAACTCATCGGCAGGCCGGGAGAGGAATCGACGCTGGTGCAGCTCGGCGTGGAGCTCGAGGGGCTGGCGGCTGTCCCCGTCTAGTATATACTCACTGTATATACGTCGAGGAGGAACGATGACGCCCCGCACCACCACCGTCTTCAAGTCCGGAAACTCGCAAGCCGTGCGCATCCCGAAAGACCTGGCATTTTCGACGGACAAGGTCACCATTGAAGTCGACGGCGACGCGCTCATCTTGCGCCCCCAGCCCCTCACCATGCAGGAATTCCTCGACGGTCTGCCGCGGCACGGCACTCGGTTGGTGGACTTTGAGGATGAGCCCAACGTCGAGGAGATCCCCTCATGGTGACGTACTTGCTCGACACCAACGTCTGGATTGACTGGTTCAATGGCAATCCTGTGCTGGATCAGCGCTTGGCAGAGCAAGATTTGGGCAAGCTCCGGCTGTCCGTCATCGTCCGAGGCGAACTTGAAGTGGGTTATCAGCTCGCAGGACTGCAGAGAGAGCGAAGTCAGCTGGATTACATCTATTCGCGCATTGCCACCAATGTGTTTACGGAGCTCGTTTCGGAGGAGTATGCCCGAATCACTGCCCAGCTCCGCCGCGCAGGTACGCCGATCGGGGTGAACGACACCTGGATTGCGGCAGAGGCCCTCGCTCATGGGCAGACCGTCGTTACCGCGAACGAGCGTGATTTCCGTCGCGTGCCGGGGCTCAACGTCGAGAATTGGATGGTCTGACGCCGCGGCGGCGCAGAATTGTCAGTGGCCGCAGATAAGGTTGGCATATGCAGTTTGACGTGGTGGATCTCATCAGAACCAAGCGCGATGGTGAAGCGCTCGGTCCTGAGGAAATTGATTGGGTGATCGACGCGTACACGCGCGGCGCGGTCGGTGACGAGCAGATGGCGGCGCTGGCCATGGCCATTTTCCTGCGTGGCATGTCACGGGAAGAGATCGCGCGCTGGACGCAGGCCATGATCGCATCCGGCGAGCGAATGGACTTCTCATCCCTCACCAAACCCACATCAGATAAGCACTCCACGGGTGGCGTCGGAGACAAGATCACGCTGCCGCTCGCTCCGCTCGTCGCAGTCTTCGACGTGGCGGTGCCGCAGCTGTCAGGTCGCGGGCTGGGGCACACCGGCGGCACCCTCGACAAGCTCGAAGCCATCCCCGGCTGGCGTGCCGCGCTCAGCAACGACGAGATGCTCCGGCAACTCGACGACGTCGGCGCCGTGATTTGCGCAGCAGGTTCAGGGTTGGCGCCCGCCGACAAGAAGCTCTACGCACTCCGCGACATCACCGGCACCGTCGACACCATCCCGCTCATCGCCAGCTCCATCATGAGCAAGAAGATCGCCGAGGGCACCAGCGCACTCGTGCTCGACGTCAAGGTGGGCTCCGGAGCCTTCATGCGCACACTCGACGAGGCCCGCGAGCTCGCGCGCACCATGGTCGACCTCGGCACCGACGCCGGCGTCCACACCGTCGCGCTGCTCACCAATATGAGCACCCCACTCGGCCTCACTGCTGGTAATGCGCTCGAGGTGCGGGAGGCCGTCGAGGTGCTCGCCGGGGGAGGCCCCGCCGACGTGGTTGAGCTCACCTGCACCCTTGCTCGGGAAATGCTGGCCGCGCACGGGAAGTCCGACGTCGACGTCGAAGCCGCGCTGAATGATGGCCGTGCCATGGATGTGTGGCGACGCATGATCGCCGCCCAAGATGGTGATCCCGATGCGCCGCTCCCAGTGGCGAAGCACCAAGAAGTTGTGCACGCAGCTGAATCGGGATACATCACCAAGATGGACGCGTGGGACGTGGGCATCGCCGCCTGGCGGTTGGGCGCCGGGCGTGCACGTAAAGAAGATCCGGTGCAGGCCGTGGCCGGCGTTGAGCTCCACGCCAAACCCGGCGACCACGTCGAGGCCGGTCAGCCGCTCATGACGCTGCACACCGATACCCCCGAGCGCTTCGAGCGCGCACTCGCGGCCCTGGAGGGTGCCGTCGGGTATGCCGCGCAGGCGCCAGACATGCCAGGTATCGTGCTCGGCAGAATCGCTGGAAAGGATGCGGAATGAGGGTACGAGGCGCGGTAGTCGTCGCCTTAATGTGCGCGCTGGCGGCTTGTGCTCCTGGTCCGGGCAGCGACGCCGAGCAAACCCCATCTCCGGCGGCTCCGTCGGCGAGTGAGTCGGAAGAGCCAGCCGAGGAGCCAACGCCGGAGCCGGAGCCGTCCGAGGCAGCGCCCCCGCAGGAGGCGCCGTCGCCGAGTGAGTCCTCCACGGAGCCGTCTGCGAGCGAATCCCCGACGAGTAGCGCGCCGGCTCCGAAATCCGGGTGGAGCGTGCTCGACACCAAGCTGTCCAGCGCTAGCGAGGTCGACGCACTGCCCGTGAGCGTCGAGATCGCCCACTATCTCAAAAGCAGACTGGGCGAACCGTGTGAGCTTGAAATGACGCTATTCGCCGCCCACTCCGACGGTTACCTGGTGGCCGACGAAACGGGCATTTGCGACGGCGCCGCACTGTTCGTCTACGGCCCGAACGACGGTGACATCGAAGAGCTTGTCGAGTTCACCACAGTGCCCGCGTGTTCCGAGTTCGAGAAGGCAGGGGTGCCCAAGGGCGTGCCCACGTCGAAACTATTCCCCGACGGGCTGGCCTGTTCGACGGGCTCGGGTACGGAGCGCTATTGATGCGTCGCAGCGCATTGGTAGGAGCCGCCCTGCTGCTGGTGGGCTGTGCTGGTGGGGGTTCAGAGTCTCCACCTACGCCCGACGTGGCGCCCTCATCTGGGGCACCCTCCGTGGCTTCATCTGCGCCTGCCACCCTCGACGCAACGCCAGTCGAGGCGCCGTCTGTTGAGGGGAATTGGCGTACCCTCGACGCGACGTCGATGCTCACCGACGAGGAGATCGACGCCGTCGATGTGCCCGCGAGCCTGAAGACCTACTTGAAAGAGACGGTACTCGACGTCGTCACCGCGAATGAGGGAGAGGAAGGTGCTGACGACTGCCCTGTGGAGACCTCCGTCGTGGCGTATCACCCTGCTGGCTTCGCCGTCGTGAGTATCGTCGGTTGTGGCCCGGATGAGAGCACCGGAGTCGTTGCGCAGGAAGGCGACGGGTGGGTGCCGGCCGTGCTCACCGCTCCCGATGTGCCTGCTTGCCAGGAGCTCGCCGACGCCGGTGTCCCTGCCCGAGTTCCCTACCTGAATGGGGAAAACTTGCGTTGCGACGACACCGACGGCAGCGTGCGCTTCTGGTAGCCGTCGCGATTATTCGGTATCCCGCAAGATCTGGCTGAGCTCTCGATGCGCGGCATCGTCGAGCGAGATTGCTTGATCGTCGATCCAACCCACCTGCGAAAGCAACCGTCCGCTGGAGCTCAGCCATACGCCATCGGCGGCGAGGAGGTCGTTTGGGGTGAGGCGCTCGACGGTGGCATCCCATCCGTGTTGCTGTGCAGCTCGGAAGAGCACACGCTGTGTGGTGCCGGGCAAGATGCCGACGTCAGTCGGAGGGGTGATGAGCGTGCGGCCCTGCTTGATGAAGACGCTGGCGGTCGGCGCTTCGAGGACGAAGTCATCAGTGGTGGTGAAGATCACGTCGTCAGCTCCTCGACGCCGGGCCTCGCGCAGCGCCGCCATGTTGGTGGCGTAGCTGAGGGTCTTGGCGCCGAGCAGTAGCCACGGCGACGTTTGCGCCGTCGTGGATGAGAAGCCGCGGCTGAGCAGGGAGACGCGGATAGGATGCTCGGGTCGCAGCGCTGCGGGGAGTGGGGTGACCACAATCCATGCGTAGCCGTCGGGGCTCTCGGGTGCATAGCCTCGCATGACGAAGAGCTTGACCATCGCCTCATTGGGGATCATGCCCTCGAGGGGTTCGTAGCGCCAGGCGCTCAGGGCGGTGTCGACCGCGGCGCGCCAGTGCTCGTCGGAAGGCACTTCGATGTCGGTGATAGTGCCGGAGCGGCGCAGCCTCCACAGATGCTCGTCCATCTTCTTCACGCGCTCGCCGTCGAACAGCATGGTCTCGAAGATGCCGTCGCCGCGGGCGATACCTTGCGCTAGAGGGGAGAAGTGCGGTGTGTCGGCATCGACGAGCACGCCTTCCGGGTGTTGAGGGGTGAGTAACACGAGCACGTCCATGGCGCTGAGCGTAGCGCGCCTTTGCAGCAAGCGTGCCTGGGGGCTTCGATACGCCCGCTACGCGGGCTACTCAACCATCGGAAGCGGCCAACCCCGGACCGTCGAGTAGGCCCCGCCCACCCCCCCCCGATCGTCGAGTAGGGCCGAAGGCCCGTATCGAGACGTAGCGAGAGAAACAACTTCACAATCCGTACGCAGTTTGACCAAACGCCCTTAAATCGGGCCTTTCATCTCATCTGCGTACGGATTGTGAAGTTTCGTGGCAGGTGATTTCGATACGCGCCCTTCGGGCGCTACTCAATCACCGAAAGGGAACGCCGCTCGACCACCGGTGCCGGCGCGCACTCGTCGACTCCTTCCCCGATCGTCGAGTAGGGCCGAAGTCGCCGATGGTCTTATGGTTTGTCAAGCCATGTTTGGAGGTCGTGTTTGAGGGTTGGGTAGAGGTTTCTGCAGATGTGGCGTTTGAGTGCGCGGATGGCTTCTGGCTTGGACTTTCCTTCGGTTTGTT
>JAEZVO010000069.1 GCA_023443125.1 Actinomycetes bacterium
TTGTGTCCGAGAGAGGACTTGAACCACTACCGAAATAGAGCTGACTAGGCGTGATGTAGAAATCGTCCGCCCATGTGTCTATTTTGTGTCTATCCGGGCCGTCGGCCCATACTCTGCATTGTCTGCATACTGTGCAATGTATGCATTGTCTGCAACACACAGGGGGAGTGCAGGGAATGGTGGATGGTGGTGCCTTTGAGCGTGTGAGCGCCCGTTGCGGCTGTGGTTGTCGGTCGGGGATGCCATGCCGCTATCTGCCAATGGGGCTTGCTTGGGTTTCGGGTGTGGGTGGCAGTTGTTGCCGTCATGGCAACGGTTGCCCGGGTTCTGTGGCCTGTCTTGGTGTGGGTGATCCACCTGTTCCTATTCCCACCTTTACAAAAAGGGTTCCCTACTTGTAAGATAGGGGCATGAACACAACCCAAGCCCCCCTGCAGGTGATCGGCTACGTTCGCGTTTCCACCGCGAAACAGGAAGTTGGCCCCGAAGTGCAGATAGCCGCACTCGAAGCCGAAGCCAAGGCCAAGGGTTGGGAGCTCACGATCTTTCGCGAGGATGCTGCAAGCGCTAAGTCGCTCGCCGGGCGTCCCGTCCTGGCGTCCGCGCTCGCTGAGCTGAAGGCCGGGCGCTACGACGCGCTGGCAGTGTCGAAGCTTGACCGTCTGAGCCGTAACGTTGCCGACTTCGCTGGCATGTTGGACACGGCTAGCCGCCAGCGCTGGGCGCTTGTCTGCCTTGATCTGGGCGTGGACACCACGACGATTACGGGCGCTGCCATGGCGCAAGTCGTGTGCGCGTTTGCGGAAATGGAACGCAAGCGGATTGGTGAGCGTACCCGTGAAGGGATGGCGAAGATTAAGGCCGCCACCGGTAAGCACATGGGCCGCAAGTCCGTGCTGCCAGATACGACGGTGAACTACATTCACGAACTCCGCAACGACGGCCTGAGCCTGCCCAAGATTGCTGCCCGATTGACCGCTGAAGGCGTCCCCACCGCCACAGGCGGCAAGTGGTACCCCTCCACGATTAAAAGCGTCCTAGACCGCGCCTAGGGCTTCCTGGCGCGGCCTAGGGGTCGCTCATCCAAAGATAGTCCGCCGCTGCATCCTCCATGCCGGGGTAGGCCTCAAACAGCGTTCCGTCCTTGCTCTCGGTGCACATGCCGTACCCGGCTTCTTCAGCCATACGGAACATGACCGCAAGCGCCTTGTCGGGGTCGAACACGAAGCCGTCCAGCGGGCCGCCCATCATCTCGAAGGGTTCGGGTTTCGTGCTCATCGTTCCCCCTTGGGTAGCTCGCCACGAAGCCCCGCAATGTAGGCGTGTAGCTGGGCGCGAAGCCGTTCGTCACCGTCTGCA
This sequence comes from Actinomycetes bacterium, assembly GCA_023443125.1. GTDB lineage: Bacteria > Actinomycetota > Actinomycetes > Propionibacteriales > Propionibacteriaceae > Arachnia. The sequence goes on from JAEZVO010000069.1 coordinate 1,360, forward strand.
GGGACTGCCTGCAGCATGGCTTCGAGTTGGGCCGCTACCTGTTCGCGCCCGGCCTTAGAGAGCTGCAGCGGCTTGTTAGTGGGGTTGTTCATCGTCTTGATCCTCGCAGTCCTGCAGATAGGCGTCTAGCGCCCATGGTGTCCATTCTTCGACGTCGTCAAGGTCGACGTCGGGGGTGGGGTAGGTGGTCATGCTGCCCCCTGCACTTCACAGCCCGGGTGCACGTTCGTTCCATCTAGCCACCGACTTGGCTGCAGGCATTCCGGGCATACGCTCGGGCCTTCCCTTGGTGGTGGCGCGGCCTGTGGGTCGTCGAACAGCCCATCTTGTTCTAGCCCTATCGGCTGCCTGTCCGGGCGCGACTTGGTGGCCTTCCTCGTGGGTTTGGAATCCGGCTTAGGGGTCGCCTGTGGTGGGGGTGGTGGCGCGGCCTGTGGGGGTTTGGTGTCGGCTTCCTCCAAGACCCAATACACTTTGCCCCCGAAGCCTGTACGACGGACGTTCACCCCGATTGCGTCGCGGATTTTCGCCAGCGCACGGGCATTGGTCGTGGTGATATCGAACTGAGCTAGTAGCTTCTTGCAGGCGTCGGGGGTATCGGAGCCTCCTTGCTGCAGCAGGTGTTCGCGTAGTGCTTCGATGGCGTCCGAGTGTGGGCCTGTGCCGTCCGCGTTGTCCGCCATGATGTCAGCGGTAGAGCGTCGGCTTTCTCCCATTAGCTCGAAGCGCGCAATCTCTGTGTCCTCGCCTGCAACCTTGGTGGTGATGCTGGCGACGCGGTAGCTCAGTGATGGGATATCAACCGTGCCGTAGTTGCTCTTTTCTTGCGATAGCACGGACTCGCCGGTGTGCGCGTCGCGGGCGAACGAAATCACGGCGCGGGGCACGTCATACCAAGCACCCGAACCGGTGATCATGGAGCCCACGTCTGCAGCTTCCCCCTTGCGCAGGTGAGCAATAGCGAGCATCACAACGTTGGTTCTCTGGGCAACACCTGCCAGCGGTTCTAGCGCCTTCCTAACGTCCTTCACGTCGTTGTTGCGCAGGGTTGCATCAAGCAGGCTGGCAGCCGGGTCAAGCACCACTAGCCCAATATCGTTGCCGACGATCATCTCTTCGAGCTGGCGAGTGTCGCGGGGAAGGATAAGGCGAAGCTCTGACGATTCCCCCTCCGACGCGGTGACGCTGAACACCCTGGCAAGGTCTGCCCCCGCAGTCTCGAAGCGCGGCCGAACCGCATGCCCATAGGATTCTTCAGCGGTCACCCACAACACGTTTTTCGGGATTCCATGCATCGCGCCCGGCAAGGTGCCACGGGTGATCTGAGAGCCCAGCCAGATAGCGAACGACGACTTACCCGTGCCACCTCTACCGGCGATAACTGTCAGCTCCCCAGCGGGTATGCGCCCACCGTGTTCATCACGCCATGCCCAACGCACGGGCTTCGCTTCGATCTTCGATAGGGGAGTGAGTACAAGCCGTCTGCCCTGTGGCTCCAGCTCGAAGGGCTCCAACTCTTCCGATGTCTTACCTGCAGCAATGTGGTCGGAAGCGTCCTTGCCTTCAGCGGCCTGAACGAACGTAAGCGACTCCGCAACTTCGGTAAGCTTGTCGTGGACGTCCCCAGCCCACTTGCGCCCCTCTTCGTCGCGGTCAACTACAGCGATCACGTTGGCCCCACGAAGGGGGGTGACGTCTACCCGGCCAAAATTCCTGGCACCCATTGGGGCGCTCGTTGCTGTCATCCCCCACACTGTGGCAACCGTGTTCGCGTCCTTCTCACCCTCAACGAGATACACAGTCTCGCCGCGCTGTACGGCTTGCTCCACTTCGCTTCGACGGTACAGCTCGCATACGGACTTGTCCCCGGACTGAGAGAACCTGGACTTGTCCCACAGTCTGCGAACCTTGCGCCCGCTGTCGTAGCGGTAATCAATATGCCCGGGCATGTCGAACAAGTCCTTGGGTGACATGTGCAGCGCTTTCATAATTGCCGCGTTCTCGCACCCGGCGAAGCAATGCAGGAGGGCTTGCCCGTCGGGCCCGTGCCGGGAGTCCGTGACGTGCAGCGAGGGCCGCTTGTCGTCATGGGCCGGGCATTGGGCCATGAAGTCAGCGTCCTTCACGTCGGCGAGGTGCGAGCCGTGAGCTTCCAGCGCGTCACGGATACGCTCAAACGCGGTCGTCATGCCGCCACCTCCTTCGAGACGCCACGCCACAGACGGCATACCCCACCGGAACGGGTAGGTCTGCGTGAGTACGCAAACCCCACCGGCTCGATAAGCCCCTCCTTGTAGGCCGCGTTGAACATTGCCCCCCACCGGTTCGGGTGATCGCGGTCTGGAAGCCCCAACTCTGTGAGCGTGTAGGCGTCGAACGCCTCACCCGTTTTCGCCAGTGTCTCAATGCCCCGACGGGCACAATCCGCCCACCACGTATCAGCGTCCGGATCGGCCAAGTGATCCCTTGCGCCGGGTTCATCGATAACGAGCATGGGCAGCAGGTCATCTTGATAACTGTCGCGCATGGCCATCACCGCCCGGACATGTAGGCGTCGAACTCGTTCAAGTCGATTCGTACGGCACGCCCGACGGCATAGCGCTTCAGCAGCCCTTGGGCTAGCAGCTTGTCGATGGTGCGCACGGACACGCCCGCATACTTTGCGGCTTCTTGCTTCGACGCATAGGAGCGACGGTTGGTGTTCTTCAACTGCATGGGAAGTAAACCCCCGTGGTTTCAGCGGGTGAGCTTCCGCCCACCCCATTACGGATGTCTTGCTTCCCCGTGCCCATCTGTGGGATTGGTTGAAGAACCGGGCATGTGATCGGCTCGGTGTCTGCCCCCGCTCTCCGGGGTAGCACAGTGACGAACCGTTGTGCGCTACCGAGAATACCACCGAGCCACCACGAAAGACGCGAGCCCCCAGCGGCGTGTCATTCACGTTTTCTGCCCCCTTGCTGCGCAATGATCACCACAGCTTTACGCCGGTAGGTTTCGATCTTTCTATACACCACGTCTTTACCCACAGACACCGGGCCACATTTGCAGTCCAAATCAACACGCCCGTCGCGCCCGGCCCAAGTGGCCCCAACCTCGCAAAAACCGGGCAACGACACGCTTATAAACGCTGAACGTTTAATTCTGAATTCGCCTTCCCCAGTGAAGGGCAATTTGAGCTCTAGCCAATGCTTCGATCTAGGGCGTAGCGGCACGAGAACGTAGCGCTCAAAGTCCGCCACACGGTACGGGTTCGCAGTCTCTGGCATGCTGTAGTCCCTGCGGTCTTCAAAGTCCGTGGGGAGCGCGAAGACTTGGGCGGCCAAATGCCCCCGTGTGCAGCGGATATCCGCGATATGAGCAAGGCCGCGGATGGGGTTCTTCCTGTCGCCCGTAAAGCGCCTCAGAACCGCGCTTAGGGGGTACTGTGACACCTTCCCCAGCTGTCCGAGTGCTACCCGGTCTTCAAGCGTCCACTCGGATTCATCCGGGGGAATGGATAACAGCTTCGGTTCTGGTTCCTCGTAGTGTTCGTGCCGTAATCTACTCACCTTCGCAGATAATGCTATTGCCCTCCTAGCATCCTTGGGTGTCGCAAATATCGTTGAGCGGTACGTTCCATTTCCCTGCATGAGCGAAACAGGATGAACACTTGTAGGTGTCGGGTAGTCGTTCCAAGAAATGTCAAACCAAACCGTAAGGGGTCGTGTGGCGTCACCTTGCGGCTTGGTGAGAAACGGGATCTCCAACGACTCTGCAATTTCCAGTCCCTGCTCATACCTCTTTTGTTTGAATGCTCTGTAACGCTTGAACCATTCGGAATCTGCCTTCAAATAGTGCGTGAGCGCTTCGAGATACTCAGCGGGGGTTGCGGCCTGTGTCGGCTCGGGCGTGGCCGGGCGCGATTCGTCGGGGTTCGGCCTGCGTGGCCTAACCCTGCGTCGTGGTGAGTGCTCTTCGCTCATTGCCTGCCCTTCCTTGTGGTGCCCCCGCCAGTTTGCCGCCACCGGCGGGGAGCGTTTTCTATGCCTCAATCTGACTGAGAATGTCGCCGAACATGCCCGCGATATCAACGCCGCCTGCGTGAGCTGCCTTCGCAATGTTTGTCAGCAGTGTCCTCAGCTCGCTAAGTGGGACTAAGAACGGTTCATCCAACAGCAACTCTGGTGGTTGCCCGTCAAACACGCTGAGAGATACGCACGTGGGCCCTTGCCCGAAGGTCACTTCGTGCGCTTCGACTCCGTCAAAATCCCACACATGCCGACGGCACCATGCCGGGCAGTTAGGGGAAGCTGGCCCTGGGGCTATTCGTGCCTGGTTGTTCATCGTGCCAACCCCCCCGTAGGTGGCGTGCGTGCCCAGAACCGTGGCCGTGATCTCCTGAATCACGGCGATACCGTCATCCCTGCCCTGTGTGTAGTGGGAGTCGCCACCGTCTCGTAGCTCAATGCGCAGGATGGTTAGCAGCGTGTCAGCGAGCGCATAGAGCGCTTGCCCGTCGTCGTCGGTGCGGCCTGTGGTGGCGTTGCGTATCTGGCTGCACAGACTCTGTGCGTCGGTGATATTGAACGTGGACATGTCGTTGTCCTCCTTGCTAGTTGTTCAGGTCGGCCGCTGCCTTGTTCAAGGGCAAGGGCCGGGCGCTTGAACACCCGTAGCAAGTCGGGCCCGACGCTTTCCCCCGAAGGGTCTTGTATGACGCCAGACGCCCGGCTCAATAGCCGAAAAAACCGCCCAACGGGAGCGGTAGCCGCTTGCTATCAGGTGTGTTCAGCACCTGCAAGGAAGATAGCACGCCAGCGGCCATGCCATGCAATCGGGGCAAGAATAGTTGGACATGGCGACAAGGTGGCCCACCTCGTGAGCATCCCCCGGCGTTGTCGACGACGTGCAGGCCGGGGGTACCCACGGTCTGGGTAGCCCTGCAAGGGGGGGTACGCAAACGACGATCCCCTTGCGGTTTCCGTCTGTCAGGCAGACGGTATTCAGCGGAAGGGGGTAGGGAATCACGACCGCCTTCAAGGGGGTCACTTCGCGTTACCCCCTTTGCCGTGACGCGGCCCTGAAACAGACCAAGCGGCCTGCATATCGTGGGCAACCACCTGCACGGCACAGGTAGTTGCTGCATCCACATGAGGGGGATACGCGCCATCTGGGTACCCTTCGCCGGGTGTGGCGTGGCTCTATGCGAGCGTGGCCCAAGTGGCCCGACCAACTCCCCAGACTCAGGCGCTATTTGAGCGCCTACGCCTTCCGTACAGCCAGCCAAGGGGCAGGAGGGGGTAGGGGCACCCGGGGTCGGACGTTCGCACGCTTGAGGGGGTCACCTGTAGGCCGCCCATCCCCGGGGGATAATCACCCGAGGGGGGTAAATAGTGGGGGATTGGCGCCTGTCCATGGGGTGACGGCTCGATATTTTTTCGGCTCGTGGGAAAATTATTCTCCCGAGAGAGAATCACGCCAATGCCGAGAGATGCAGCTGGGTCGGAGGCGTCCCCCGTCCCCCTGGGCCTACCGGGCGCTGGGATCGGCACACAGTAGTTGAGCGTCCATCACGGCGCGGGGTTCACGACCGGGCGCGACGTGGAAGCGCAAGGGGGATCTGTGGTTCTGAGATATTTCAAGCCGAGTTGCCGGCTCGGGTCGGCCCCTGCGGTCGCCAGTTTGCGAACGCCCCTACGGCTCATCATGTACACGCCTTGGTTTGCGGGTAGAACCTTGTCGCCTTCGGTAATCAGGTCGTGCCGTCCGCTCTGCAGCAGCGTGTGAGACGTGGCAGTTGTCTTCGGCGTCCACGGGTTCGCAGTTTGGCGCGGCTCGGATGGGGTCGGAGCGCGTCTTAGCGGCATGAAAGAACGAGTAGCTGAACCTCCAACAACTAGGGGTTCGTCATTCTCTGCACGGTCTCTCTGTGTTGCAGATTATGCATATTATGGATATCTAATCTCATAGTATGATCTGACTAGGGGTTTTACTGTTTAGGTACCTGCATAGTATGGCGTGACTAGGGGGTTTACCGCACTAGGGGTGGGTGAAGTTAGGCCGGGGTGACGTTCAGCGTCCCCAACGCGTCATCCTGTCGCTGCCCCACGTTCTTCAGATCGTCGGGAAAGACGCGACTATAAACCTCCAGCGCCATTCGGGAATCGCTCCAACCCAGCAACTGCATCACGTCGGGCAACGTGTAGCCCTGTGTGAACAGCCATGTCGCATACGATGCCCGCAAGTCGTGCAGCCGGATTACGTCCTCTTTGGGTGGCGTCTTCCCTTGTCTGCGTAATCGTCGCTTCTCCGTCTCCGATAGGCATAGCCCAAGGTTCGCTAACGCCTTCTTGTGCCAGTGCCCAATCGTCGCTGGCCCAAGCGGCCCCCCTGTGGCGCTACGGAACGCCAGCGCGCCAGGTACGGCGGGGTGGGCTCGGAAGTATTCACGCAACACTGCAGCGAGCTCGCCACCAAACGGAACGGTACGACTACCTGCAGCGGTCTTCGGGTCTTTCAGCCCCATCACCCAATCACCGTCGACGTCACGTCCGTGATCAATTGCTTGGCGAACATGGAGCCGTTGATTCTCTAGGTCGATATCCCCACGACGTAGCGCCCGAACCTCACCTGAGCGAAGCCCTGCCAGCGCGACGGTCGCAAGTACTGTGACATGTTCAGGCGCTGCAGCCTCAAGGTATCGCCGGGTTTGCTCAAGCGTGAAGGCATGGCGCTGAGTTAGCGCCTTCTTCTTGCGGGGGATTGTCACGCCTTCCACGGGGTTCTTGGATATCCAACCCCACTGCGTTGCACGTCGAAGCATTGAGCGAAGCAGCTCTAGCGCCGCGTTGTCTGCCCGCAAGCCCTCACTAAGTGGGCCTTTGCGCCACGCCCAAACCTCATCGTTGGTGATCGTCGCAATGTCGCGCCCGGCCCCCCAATACGGCTCGATTCGGAGCCTCCATTGGCGCTCGTAGTTCGTGGCTGTCGAACTGGCGAGCTTGTTAGCTCTCCATTCGAGAAAGCGGGCGTAGGTTTCTTCGAGCGTGTGGACGTTGGGCTTTTCCGCTTTAGGCTCTCTCTCCTTGGGTGGTGTCCAAGTGCCAAACCCAATGAGCATGCGTTCCTTCTCAAGCCATGTGGTGGCGTAAGACTTCACCGGGAACGTCTTCGAATACTTCACCCCTCGGTAGGTGTAGCGCGCCTGCCAGTTCTTGCTTCTGCGTGTGACGTTACCAAAACCGCTGCCTCTTCCCATGTGTCCATGATGCCCGGCTTGTGTCTATTTTGTGTCTATTTCCTGCGTCTTGGTGCGTGACTGTTCACGTCTGTTCACCCCGTAGGGAAAGCAAAACCCCTAGTGAAGTGGGTTTCACTAGGGGTTTCATGTCGTGTCCGAGAGAGGACTTGAACCTCCACAGCCTAAAGCGGCCACTAGCACCTCAAGCTAGCGCGTCTACCAATTCCGCCACCCGGACAGGTGTTGCACTCAAGGGGAGCGCGAGTAGGAACTTTAGCAGCCCTTTCGCCGGCCAACCAAATCAGGCATCTGACACATGATCCGCGACTGAGCCGCACAGGTTGCAGGTGCCTGGCGCGGTGCCGGGGGCAGGTGACACATGATCCGCTCAGTTGCCGCACAGGTTGCACCTGCCCGACGGGGAAGCAGGGCCAGACGGGGGGCCGGCCCGGGGGTTCGGACGTGGTCAGGACGCGGCAGGACGGAGGGCGTTGGGGCCGCCGGAGATATCGTCGAGTGCGGCGACGATGGGTGCGACGAGCTGCTTGCCGTCGACGTCCATGAGCTCCTCGAGCTGATCGATCGTGCGCGGCCCGATGAGTGCCGACGCCACCTGCGGCGCGTCGCGAACCCACAGCAGGGCAACTTGGGCCGGCGTGAGGCCGAGTCCTTGCGCGGCGTGCGCGACCGCGTCGCAAATCGCCATCGACCGCTGCTGCAAGTATGGCTCGAGGAACCAGGAGAAATGCTGCGAGGCCGCACGGGAATCGCGCGGCACACGCCCACCCCGGTACTTGCCCGTGAGCGCACCACGCCCCAGGGCACTCCACGCCAGCACGCCGAGCCCGTGATGCTGCGCAGCACCGACGACCTCCACCTCAGCGCGACGAGCGAGCAGCGAGTACTCCACTTGCACGCTGCTGAGCCGCGCCCGCCCCGGCACCGCGCTCTGCCACGTCGCGGCGGTTGCGGTTTGCCACCCGACGAAGTTCGAGACGCCCGCATATCTCGCCATGCCGCTACTCACCGCGGCATCGAGGGCAGCGAGGGTCTCGTCGAGGGGAGCATCGCCCCACGCGTGCACCTGCCACAAATCGACATACGAGGTGCCGAGCCTGCGCAGCGACTTGGCGAGGTCATCCAGCAGCGCGCCGCGCGAGGTGTCGATCACGCGCTTCCCGTCTCGAACGACGAAACCGGCCTTCGTCGCGATCACCAACGATTCTCTCGGCAGGCCGCGGGAGAGCGTCGCGCCAATCATCTTCTCCGCCGCGCCGGCCCCGTACGCCGGTGCCGTGTCGACGAGGGAACCCCCGCGCTCAACAAACGACTCCAGGAGACGCCGCGCGACGGTAGCGTCCACGTCGCGACCCCACGCCATCGTGCCCAACCCGACGGGGGACACGCGCAGCCCGGAGATTCCCAGAGGTCGTTGTTCCATGCGGTTCAGCCTATGCCGTAGCGGACTCAGGCAGTGAGCACCCCGCCGAGCAGCAGCGCAGCGACGATGGCCGCGAGCCCGAGTCGGTACCAGACGAAGACCTTGAACGAGTGCGTCGAGATGTAGCGCAGCAGCCAGGCGATCACCGCGTAGCCCACGACGAACGCGATGAGCGTGGCGACGATCGTCGGGCCCCAGCTAACCGCACCGTCGGAGCCGATGTCCTTCAGCTTGTACAGACCCGAGCCGAACACGGCCGGCAACGCCAGCAGGAAGGCGTAGCGCGCAGAGGCTTCGCGGCTGTACCCGAGGAACAGGCCGCCGGAAATCGTTGCGCCCGAGCGAGAAACGCCGGGGATCAGCGCAGCAGCTTGGAAGAAACCGAGCGCCACGCCGTGCCCCCACGAGAGCTTGTCGAGGTCGCGGTGGTTCTGGGCGCCGTGCCGGTCGGCGATGGCGAGCACGATAGCGACGGCGGCGAGCATCGCGACGGTCACCCACAGGTTCCGCAGGCCTGAATCGATGGCGTCTTCCAGCAGCAGCCCCAGCACGACGATGGGAATCGACCCGATGATTACCAGCCATCCGATGCGGACGTCGGGGTCGTGGCGGTCGTGCTTACCGACGAGCGCGAGACACCACCGGTGGATGATCCGCGTGATGTCCTTCCAGAAGTAGACGAGCACTGCGGCCTCGGTGCCCAGCTGGGTGACGGCGGTGAAGGCGGCGCCTGGGTCGCGTCCGTCGAACAGCAGCTGCCCGACGATGGACACGTGGGCGCTCGAAGAGATGGGCAGAAACTCGGTGAGCCCTTGCACGAGTCCCAAGATGATGCCTTCAAACCAAGTCACGAGTTCGCCTTTCCGTCGTGCACATCTCGCAGCGACGCACAGAATACACCCGCGCCCCGCCCAAACGCGGTAAGCGGAACCGGGTAGCGTGTTGGCATGACCATCCTGATTCTCGCGCGACATGGGCGTTCGACCGCAAATGCAGCGGACATTCTGGCTGGCCGCATGCCCGGGGTGACGCTCGACGACGCAGGCCGCGCCCAAGCCGAAGCACTCGAACCGGCACTGAAGCAGGTGCAGGCCGCGTACTCGTCGCCGATGGAACGCTGCCGCCAAACGGCTGCCTGGGCCGGGCACCCCGACGCGGTCGTCGAGCATGGGTTGAACGAATGCGACTACGGAAGCTGGTCGGGCACGAATCTGGAAACCCTCGCGCACGAGGAGCTCTGGTCGGACATCCAGCTGCACCCCACCGCTGTCGCGTTCCCCGCTGGGGAGAGCATGCTCGCGATGCAGCAACGCTGTCTCGCAGCAGTGAGGGGCATCATCGAACGTCACCCGGGGGAGATCGTCGCGGTATTCAGCCACGGCGACCCCATCAAGGTGATCCTCGCGGACGCGCTCGCCATGGATTTCGACGAGTTCCAGCGCATCGACGTGCCTCCCGGCTCGCTCAGCATCATCGACTACACAGGAACCAAACCGCTCGTGCGACTCATCGGCGGAACCCCCGACAGCGTGGGCACGCTCACGCCCCGCGGGCACACCGTCGGCGGCAGCACGAACGCGTAGGCTAGAACCATGCTCATGGAATTTCGTCACCCCGATCGCTGCGTCGTGGGCACCGTGGGCGAGCCCGGTAACCGTCTCTTCCTCATCCAGGTATCGCAAGGCAGTCAGATCGCGGCAGTGGCCCTCGAGAAAGAGCAGGCGCAGCTGCTAGGCCGACGCCTGACCGAAATCCTCGACCAGCTCGTCGCGCTTGGCGAACCCATCCCGGAGGCCTTCGAACCGCGCGACATGGGGCCGCTCGACGCGCCCGTCGACGTCGACTTCCGAGCCGGCGCCATCGGGCTCGCGTGGGACGCAGGCCGGATGTCCGCGCAGATCGAGCTGTTCCCCGTCGAAGAAGACCTCGAGGGCGAGGGCACCCTCGTGCAGATCTGGCTCACCCCCGGCAAGGCCAGAGAATTCGCAGGCCGCGCCGAGAAGATCGTCGCATCGGGCCGACCATCATGCCCCATCTGCGCCCAGCCGCTCGGCCCCGAGGGGCACATCTGCCCGCGCTCTAACGGCTATCGCCGCAAGTTGTTCCAGTGAGTGATCTGCGCATCCTTGGCCGCCTGCTCGGCGCCTCGAATCACACCTTCCTGGCGGAAGACTCGTCGGGAGATCGGTGGGTCTACAAGCCCTACGCCGGAGAGCAGCCGCTGTGGGATTTTCCCGACGGTCCGCTCGGGCGCCGCGAAGTGGCAGCGTACGCGCTATCCGAGTACCTCGGCTTGGGGCTCGTGCCCGAGACGGTCTGGGGCGAAGGCGAGCTCGGTGAGGGCTCACTCCAGCGTTTCATCGACGGTGAGCTCACCGAGACCGTCGACGTCATCCCTGCTGACGAACTCACGGAGGCGTGGTTGCCCATCGCGGCGGGGGAGGACGGCCAGGGCGGCCAGATGGTGCTCGTGCATCGCGACGACGAACGCCTCCGCCAGATGGCCCTCTTCGACGTGCTGTGCAATAACTCCGACCGCAAGGCCGGGCACCTCATCGAGTCGCAGGGCCGCATCCTCGGCGTCGACCACGGGGTGACGTTCCACGTCGACGACAAACTCCGCACTGTCTTGTGGGGCTTCGCCGGCTCACCGCTGACGAACGCTGAGCTCGCCGTCGCGGCTGCCGCGCAAGCCATCAGCGAGCCGCTGGCTGACGGCCTGCTCGACGAGGAGTGGGAAGCGCTCCGTGATCGCGCCGCCCGGCTCTGTGCCGCCGGCGTATTCCCACAGCCAGGTACGAAGTGGCCCGCCATACCCTGGCCGCCCTTCTAATTCCGTCGGCCATGGGCATCCGACGGTGCCTTGCGCGGGCTGGGGTAGATTGGTGGCCATGTACTCGTGGCCCCACGTCAACGTGCCAACCTTGCAGCCTTCCGAAGGTGTTTCGAACCAGTTGAGCCTCTTCGACTTCTCCACCAATCAAGTGATTCCGGTTGGCCCGGCTGAAGGCACAGCGCGCATGTACGTGTGCGGCATCACGCCGTACGACGCCACGCATCTGGGGCACGCCGCCACCTACCTCACGTTCGACCTTGTCGGGCGTGTGTGGCGCGACCTTGGCGTCGATGTGAACTACACGCAGAACGTCACCGACGTCGATGATCCACTGCTCGAGCGCGCCGCGCAGACTGGCCAAGACTGGGATGAGCTCGCCGCCGACCAGATTGAGCTGTTCCGCTCCGACATGGAGGCGCTGCGCATCGTGCCGCCATCGCACTACATCGGAGCCGTCGAGTCGATCAGCCTCGTCGTCGATGTCATCGACCGGCTCGCAGAATCGGGGCTCGTGTACCAAATCGACGATCCCGAGCACCCTGACTGGTACTTCCGCACCGCCGCCGTGGCGGGATTCGGGGAAGTGAGCCGGCTCGACGAAGCCGACATGATCTCGCTGTTTCGGGAGAATGGCGGCGACCCGGACCGCCCCGGTAAGCAGCACCCTCTCGATTCGTTGCTGTGGCGATTCGCCCGCGACGGTGAACCCGCCTGGGAGTCTGCCCTCGGCGCCGGACGCCCGGGTTGGCACGTCGAATGTGTTGCTATCGCGTTGGAGTACTTGGGCGCGCATTTCGATTTGCAAGGCGGCGGCCGCGACCTGGCGTTTCCGCACCATGAAATGTGTGCCGCCCAGGCGCGCGCCCTCACCGGTGAGCGCATGGCCGGGGCATTCGTCCACGCTGGGCTCGTCGGGCTCGACGGCGAGAAGATGAGCAAATCGAAGGGCAACCTCGAACTCGTCTCGCGCCTGCGCAAGGCTGGCGCCGACCCCATGGCCATCCGTCTCGCCCTGCTGAATAATCACTACCGCTCCGACTGGGAGTGGGCGCCACAGCTGCTCGACGAGGCCACCCAGCGCCTGCAGCGCTGGCGCAGCGTGCTCAACGACCGCACGGCTGTCCCCGCTGCCGATACGATCGCCGCCATGCGCACCGCGCTGAGCAACGATCTCGACGCCCCGGCCGCCATCGCTGCCGTCGACGCCTGGGTTGCGGCCTCCGCGGCCGTCGACCCCGACGACACCGAAGCCATCCATCAGATGACAACCGCGATCGACGCCCTGCTCGGCGTCGCGCTGTGAGGAACGCTATGAAGTCGTTTGAATCGCTGTTCGAAGAATTGACGCACACCGCCGAGACGCGCCCGGAAGGCTCCGGCACCGTCGGCCGCCTCGACGCCGGAGTGCACGCCATTGGGAAGAAGATCGTCGAAGAGGCCGCCGAGGTATGGATGGCCGCTGAATACGAAACGCGCGAGGAAGCGGCCGAAGAAATCAGCCAACTCATCTACCACTGCCAAGTGATGATGCTGGCCCTCGGGCTGAGCCTCGACGACGTGTACCGCTACCTCTGACCATCACGAAAGGCTGACCGCAGGTGACTGAATCGCTGCTCAAAGTGGCGGTCCCGAACAAGGGATCGTTGTCCGAACACGCGCGCACGATGCTGCTGAGCGCAGGCTATCGCCAGCGCAGCGACTCGAAAGAACTCACCCTCGTCGACCCGGATCACAACGTCGAGTTCTACTACCTTCGTCCCCGCGACATCGCGATCTACGTGGGGCGCGGCGAGCTCGACGTGGGCATCACCGGGCGCGACATGCTGCTCGATTCCAACGCCGCCGCGACGGAGATTATGGGCCTCGGGTTCGGCGCATCGAAGTTCCGATTCGCCGCACCGGCGTCGTCGGGCATCGACGAGACCAAGCTCGACGGCAAGCGCATCGCGACGAGCTACGCCGGCCTGCTCGGCAACTTCCTGGCCGAGCGAGGCGTGCAGGCGGAGATCGTCGAGCTGGACGGTGCGGTCGAGTCTGCCATCCGCCTTGGCGTAGCCGACGTGGTGGCGGACGTCGTCGACACCGGAACCACGCTTCGCAAGGCGGGTCTGAGCCTGTTCGGCGATCCGATCTGCACATCCGAGGCCGTGCTCATCGAGCGCAACGGCAACGAGGTCAACCATTCGGCGGTCGAGGCGCTGATCACCCGTCTGCGGTCGGTGATGGTGGCGCAGAACTACTGCATGATGGACTACAACGTCGCGGAAGACGCCCTCGATGCGACGCTGGCGCTCGCCCCAGGCGTCGACGGCCCGACGGTGAGCTCGCTCGCCAAGGACGGTTGGTACGCGGTCCGCGCACTTGTGCCGCGCAAGGGCGTGCACCTGCTCATGGACAAGCTGTACGACGCCGGCGCACGCGGCATCCTGCTGACCGAATTGGTGGCGTGTCGCCTGTGACCGACGAGCAATCCACGCCGCAACCCCAGCCGTCGGACCACCACGACGAGGGGAGCGGGGAGCCTAAGAGCCTCAGCTACGTGAGCGTCCCCGTGCTGCTCACGGCGATCATTTTGTCGATGGTGCTACTCAGCGGTGCGCTGTACTTTTGGTGGGTGCTCGGTCCGAGTGTGCGGGCACAGGTGTCGACACTCCAGCTGGCCACGCTGGTGCTCTTTCTCATCGTGATGCTCGCGATGATGTTGGGCATCGGATACTCGCATGTGTGGGCGGGCGACGGTCAGGTCGTCGTTCGCAATGGGCCGTTCATCAAGCACTATCCCATCGATCAGATCGCCGGCCTGCGGCTGCGCAAAGGCGACCCATGGGCATACCTGCTCGTCAAAGACGGGACCACCGAGACGGGCTACCGTCGACGCGCCACGCTCGCCATCCAGTCGCTAGAAGGCGAGGGAGCACAGCGGAAGGTGCGGGCGCTTCGTCGCTGGCTGAAAGCCAATGGCGCGACGAGCGGTGATCTGCGCCCCAATGAAGACGACGCCCCGCGCTGAGCGGCGCTACATGATGCCGCGCTGTTTCAGCAGCTCCTCGATCTCCCTATCTTCGTCGCTGAGTCCGTCCTTGCCAGGCCTCCCGGCGGGTGCCGTGGACTTCCCAGCCCCCGCAGTGGTGGGGCGTTTGGTGTTTCCGACGGCGGGCTGAGCCCCTGCGACAGGACGGCGCCCGGCCTGGGGTTGAGGCTGTGCAGCAGTCTTAGCCTTCGGTTCCTTCGGGAGGAACAGCGCGACGATGGCGAGCAGCAGGCCGCCCCCTGCGAGGCCGGCGCCTACCGACATGGTCGTGCCCCACTCCATTCGCTCCACCCAGTGCACGATGCTCATCACACCGTTCACCGCGAGGTCGACGATGCCCAGGAAATACAGCCCGAGCGGAATCAACGCATAGCCGACGGCGCCTACCAGGGGGCGGGCCCGTCGGCTATGGGCCCAGAAGCCGACGCCGAGGGCGATGGCGAGAATCATGAGGATGATGGTGACCAGCAGGCTCGTGCTCATACATTTAGTCTCTCACAGCGACGGTGAACCCTGCGGGTTGTGCACCCCGCCGCACTACAGTGGTCGGCATGAGTGAGCTCGCGAACCCGAACGCCCGCTTCGCTGACGATCACGGTGAAGCAGACCCGATCACACGCCAGGCCATCGCACGGGTTGACGATCAGAAGTCGTACATCCGGGCGCTCGTCGCACTGTGCTCGAGCCGGTTACTCATGCCCATCGTGGCTACGGGCGACGAGGCCGGCGAGCCAGATCCGAACCGCCGCGCCGAGATGTCAGCCGTCAAGCTCGTCAACGAACATGGCGAGTTTTTGCTCGCATTCACCGGCCTCGACTCGATGCAGCTATGGAATGCCGACGCCCGGCCCGTCCCGTGCACACTTGACGAACTGTGCGCCACCGTGCAGGAATCCGGAGCCAGCCAGCTGCTCATCGACGTTGCCGGCCCCACCTCGCTGGTCATCGCCGGCGAAGCGCTCAATTTGTTAGCGCAGGGTTATGCCGTGGCGGAATTCGAGGGAGAAGAGTTCGCGTGGGTGCGATACGAACGTGAGCCCGCCTTGTCGGAAGAGGATGCGCAACGGGCAGCGCAGATCTCCCAACTCGAAACTTCGCTCGACACGATGGAGAAGATCATCGCCGAGGCTGAGCGCGCAGAACGCGAAGAATCCGACGAGTAACGCTCACCCTTGACGGTGCCCGCTCGGCCCACCCCGCATGCTGCAGCAACGCGTTTTGGCGGTGGGGGTGCCGTCGGGTAACATTGGGCGAGCAATTTGATCACCCAAAAGGGTCGATCCGTTCAAGTGGAGGCCACTCCCACCCGCGAACTGTTCTGGCGGCCGGGTTCACGCGCGAGTGATTCGCGTCGGCCTTCGCATGCGCGGGGGTCTTTTTTGGTTGATCGCCAACTTTGTACCCAGGAGGCGTCATCAGCACTGAACCGCGGATCAACGATCGCATTCGAGTTCCCGAAGTCCGACTCGTCGGCCCGAAAGGCGAGCAAGTCGGCATTGTCCGGGTCGAGGATGCCCTGCGCCTTGCGCAGGAGAGCGAGCTCGATCTCGTCGAGGTGGCGCCGCAGGCGCGTCCACCCGTCGCGAAGCTCATGGACTACGGCAAGTACAAGTACGAAGCCGCCCAGAAAATGCGCGACGCACGCCGCAACCAGTCGAACGTCTCCACCAAAGAGATGAAGCTGCGTCTCAAGATCGACAACCACGATTACGAGACGAAGAAGGGCCACGTCGTCCGATTCCTCAAGGGCGGCGACAAGGTGAAGATCACCATCATGTTCCGCGGCCGCGAGCAATCTCGCCCCGAGCTGGGCATCCAGCTGCTGCAGCGCCTCGCCGACGACGTCGCCGAGTTCGGTTTCGTTGAGTCGGCGCCCAAGCAGGATGGCCGCAACATGCTCATGGTGCTCGGCCCCACGAAAAAGAAGAGCGACGCCAAGGTCGACCGCGACCGCGATCGCACGCGACGCATGGAGCAGCGCAAGGAAAACGCCGCTGCCGACAAGGCCGCAGAAGCGAAGATGCGCGCCAAGGCCGCAGCCAACAAGCCGACGAAGAAGAAGCGCGGCCCCGCAGACAACATGGACCCGGACATCGACCTCTGACGAGGCGTGTCCCTGAATTTCCCACTACAGAAAGTGAGCACGTCATGCCGAAAATGAAGACGCACTCCGGCGCCAAGAAGCGCTTCAAGACCACCGGGACGGGCAAACTTATGCGCCGCCAGGCCAATCTTGGCCACCTCAACGAGCACAAGACCTCGCGACGCATCCGCCGCCTGAGCGGCAACGTCGCGGTTGTCGACGTTGAGGCCAAGAAGGCTCGCAAGCTGCTCGGCAAGCACAAGGGCCGCTAAGACATCCCCATCCCCACCCACCTAGTTCTTATTCCAAGGAGTCACCATGGCACGCGTGAAGCGTTCTGTTAACGCCAAGAAGAAGCGTCGCGAGATTCTCGAGCAGGCATCGGGTTACCGTGGCCAGCGCTCGCGGCTGTACCGCAAGGCGAAGGAGCAGATTCTCCACTCCGCCACCTACAGCTACCGCGACCGCCGCGCCAAGAAGGGCGACTTCCGGTCGCTGTGGATCCAGCGCATCAACGCTGGCTGCCGCGCCGAGGGTATGACCTACAACCGCTTCATCAACGGTTTGAAGAACGCCGGCGTCGAAGTGGATCGGAAGATCCTGGCTGATCTGGCCGTCAACGACGTCGCGGCGTTTAACCAGCTCGTCGCGGTCGCGAAGGAGCATCAGGCCACCGCTGCCTGATTCCGCAGTGCGCCACGAACCGGACGCCGCGCTCCCGGTCGGGGTGTTGCGTTCGGTTCGTCGCTTAACGCAGCGCCGCGGGCGGGACATCGCGGGAAAATTTCTCGTCGAAGGTAGGCAGGCAGTGCGTGAGGCGGTGGCTGCAGGTGATCTCGTTGACGAGGTGATCGTCGACGATCCCGGCAAGCATGTCGATCTGCTCGCCGGCTTCGACGGGCAGGTGTGGCAGGCCTCCGAGCAGGCCATGCGCCAGATCTCTGACACGGTGACCCCGCAGGGCATCATCGCCGTGTGCCGCCAGCTCAACTTCGGGCTGGACGCGCTGGCCGACGCCAAACTTGTGGTGATCTGCGCCCAGGTGCGCGACCCAGGCAACGCCGGCACCGTCATCCGCTGTGCCGACGCCTTTGGCGCCGACGCTGTCATCCTCACGACAGGGTCCGTCGACGTGTACAACCCCAAGGTGGTTCGCTCGACGGTGGGCAGTCTCTTCCACATGCCCATCATCACTGGCATGGAGTTGAAGGCCGCAGTCGAGACGGTGCACGGCCTTGGCATGCAGGTGCTGGCAGCCGACGGCGACGGTGCACCGCTCGATTTGAAACAACAGCGCGGCGAGCTCACTCGCCCGACCGCGTGGATCATGGGCAACGAGGCGTGGGGGCTCCCCAACGCCGACCGGGCCTTGGCTGACGAAGTCGTCGCCGTCCCCATGTGGGGCGGCGCAGAGAGCCTCAACCTATCCAGCGCTGCAGCGGTGTGTCTGTACGCCACCGCCTCTGCGCAGCGCAGAAGCAGGGAAGGAGTCCCCCATGAGCGGGCCGAATGACAACTATGACCCGAAGCAGGTCGCCGCACTGGCGCCGGAAGTGATCGAGGGATACGTTGCCGACGCGCTCCTCGCCATCGACGAGGCGTCCTCGAGCGAGGAGCTGAAGCAGGTTCGGCTCGCACACGCGGGCGACCGCTCCCCGTTGGCGCTGGCGAACCGTGAGATTGGGGCGCTGCCACCCGCAGCGCGCAAGGATGCCGGCAAGCGCGTCGGGCAGGCCAGGGGGCAAGTGAATCAAGCCATCGCGGCTCGTCAAGAGGTTCTGGCTCAGGAAGAACTCGCGACGGCGCTCGTCGAGGAGCGCGTTGACATGACGCTGCCGGTCGAGATCGCCCCGCGCGGCGCAATCCACCCGGTGACCGCCATCATCGACCAGATGGTCGACGTCTTCGTCGCGCTCGGCTACGAGGTGGCAGAAGGCCCCGAGGCTGAGACGGAGTGGTACAACTTCGACGCGCTCAACCTGCCGCCTGACCACCCCGCCCGCGGTGAACAGGACACGCTGTGGATTGAGCCGCGCTCCGACGCGAAGCTGCTGCGCACGCAGACCTCTCCGGTGCAGGCACGCGAACTGCTCACGAGAGATCTGCCGCTCTACATCGTGAGCCCTGGCAAGGTGTATCGCTCGGACGAATACGACGCCACGCACCTGCCCGTGTTCCACCAGCTGGAGGGGCTCGTCGTCGACAAAGGCATCTCGATGGCGCACCTGAGGGGAACACTCGACCACTTCGCGAAAGCGATGTTCGGTGACGTCGAGACGCGCATGCGCCCCCACTTCTTCCCGTTCACGGAGCCCTCGGCAGAAGTCGATCTCCAATGCTTCGTCTGCAAGGGCGAATCCGTCGGCAACCCCGATCGCCCGTGCCGCACCTGCCGGTCCGAAGGATGGATCGAGTGGGGCGGCTGCGGCATCGTCAACCCGCGCGTGCTGCGCGCCTGCGGTATCGACGCCGACGAATACTCCGGCTTCGCGTTCGGCATGGGCATCGAGCGCACGGTGATGTTCCGTAACGGCGCCCCAGACATTCGCGACTTCGTTGAAGGCGATGTTCGCTTCAGCCAATCCCTGCTCGGAGGTGCACGATGAAGGCCCCAGTTTCCTGGCTCCGTGAACTCGTTATGCTGCCGAATGACGTCAGCACCGAGGAGATCGCCGATGCCCTCACCAATCTCGGCCTCACCGTCGAGCGGGTGGAGCACGTCGGCTCTCCCGTCACTGGGCCGCTCGTCGTCGGGCGGGTGCTCAGCATGACGGACGAGCCGCAGAAGAACGGCAAGACCATCCACTACTGCCGCGTCGATGTGGGGGAGTCCCACAACGACCCCGCCACCGACGAGTACCCAGCCTCGCGCGGCATCGTCTGCGGTGCGCATAACTTCCAGGTAGGAGACCTCGTCGTGGTCTCCCTCCCTGGTGCCGTGCTGCCCGGCGATTTCCAGATCTCTGCCAGGAAGACCTACGGACATATCTCCGACGGCATGATCTGCGCTGAGGACGAGATCGGTCTCGGCAACGACCACGAGGGCATCATGGTGCTCTCACAAGGCAACCCAGGCGACGACGCCATCGAACTGCTGTGGAGCGCCGACGATGTGCTCGACATCGACGTCACGCCCGACCTCGGGCACTGCCTGTCGATGCGAGGGCTCGCTCGCGAAGCATCGGTGGCTTACGCAGTGCCCTACACCGACAAGTACCGCCAGGCGCCGCCGGAGCAGACCACTTCCGGCTACCCGGTGCAGCTCGACACCGAGCGCTGCACCGCGTTCACAGCCCTCACCATTGAGGGCGTGGAAACGCACGCTCCGTCGCCCAAGTTCATGGTGGACCGCCTCCGGGCATCGGGAGTGCGCGCCATCTCGCTCGCCGTCGACGTGACGAACTACGTCATGCTCGAATCCGGTCAGCCCCTGCATGCCTACGACGCCGACAAGCTCCAAGGCCCCATCACCGTGCGCATGGCGAGCGAGGGTGAACAGCTCGTCACGCTCGACGGGCAGACCCGCCAACTCGACACGGACGACATGCTCATCACCGACGAGTCGGGCCCCATCGGCCTGGCCGGCGTGATGGGAGGCGAGACGACGGAGATCAGCGATTCGACGACGCGCATCGTCCTCGAAGCCGCCGCGTTCGATGCTGCTTCCGTGTCTCGCACCTTCCGTCGTCACGGGCTCATTTCGGAGGCTTCCAAGCGCTTCGAGCGCCACGTAGACCCGGCGGTGAACTACGCCGCCGCGCGTCGGGCGGCCAAGCTCATCACCCAGTACGGTGGCGGGCAGGTGACGGGGGAGACCTTCGTCGGTGGTGTTCCCGCGCCGCGCGTGGTGAAGCTGCGCGTCGGCCTGATCTCATCCGTGCTCGGTCTGGAGGTTTCTGAATCCGAGGCGGCACGGCTGCTCTCGGCATCCGGCATCGGCGTCACCGCCCTCGGCGACTCACTCACCCTGGAGATCCCGAGCTGGCGCCATGACCTCGTCGAGCCGTACGACATCGTCGAGGAGCTTGGCACCAAGATCGGTTACGACCGCATCGGCAAGCGCCTCCCGGTGGCACCGTCGGGCGGTGGCCTCACGCCGAGGCAGCAGGCCCGTCGTGACGCAATTCGCGCCGCTGTACAGCTCGGTTTCACGCAGACGATGAGCCTGCCGTTCATGTCGGAAGACGACCTCGACCGCATGGGTATCGAACCCACCGACGTGCGCCGTCGCGCCACACGGTTGGCCAACCCACTGTCCGACACCCAGCCGTTCCTGCACACTTCGCTGTTGCCTGGAATGTTCCGCGTGGTGGCGAAGAACCTCTCCCGTTCCATCACCGATCTCGCGGTATTCGAGTTCGGATCGGTCTTCCTCGACGTGGACACTCACGTGGCGCCGAAGCCCGACGTCACAGGGCGCCCGTCGGACGACGAGATTGCTGCGTTGAACAGCTCCCTGCCTTACCAGCCTGAGCACCTGGCCGGCCTCGTCGCAGGTAAGTGGACCCCCGACGGCTGGGGCGGTGCAGGCGTCGACGCAGACTGGCGACATGTCGTTGCCCTCGCAGACACGGTTGCGGCGGCCGTCGGCGTAACGCTGCAGCGCACGCAGGTAGACGATGTCATGCCCTGGCACCCCGGACGGGCTGCGGCATTCTTCGTGGGCGAGACGCTGCTCGGCTACGCCGGCGAGCTGCACCCGCGCGTCATTGCCGCATTCGAGCTTCCCGAGCGCACGTGTGCCGTCGAGATTGATCTCGGCAAGCTGCTCGACGCGGCCCCACACGCAGGCAGGATTGGCGTCCTGCACGGCGCCCCGGTCGCGAAGGAAGACGTCGCCCTCGTCGTTGATGCGGATATGCCCGCGGCGGCGGTGCACGACGCACTGGTGGCAGGCGGCGGCGAACTGCTGGAGTCGGTGCACTTGTTCGACGTGTACACCGGCGAGCAGATCGATGAGGGCAAGAAATCGTTGGCCTTCGCGCTGCGCATCCGCGGTGAGAAGACGCTCAAGGACGCGGAGGCCGCGCAGGTTCGCCAAGCCGCGGTGGACGCCGCGGTTGAACGTTGCGGGGCGACGCAGCGCGCCTGAATGTCGGCCATTGCAAGGTGTGGAGCCGAGCGTCTACGCAAGTCTCGCGTCGACGTTTAGGTAGCATGGCGGCATGGTTGTGGAGTCGGCATGGCACTGACGAAGCGCGCTGTGGTTGAGGCGGCCGGCGCCATCCTCGATGAGTTCGGATTGGCTGACCTCAGCATGCGCCGTGTCGCCGACGTGCTGGGCGTCCAGCCTGGAGCCTTGTACTACCACGTCCCGAACAAGCAGTCCTTGCTCTCAGCGGTGGCTGACGAGATCCTCCACAAGGTGCCGACAGCCACGTCGCTGACCGCGTGGGCGCTCGGCTACCGCCAGGCGCTGTTGGCGCATCGCGACGCTGCTGAGCTAGTGCTGTCGAGCCGCGCCGTGGGGCTGGGCGAGGTAGACCCGACGGAGCCCGTCCGGCATCTGCTGCCCGACGGCATCGAACCTGCCGCCCTCGCCACCGTCGAACATTTCGTGCTGGGCTCGACCTTGTACGACCAAACCCGCGCACAGCTGACCACGCTGGGTGTACTCAGCGAGTTCGACGCTGACGAAGCAGAACGTAACTTCGCAGAAGGAATCGCCATTCTGGAGCGAGGCATTGGAATAACTATTAGCGATATGGCATAGTTATCCGTATGGCGTACAACGTTGCTGTTGCTGGCTGCACGGGCTACGCGGGCGGTGAATTGCTCCGGCTCCTGCTGGCGCACCCCGAAGTCAAGATTGGTGCCCTGACGGGGCACTCGTCGGCTGGCGACAAACTTGGTGCGCACCAGCCGCACCTCAGCCCGCTCGTGGATCGCGTAGTCGAACCGACGAGCGCCGACACCCTCGCTGGTCATGACGTCGTGTTCCTCGCATTGCCACACGGGGAATCTGCGGCCATCGCGGCGCAGTTAGGCGACGACACACTCCTGATCGACTGCGGGGCCGACTACCGACTTCGAGACGCTGACGCTTGGACGCAGTTCTACGGTTCCGAGCACGCGGGCACCTGGCCGTACGGGTTGCCGGAACTCACCGGGCAACGAACGCAGCTGCGCGGTGCCCGACGGGTCGCCGTGCCAGGGTGCTACCCAACGGCTGCCACGCTGGCGCTCATGCCCGCGGTGGCTGCAAACCTCGTAGACGCGTCGCAGATTGTTATCGTCGCCGCATCCGGGCTCTCGGGCGCTGGCAAGGCTCCTAAGCCACACCTCATCGGCGCTGAGACGATGGGCAACGCCATCTGCTACGGCGTGGGTGGCACGCACCGGCACACCCCCGAGATCACACAGAATCTCGCGAGCCTCACCGAGCAGCACGTCGGGGTCAGCTTCACGCCGTTGCTGGTGCCGATGCCACGCGGAATCCTCGCCACTTGCAGCGCGCCCCTCGTCGGAGAGGCCGCTGACGTGCGC
>JAEZVO010000005.1 GCA_023443125.1 Actinomycetes bacterium
GAGATCGCCGAACCACATGTGGGCGAGCTCATGGAGGATCGTGTTGTCACGCGACTCCATCTCACGGGCCGTCACCCGCGAACGGTAGAGGTACTCGTCGCGGAATGTGATGCAGCCGGCGTTCTCCATGGCGCCGAAGTTGTACTCCGGTACGAAGATTTGGTCGTAGGTACCGAACGCGTAGGGGACGCCGAAGGTCTCCTCGAACACCTCGAACCCGCGCTGCGTGGTTTCCAGGATGCGTTCATGGTCGAGATACTGCGCCAGCGACTGGCGGCAGGCCACCTGCGCGGGCACCTCGCCGGCCGCCGACTGGATGGTGGAGGACACGACGTAGTACTCGCCCGCCACCACTGCGGTGATATAGGTAGAAAGCGGCTTCGTCGGCTCGTGCGTCCAGCGCGAGAACCCGTCGCCGATCTCCTCGGGCTGCGCCGCCGCGGCATTGCCGAAGACCGTCCAGTGCGACGGGGCGTCGACGGTGAGCTGGAACGTCGCCTTCTGATCGGGCTGCTCGAAGTTGGCGTAGACGCGACGGGCGTCGGGTGCCTCGAACTGCGAGTACAGGTAGATGCGGTCGTCGGAGGGGTCGACGAAGCGGTGCAGGCCCTCGCCGGAGCGCGAATACCGCATGACGGAGGTGACCTTCAGCACATGCTCGCCCGCGCTGACGCTGAGCGGGAGGCGGTAGCCATCGAAGCGAGAGATATCGACGTCCGTGCCGTCGAGCGTGGCCTGGCGCACCTCGTCGCCGATGAGGTCGATGTGGAGCTCCCCCTCCTTCGACTCAAACGAGAAGGTCGTGTGGGTGATGAACTGACGCTCGGCGTCGGCGACGTCGCGCCCGGTGAGGTCGATGTGTACCTCGTAGGAGCGTGCCGTGGCTAGCTCGGAGCGCGCGCGAGCCTCGTCGCGGGTGATATTGGCTGTGGACATGAGAACCAGCCTAGTGCAGTCGGCATAGCTCGGGCATGCCATAGTTAAGCCATGCGTGTACATATTGCTACTGATCATGCGGCGTTCGAGATGAAAAACTACCTCGCCGGGCGTCTGCAAGAAGCGGGCTACGAGGTGGTCGACCACGGTGCCACCATCTACGACGCCCTTGACGATTATCCCACCTTCATCATTCCCTGCGCCGAAGCGGTGGCTGCTTCTGGCGAGCTCGGCATCGTGCTCGGCGGCTCCGGAAACGGTGAGCAAATTGCAGCGAACAAGGTGAAAGGCGTGCGCGCGGCGCTCGCATACAACCCCGAGATTGCCCGGCTCTCTCGTCAGCACAACAACGCCAACGTGCTGTCCATCGGCGGACGCTTCCACGAGGAGGAAGAGGCCTGGCAGATCGTGCGAGCCTTCCTCGAAACCCCGTTCTCCCGCGACGAACGCCACCAGCGCCGTATCGACGCCGTCGGGGCATACGAAGCCTGAGCTAACCCGATATCCACATTCGTTTGCTGAAATGGGCCGTTTGAGGCGTTTTTCGCAAACGAATGTGGATATCGGGTTGGTTGTTCGAAGTAACCATGCCTGAAGGTCACGTCATCCACCGCCTGGCGCGCGAGTTCACCGACGTGTTCGGTGGCCGCGAGGTGCGCGTCAGCTCCCCGCAGGGGCGATTCGCCGACGAAGCCGCGGCCCTCGACGGTGCCGAGCTCATCCGCGCCGAAGCGGTGGGCAAACACTTATTCCTGCAGTTCGACGTGCCCGGGCCGCAGTACGTACACATTCATCTGGGCCTCATCGGCAAGCTGCGGCTGCACCCCGTCGCGCCGCCGCAGGGTGTGGTGCGGCTGCGCATCTCCGACGGCACCACCGCCGCGGATCTCCACGGGCCGCAGTGGTGTCGGCTCGTCGACGAAGAACAGTACCTGGGGGTGCTGGCCTCGTCGGGCCCTGACCCCATCCGCGACGACGCGGACCCTGAAGTTGGCTTCGCGCGGTTGCGCCGCTCGGGGAAGTCGCTTGCGGCGCTGCTGATCGACCAGCGGATTGCGGCGGGTGTCGGGAACATTTTTCGTGCGGAAGTGCTGTTTCGCCTGGGGCTCGCGCCGACGACGCCGGGGCGCGAGGTGCCTCGTCGGACGTGGGATGCGGTGTGGGCAGACCTGGTGGAGTTGATGCGAGCGGCGGTGGTCGTCGGGCGGATCGATACGGTGCGGCTCGAGCATTCGCCCGAGGCGCAGGAGCGGGCGCCGCGGGTGGACCCGCATGGCGGCGAGGTGTACGTCTACCGTCGCGCCGGCCAGCCATGTCTGGTGTGTGGCACCGAGGTGCGCACCCGGGTGCTCGAGGGCCGCAATCTGTACTGGTGCCCGCGCTGCCAGCGTCGTAAGACCCCGCGGTGACCGGGGCGGCCGCCGACCCGTCGTCGCTGCTCTCCCTCGCCAGGCAGACGTAACCTGTGCGGCTTAGTCCCGGCATATGTGTCACTTGCCTGGCTGCGGTGCGTCATCGTCGGGAAGCAGGTGACACTTGATCCGCTCTGTTGCCGCACAGGTTGCACCTGCCTGGGCGACGGGGCCGATCCCGACGACACCCGCGCCGGGTGGCTACGACGAACCGGTCGCGCTGCCGGGACAAGCCACTAGGCTGGCGGTATGGATTGGAGCGCACACGAAGCTGCACTGTTCGACCTCGACGGGGTCATTACCCCTACCGCTGAGATTCACATGCGAGCGTGGAGCGAAATGTTCAACGCATTCCTCGACGCCGACCAGCCCCGATATAGCGACGACGACTACTTCCGCTTTGTGGATGGCAAGCCCCGCTACGACGGGGTCCGCGACTTCCTCGCCTCACGGGGCATCATGCTTCCCGACGGCGACCCCACCGACGAGCCCGATGCGCGCACGGTCTGCGGCTTGGGGAACCGCAAGAACCAGCAGTTCAACCTCATCATCGAACGCGACGGCGTCGCCCCGTATCCCGGCTCCAAGCGGCTCATCGAAGCCCTGGCCCAGCAGGGCGTGAAGCTGGCCGTCGTGTCCAGCTCGAAGAACGCCCCAGCCGTGCTGCGGGCGGCAAAGATGGACCACTTCTTCAAGGTGATCGTCGACGGTAACGTCGCCGCCTGCGAGCACATCCCAGGCAAACCGGCCCCAGACATGTTCCGCCGCGCCGCCCAGCTTCTGCAGGCCGACGAGCGCCGCTGCGTCGTGCTCGAGGACGCCGTCTCCGGCGTGGAAGCGGGCGCGGCGGGCGACTTCGCGCTCGTCGTCGGCGTCGACCGCGGAGTCGGCCCCGACGAGTTGAGCAAGGCTGGCGTTGACATCGTCGTGGAAGATCTGGAGGAGCTGCTGTGATCCGGGGTATTAGCACCGACCCTCTGAACCGCACGCGCTTCCCGGTCGAGCCGTGGCGCTTCGTTGAGCGTGAATATAGCTCCGCCGACCTCGGCACGACGGAAACGCTGTTCGCCATCGGCAACGGCTTCCTGGGCATGCGCGGCAACCCGGGGGAGGGCCGCCCGTCGTACGCGCACGGCACGTTCGTCAACGCCTTCCACGAAACCTGGCCCATTCACCACGCCGAGGCCGCGTTTGGGTTCGCCGAAACCGGCCAGACCATCATCAACGCCCCGGACTCGAAGGTCATCAAGATCTACGTCGACGGCGAACCCCTCACACTGAGCATCTCCGACCTGGAACACTACGAGCGCGCGCTCGACTTCCGCGCGGGCGAGCTCACCCGCGACATCATCTGGCGCACGCCTGCGGGTAAGCGGGTGCGGATCCGCTCGTCGCGGTTGGTGTCGTTCACCGACCGCTCGATCGCGCTGTTCGACCTGGAGGTGGAGCTGCTCGACGGCGACGCCCCCATCGTGCTCAGCTCCCAGATTGTGAACCGCCAAGACGGCGGCTCGGATTACTACTCGCCTTCCGAGACGAAGGAGGGGTTCGACCCCCGCCGCTCCTCAGGTTTTGGTTGGCGGGTGCTGGAGCCGCAGCTGCAGTGGTCGGACGACACCCGAATACTGCTCGGCTTCCGCGCCGCGCACTCCGGCATGACGTGCCTCGTCGGCGCCGATCACTACTTCGAGACGGACAACCCCTACGAGGTCGACACCCACATCGACCCTGACGTCGCCAAAGCGGTGTTCCGCATCGAAGCCAAGCAGGGCAAACCCGTCCGGCTGCGCAAGGCCGTGGCCTACCACACGTCGCGAGGCGTCGTCGTGCCGGAGCTAGCCGACCGCGCGAACCGCAACCTCGATCGCGTCCGCGACCTCGGGTTCGAGCACTTCGAGCAGCAGCAGCGCGCCTGGCTCGACGAGTTTTGGGCCAACTCCGACGTCGAAATCGGCGGGCGCCCAGCCATCCAGCAGGCCGTGCGTTGGTGCCTGTTCCAGCTCGCGCAGGCCACCGCCCGCAGCGACCAACTCGGCATCGCAGCCAAGGGCGTCACCGGCTCTGGCTACGAAGGGCATTACTTCTGGGACACCGAGATCTACCTCGTCCCGTTCCTCATCTACACCAACCCCAACGTCGCCCGAAATGCGCTGCGTATGCGCGTCAATATGCTCCCGCAGGCCCGCGAGCGCGCGTCGGTGATGTCATTGCGCGGCGCGCTGTTCCCGTGGCGCACCATCAACGGTGAGGAAGCCTCCGCCTACTATGCGGCCGGCACGGCGCAGTTCCACATCGACGCCGACGTCGCCTACGCCTTCACAAAATACGGGGCCATGACCGGCGACAAGCAGTTCCTCTACCGCGACGGTGTGGCCGTCCTCGTGGAAACCGCCCGCATGTGGGCCGACCTGGGCTTTTGGCGCACCGACGCCGACGGCACCGAGCGCTTCCACATCCACGGCGTGACGGGCCCCGACGAGTACACCGCCGTGGTGAACAACAACTTCTTCACCAACGTGATGGCCAGGGCCAACCTGCGCAACGCGGTGCGGCTGCTCGAGGAGATGGCGGCCAACGACCCGGCAGCGTTCGAGCGCGCCGCGGAGGCGCTGGAGTTCACGCAGGACGAGGTCGAATCGTGGCGACGCTCCGCCGACGGCATGGTGATCCTCCACGACGAGAACCTCGGCATCCACCCGCAGGACGAGAAATTCCTCCAGTCGGAGATGTGGGATCTCGAGAACACCCCCGACGAGAAACGCCCGTTGCTACTGCACTTCCATCCGCTCGTCATCTACCGCTTCCAGGTGCTGAAGCAGGCCGACGCGGTGCTCGCCCTGTTCCTGCAGGGCAACGAGTTCACTGCCGAAGAGAAGCGCTCCGACTTCGAGTACTACGACCCGATCACGACGGGCGACTCGACGCTGTCGGGCGTCGTGCAGTCGGTGATGGCCGCCGAGGTGGGCTATCAGGAGATGGCCATGGACTACTTTCTTTCCGGCCTCTACGTCGACCTCGCGGATCTCCACTCGAACGCCCGCGACGGCGTGCACATCGCCTCCACCGGTGGCGTGTGGAATGCGCTGATCTACGGCTTCGGCGGCATGCGCGACCACGGCGGCAACCTCACCTTCGACCCCCGCCTACCGAAGGATTGGCAGTCGCTCGGCTTCCAGCTGCAGGTGCGCGGGTCGAAGATGAAGGTCAACCTGACAAGGGCGAGCATCACGTTCGAGGTGGTCGAGGGTGGTCCGGTGGAGCTGTCGGTGCGGGGCAAGTCCATCACGGTGCAGCCGGGTGAGGTCAGCTCCGTCGTGCTCGACGGGCAAGGTCCCCAGTTGCCGTCGCTGCACGGTACCCACCCCGTCGTCGGGCACCGTCGTGCGGACGGCTCCGTCATCCAAGCGGTGGTGCCGGAGGCGGGCGAAGATTGATCCACGTCCACGGGCTCGACGCCGAGCTGCTCGTCCCCGACGAGTGGCGCGAGGTTTCCGCGGAGATCGGGCGACGGTGGGAGCACCCATCGGGCCTGGCGCTCGTCGCGAAATTCCACGACGGTGACCGCGCGCGCATCGAGGTGTCGGTGCTGCCTGCCGACACCGTCGCGATGGCCCCCGCGCCGCGCGCCAAGGTAACCTCCGAACACCATCTCGTTGGCTGGCTGGGCGGTGCCAGCGCTGAAATCACTGCCCCGACGGCTGAAGGCCCCGTCTTCGCGCAACAGCGCCGCGGGTACGCCGTCGGGCGCTTGGAATCGATGAGTCTGTTTCCCGAGCCGCTCGTGATGGCACCGGGGCATCCGCAAACGTCGGTGTGGGTGGTCGAACAGCTGCCCGGCGACATGTTCCAGCTTCCGCCCGAACCCGACTGGTTGCCCGCCCGCAGGCACGTCCCCTACGGAGATGAGTTGACGCTGCGGCTGCCCGACGCAGTGGTCACGGGGGTGGACGCCGTCGCTCACGACGATAGGCACGAGCTCGTGGGAGAGCCAGGGCTGCACACCGTCGAGGTGGGTGACATGGCGGGCATCTCGCGCCTCGAGGTGGGCTGGCACCGTGATTGGGATGAGCTCGTGGAGGGGGCCCGGAGCGGGGCGCCCGACGACCTGTGGTGCTACCTCACCACGCTCACCCGCGAACCCGACGTCGACGAGCTTGTGCCCCGGCTCGGGCGAGCCCTCGAGACGCCGACGCTGTGGGCGGCACTTGCCGCCGCGCACACCGTCGATATGGGGCTGACAAGCCACGACGACGCCCTCACGGCAGCGCATGCGGTGCTGCCCACCGCGGATGTGGCCACGCGAGTTGCGCTGGTCAGCCGGGGGCTCGCGAGGGTGGACTCACTCGTGGGCGTCAAACTCGGCCAGGTGGCCTACGACGGGCTGCTGCGGTTCGGGCTCGGGCGCGTGATGTCCGACTACCCAGACGGTGCCGAGCGGAATCTGGTGCCGGTGTGGTTGTGGCTGGCTGGCATGGGGGAGAGTGAGGCCGCGGCGCGGATCGGCGGCATGGTCGGGCTGGCGCAGGCACGTGCGCTGTGCCGGGCGTCGGACACGCTCGACGCCGAGGCTGTGGCGTGGCTGTCGCTCAGCGGATGATCGATCCATCTCGCAGGAGGAAGGCTGGACGCGGCCGGCGCGGGAGCGCCCAGCGCTCACAACGCCGCACGCCGAGGTGCCGGCGTCTCGTCGCTGGAATCCCCCGCGTCGGGTGTTGACGTGCCCCGCACCCGCTCCAGCAGCGAGTACAGCACCGGCACGATAATGAGCGTGATCATCGTCGACGCCACCAGTCCGCCGATCACGGTGATGGCCATGGGGCCGGAGACGAAGCTCGACTGATTCGACAGCCCGAGCGCGGCCGGGATCATGGCCATGATGGTGGCGGCTGCGGTCATGATGATCGGGCGCACGCGGTGTTGCCCGCCGATGAGGATTGCCTTCTCGACGGAGTACCCGCGGCGTTGGTATTGGTTCACCAAATCGATGAGGACGATGGCGTTGGTGACGACAATGCCGATCAACATCAAGAACCCGACGAGGCTCGGCATCCCCAACGGGGTGCTCGACGCCCACAGCGCCACCACCACGCCCACGACGGCAAACGGCACAGACATCAGCAACAGGGCCGGCTGCAGCAGCGACTTGAACTGCCACACGAGCACCACGTAAATCAGCAAGATCGCGGCCACCATAGCGAGCCCCAGCTGGGTGAACGCCTCGTCGATGTCGGCGGACACACCGCCCATCTTCCACGTCGTACCCTCGGGCAGGTCGAGCCCTTCGACGGCCTGCCGCACGTCTTGGGTTACCTCGCGCACGTTGTCCTTGTGCTTCGGCGTGGCCTCGACAGTGATCGTGCGCACCGAGTTTTCCGTCGATACTGACGGGACGACGTCTACCACTTGCACGTCGGCGATGTCGCTCACGGTGAAGCCGCCCAAGTCGAGCTCGCTCACCTCCTCGACGGTTTCGATGGACTTCGAGGATTCGACGTGGAGGTCGAGGTCCGTGGTACCGAAGGTTATGGTGCCGATGGGGAAGTCGTTGGTGTTGCCGGCGATCATGCCAGCCGCCTGCGGGACGGACATGCCGCGCTGGGCGGCGGCATCTTCGCGGATGCGGATGTCTAGCGCGGGGGCGGTGGCTTCGAAGTCGGAAGCAACGCGCGCAACGGTGCTGAGGTTGGACAGCGCCTGCGTGATCTGCTCGCTCGCCTTCGCACGTCCCTCGTCGTCGAGCCCGGTGACCACCACGTCGACGGTGTCGCTACCGAGCATTGACCCGCCCGACTGCACCTCGATCTCACCCGCCGCATCACCTGCTGACGTGGCGTGCTCGTCGAGCACTTGCTCGATGGCGTCGCCGATGGCTTGCTGGTCGCCGTCGACGGTGGTGGTGATCTGGTAGCGGATCTCGTTCGGCCCGCTGACGCTCATCATGGTTGCCCCGGCGCCGTTGCCGATGGAGGTCTGGATGCTTTCCACCCCGTCGACGCCTTGCAGCACCTGTTCGGTCTTCTCCGCTGCAGCCAACGACTGCTGCAGCGTGCTGCCGGCAGGCAGCTCCTGCGAGGCCTGGACAGTGTTCATGCCTGAGCCGCCGAGCAAATTGATCTTCAGTAGTGGCACCAGCGCCACACTCCCCGCAAACACCAACCCCGCGAGCACCAGCGTCATGCCGCGATGACCGAGCGCCCAAGCCAACGTCGGGCGGTAGAGCTTGGCCAGCCACCCCGTCGGTGCGTCCTCATCAGGGTGCTCCATCTTCGACGAGCTACGTCGCCCACGCATGAACCAATACGCCAGCACCGGCACGATGGTGAGTGAGACGAATAGCGATCCGCTGAGCGCAAGCACAGTGGTGAGCGCGAAGGGGCGGAACAGTTCGCCGGCCATGCCAGGCACGATCGCCATCGGCACAAACACGAGCATGGCCACCAGCGTCGAAGACACCACCGCCGCCGCTACCTCGCCCACCGCATCGACGATGGTGTTGAAGCGGGATCGAGACGACGTCGCAAGGTGCCGGGAGATGTTCTCCACCACGACGATGGAGTCGTCCACCATGCGCCCGATGGCGAGCATGAGGCCAGCCAGCGACATCATGTTGAGGGTTTCTCCGGTGGCAAGCATCCCGACGAATGCGAACAGCAGCGACAGTGGGATCGAGATCGCCGTAATCAGCGTCGGTTTCAGCGCCCAGAGAAACACGAAAATCACGACGACGGCGAAGAGCAGCCCCCAGGCACCCTCGACGGCGAGCCCCTTGATGGAC
Source organism: Actinomycetes bacterium (assembly GCA_023443125.1). GTDB lineage: Bacteria > Actinomycetota > Actinomycetes > Propionibacteriales > Propionibacteriaceae > Arachnia. Next base: position 9,124 of record JAEZVO010000005.1, read on the forward strand.
TGCTGAATGTAGGGCGCCTGATCGAAGATGATGTGGAACTGGGTGCCCTCCCCGAGGAGATCCGTGGCCTCCTCCAGGGTGCTGCTGACCCCATCGGAGATCTCGACGAAGTTGGCGTCGTTGGCAGATGTAATCATGATGGTGACGGATTCGCGGCCATCCGTGCGCGACGCGGACTCTTACTTCTTCGCCTTGGGTTCCACCTTGGCGATGTCGTCCAGTTGCACCGGTGAGGCGCCGTCTGCCGCGGGCACGATCACGAGCTTCGCGAAATCATCTACATTCTCGAACGCGTTGCCCACCGTGATATCGAGCGTCGAGTTACCGTCGGAGGTCTGCCCGCCGGGCAGCACGACCCCGGCATTGTCAAGAGCGTCGGTGATGTCCTGCTGGCTCACCTGGTGCTTGCCCATCGCCTCCTCGTCGAGGGAAAGCGCGACGATCTCCTCCGGCGCGCCAAGCACCGTCGCCTGCGCGACGCCTGGCACCTGTCCGAGATCGCTGAGCGTGCTGGCTTCCAGCCGACGGGCAAGCTCGGCCATGTCGAGGTCGGAGGAGATTGCGACGATCATGGCGGGCATATCCCCACTGCCGCCGGACAGCACTTGCGTCGTGGTGCCCTCGGGAAAGTCGTCGCTGATCCGGTTGAGCAGCACTTCCGTCTGCGCCGCTGCCCGGTAGATATCTGAGCCGTACTCGAGCTCCACCTGCACCATCGACACGCTTGATTGGCTGGTGGTCGAGGTGCCCTCGACGTTGTCGAGCGTGCGGAGCTGGCGTTCGACGGGGTCGCCAACGGCGTCGGCCATCTGCTCGGAGGTCGCACCTGGGTTGGTGCCGACGACCACGACCATCGGCAGCGACACCGACGGAATCAGTTCCTGTCGCAGTGTTGTCGTCGCCAGCGCGCCGAACGCCGTGATGACCACGCACACCAACGCGATGAATGAACGGTTGTGGAGGCTGAGCTGGGGCAACCGGCGCACGGGCAGACATTTCCACGTCTGAGTAACGTCGGAAGAAAGCGTAGCGTTCGAACGTTCGGTTGATTGGTAACCGACGTAGGATGGCCGGCATGGTGAAACCGCTCGTCGTGATGGTGCACGGTACGCACGAATCGAAAGCGGAGTGGGACGGCTACGACGCGCTCCTCCCTGACACGGAGATCCTCGCAATCGACCTCCCCGGCCACGGCGACGCTACACATCAACGCTGCACCCGGAGCAACGTCCTCGCTGCGTTCGAGAACGCGCTCGTGCAGGCCGAACCTGGCCAGCCCGTGGTGCTGGTGGGGCACAGCCTGGGCGGTTACTTCTCGGCGCTGTACGCCAACTATCTGGCCGACGAGGGCCGCGACGACCTCGCCGCGCTCGTGCTCGTGGGCACTACGGCAGACCCGTCGAGTCTCATTGCACTCGGCTACAAGGGGTTTCTGTGGTTGATATCCGCACTCGGGGTGCAGCGCATGACCACCATCTCGAACGCCTTCTACCGGCTGATCGGCAACAGGGGCGAACTGCCCGGCCAGGAGTCGTACCAGGCACTCGCCGACGGGTGGCGCGTCGTATTCGACGAGTGCGGCCCGGCCAATCTGCGCGACGTCCAGTGCTCCGTCGTGCTCGTCAACGGGCAGTTCGACCAGATGCGCGTGCACGCCAAGCGGTTCGCCAACCAAGCGTCGCATGTGTCGGCGCATGTGCTGCGCGGAGCCACGCACCAACTGCCCAAGACGCATCCGGCGGAGCTGGCGGCGATCATCGATGGCGCCGTCGCCGAGGTACGTAACTGAGCTGCGCTACGTCACCAGCAGCAGCACCAGCGCCACCGCGAGGAGCACAGCGCCCGCGCCGATCACGATCAGTGGACCCTTCGACGCGGGCTTCGCAGGCGAAGCCGGCAGTACGACGGTGGGTTCCGCAGGCGGTTCGGGCGACTGCACCGGCGTGGGGTCCGGGTCGTCGAGCGCCAGCTGGTCGAACACCTCGAACGGTTCCCCATTCGCGACGGTGTACCCCGCGCGATGCGCGACCTCGGCGAGGCTTCGTCGGGCTTCCTGGGCGGCATCGATGCGGGCTGCGGGGTTGTCGCTGGTGAGCCCGAGAATGGCGCGCTGCAGGGGAGGGGGTAGCGGCCGGGAGGTGATGCGCTGCCGGGCCTCAGCGAGGACGTCGACGGATTTCGCCTCGGGGTTCAGCATGCGCAGCGCGACGATGCCCGCAGCGTAGAGGTCCGCCGACGGTGCGGGCGCGGCGCCTTCGAGCGCCTCGGGTGGAACGTAGCCGGGTGTGCCGTGGATGAACCCGATTTCGGTGAAGCGGGGGTCGTCGGCGCGAAGGGCCGTGCCGAAGTCGCCCAATCTGAGGTGCGGTCGGCCGGTGCCGGTGGGTTCGAGCAGGATGTTCGCGGGCTTCACGTCGCGGTGAATCCAGCCCGCATCGTGCACGTGTGTGATGCCGTCGAGCAGCTGGTAGAGGCAGGTGGCGACGAGTTCTGGTGAGAAGGCACCGTGGTCGCTGAGCGCGGATTCGAGCGTGCCGCCGCGCACGAGCGGCATGGCGATGGCGACGCCGTCGTCCTCTGCAGCCCAACCGTATGGCGTAGCCAGATGGGGGTGATCCAGCTGCACGCCTTGTTCGCGCACGAACCGCAGCAGCTCCCCGGAGTCTTTCTGACGGAGCACTTTGGCCGCGCACTCGGAGTTTCGCCGACGGTCTACCGCGCGCCAGATCGATCCCGTCGCGCCCGACGCGATGTGCTCGAGCAGTTCGAATCGTCCTGCAATTACCTGACCCACCGCTCCAGCCTAGGTGTAGTTCGTCAGTGATCTCTGCTTTTCTGTAGTCCGGTGTGGTCTGGAACAGCCGGATCACGAACATGTGGTTGGTAAGTCCCAGCTTGGTGAAGTTGAGATGGAAGAGTGGCAAAACTGTGCGCTTACGCTCCACGATTCCCTCGATGCCGGCCTGCATTTCTTTCGCATCGAGACCGGAAATGTCGGCAAGCACCTTGTAGTCGTAGTAGTCCTTCATGGGACGCTTGGTGTTGAGGGCCTCAAACACATTGAGGTCGGTGAGATCCATCAGGTCTTGTCGCTCTGCAAGTTGCTCGAGCTGTCCGTCGGCCCAGACGCTTTCTGCATAGCCGTCGCCAGCGACGTCCCAAAGGTTGACGTTCGATTCCCGAATGTCTCTTCTGATTGGGGCTAGTTGGACCCACTCAACTTCGGGATTGTGTTTCCATGGCTCGATGACATCCCAAAGGAGATTGTCAAGAACCCGCATGTGGTTTCCGTTAAAAAAATCGAAATCTCCGGTACTGCGATAACCGGTGCAGATGTCATCCTTTTCTTGGAACCAGTCCGAGAGTTTGGTTTTCGCGGGTTCAGGGGTTCCCTCCCGAAGCTTGACGAACCAGTAGTGGAGGCCCCATCCGCTCACCTGTGTGGCAGGGTTCATCACGAACATGATTAGGCGTTCGTCGTACATACGACGAATACGTTCAGCGACCTCTTCTGGAGAGATTCCTACGTGTTTGCCAACCCACTTCAGATTGAATACGTCGGGGCGGATTTGGTACGAGCTCTTTGCGACGTTGTAGGCCGCAAGTTCGTTTGCGTCGAGAGCGTCTACGCCGGGTTCGAGAAACCCTATTCCTCGTGGGGCGAAGAAATAGTTGCGCAGCCAAGCTTGTTGGTCGTCGGTGCCTAGCATGTATGGCACCGCAGAATCTGATTTGGTTATGAGACTCCGATGTCCATGCCTCGGTTCGCGCCGAGGCGCTCACCGTCCGGATTGAGGCATCCGGGTAAGGACGGTCAGGACCCGGAGGCCTGCCAACGCCTATGTAGGCAGTATTTAGGTCTTGCGATCTAGTGTAGTCCATGCTATGGGGAAATACTAGGGTTTGTAGTACTCGCTGCTGGTCGCTTGACGTGAGGATGTCGAGTGGGTCTCCCAAGCGTAGGGTTTCATCTCATGGAGCTCTACTTGATTCGCCACGGTGAATCCACCTGGAACGTGGAAGGGCGGGTGCAGGGCCAGACCATGCAGGTGCCGCTCACCGCGCTCGGTGAGGCGCAGGCAGCCCAGGCCGCGGAGGAGCTCCTGGGGGAGAGCATCGTCGCGATTTGGTCGAGTGATCAGCTTCGCGCCCAGCACACGGCTCGCATCATCGGTGAGCGGTTAGGGGTTTCACCGCGCTGGACGGCGCTCTTGCGTGAGCAGGGGTTGGGGGAGTTGGAGGGGAAGCTCACCAAGGAGCTCCACCCAGAGCCCACGCCGCCGGGGCAGCACATCTCTGAGGTGGCATGGGGCGGGGGAGAGTCGATCCGCGACGTGCACCGTCGGCTCCAGGAGTTGTGTGCGTTGTTGTGCGACGAGCACGGACCGGACGACCGCGTCGCGCTCGTCTCGCACGGCGACACGATTCGCGTGCTGCTCGCCGTGTTGCAGGGGACGGGTCATCGCGACGTGGATTGGGTGCCGATCGCGAACGGCAGCGTGACGCGTGTGCGATGGGATGGGTGATTAGTCGACGAAGTGGTCCTCGTCGATGGTTGCTTCGAGCGGCTCGGCGTCATGGGCTCGGCGGGCGACGAGGCGCCGCGGCAAGCGATCGCGCTTGTAGGTGACGGTGGAGTAGCCGTGCGGTTTGGGTTCGCCGTTTTCGTCGAGTGCCACCATGACAATTCTGTCGATGGTGATGATCTTCTCCCCGGTGAACACGTTGCGTACCACGGCTTTGAGGGTGAGGCTGGTGGTGCCCCAGTGCACGACGGCGAGTCCCATCTCGATGATGTCGCCTTCGCGAGCGGAGGAGACGAAGTTGATCTCGCTCATGAATTTCGTGACGGTGCGCTCATTGCCCAGCTGGATGATGGCGTAGATGGCTGCTTCCTCGTCGACCCAGCGCAGCAAGCTGCCCCCGAAGAGGCTCTGGTTGGCGTTGAGGTCTTCAGGCTTCACCCATTTGCGGGAATGGAAATTCATATTCGGCACGCCCCGATCGTAGCCGCTACGCGCACCGGTGATTGGGTAGCGCCTGTAGGGCGCGTATCGAATCCTGCTTGGTCCCGGTGGTTGAGTAGCGAGCGGAGCTCGCGTATCGAAACCACATGGGCCAGATGATTTCGACTCGCGGGTTGCACCCGCGGCTCAATCATCGGGGCTGGGGAGCTCGCCGCCTTGACGGTTGAGTAGCCCACGAAGTGGGCGTATCGAAACCGGCACTGCATCTCGATACGCAGCTTCGCTGCTACTCGTCGGTCGGGTGTCGGCGCACGGTGGTTGAGTAGCGCCCGTAGGGCGTGTATCGAAACCTCGCTGCGTCTCGATACGGCGGCTGCGCCGCCTACTCGACGATCGGGTGAGCGGCGGCTCAATGGGCGGGAGTGGTCGGGGCGACAGGACTCGAACCTGCGGTCTCCTGCTCCCAAAGCAGGCGCAATGCCTAGTCAGGCCGCGACGGACACAGTCCACGGACACAAGTTGTACACAGATGTGTACGTGATTCTTGGCTTTTTGTCCCCGGTGCGAGGTCGGTCGACGGAGGCGGCCGCCCTTAAGAAGCCCCGAGGTCGAGTTTGAAAATGCTCGTGAGATAGTTGGCTTGAGCTTGAGCTTGCGCGCAGGAGTAACGATGAAAAAAATTGCAGTAACTATGTTGGGCAGCCTGATTGCGCTGTCCCTTGTCGCGTGTTCAGCCCCCGAGGAGGCTATCCCGAGCGAAACCCCGGTCGCCACGACCGCGCCCAAGTCGACCGAGCCTACGGTGGAGCCCAAGGCTTCTGAGCCCGCGCCTGCACCGAAGCCTACGGTGACCAAGGAGGCTACGCCGAAGCCGACGCCTACGGTAACCAAGAAGGCTACGCCGACGCAGGAGCCTACAGTCAGCAAGCCTGCACCGAAGCCCAAGAAGGCTACGCAGAAGCCCGCGCCCAAGAAGAAGACTGTGGCTCAGAAGCCTAAGAAGAGGACCGCCAAGCCCGCTCCGAAGCCTAAGTCTAAGAAGACTTCGGTTGCGCCGAAGCCCAAGAAGAAGACCACCAAACCTGCGCCCAAGCCTACGGTGAAGAAGCCAGCCCCTAAGCCGACGGCTGCCCCGAAGCCGAAGCCCAAGCCCAAGCCAACACAGGCTCCGAAGCCTAAGCCGAAGCCGAAGAAGACGAAGCCCTACGGGACGCTAAATGAGTGCCACAAAGAAGAAGCATATACCAGTATCAGCGTCATGGTCCATGACCCGGACAATGTTGGCTATAGCGTTACCCTAAACGTTGCGGGGTACACCAAGACCTACACCGGACGCGGTAATGCATCGTACGGTTACGGCGGACCGGTGGTGGGCTCCTGCTCGTTCAGTGTCAGCTAACTCCGAAGACAACAACGCCCCCGGATAACTCCGGGGGCATTGTGTGTCACCACGACATGAGCCATGCTTTCTCGCCGGGGCGATGTGGGGACTCGATGGGGCGGCACACTTTGGGTGGTGTCATTTCGCGGTCGTTGATGCCGCCTCTCATGGCGACCATCTTCGCCTTGAGCGGGTTGTCGGTGTCCTCGTAGACGATGACGCCACCCACTGACACCTGCTCATCGGTGCGGTTGGGCGGGACCACGAAGCCGTGCGCCTCCATCTTGCCACCGGACTTCTCCACGGCGTTGAGGATGGTGCCCACGCGAGGGGCACCCTTGGCAACGCGCAGGTTAAGGTTCTCGCGCGGCAGCGACTTGCGCAGCCCCGATGCGGAGTTAGCATCCAGCCCCGAGAACTTCATGATGCCGGTGTCACCGTTGTGGTAGCCCACCTTGCCTCCGGAGGCGTCGCGGTACTCGTCAGGGCAGTGGGTGCGGTCTGTAAACGGCTGAATGGCGTTAATGGTTTCAGGCTGCATCGTGAACCCTCGCTTGACTCCTGCGCCCAAGTCCGATGGCTTCGACTTGTCGATGCGACCGTGCTTGGCCGACGACCGCCACTCTTCGCGGCCCCCACTCCTTGAGGTCTGGCTTGTTGGGGTCGGCTTGGGTCTGGGTGAGACACGGCCCAGCAGTGGCCAAATCGCGTTGACTAGGGGGTTTACCGAAAGTGAGACACGGTGAGACACGAAATTAAGGCCCGTGTCTCACCCTCAAATACGCTCTGACTAGGCATTTTATGTAAAAAGAGTGTTAGTGAGACATGAGACACGGAAATATAGAGAGGCCCCATGCGATTTCAGGCAAGTAGGCAGACGTGGATGCGGTTGAGGGACCGTGTCTCTATGGGGCCCTCTCTCTTTTCGAGAATCGTGTCTCAGCGTCTCAAAACGGGCATATGCCCTAGTCAGAGGCTTGTTGAGGGTGAGACGCGGCCTGTCTCACTGTGTCTCAGCGTGTCTCAGGAGAGTGAGATACGGGTACGGAAGGCGACGCGAGTGAGTTTGGGTACAGCACGGCCCGGCGGTGTGTCCCGCCTGGCCGTGCTGTTTGTGTCTCAGAACGCGGTTGGTTTGGTGTCCGACGCCTCGTCGGTGTCGTCGGTCTCGATACCCAGCACGGTGGCGGGGATTTTCCAGCCTCTGAGCTGCTGCCCAAATCCGGTGCGTGGCTGCTTTTGTCCGGTGCCGGATTCGTATCGGGGTTTGTCCTCGTCCGGCACCAGAGAGGTCAGTGTCCGTGCAAGGGCGGTCTTGGTTGAGTTCGGCTGCAGGTGTTGTGCATGCGAGGTGGACATGACCACCCACTGCGCGTTGTCGGAAATCCATCCGAGCAGCGGCCCACATGGAGTCAGATTTGGCCCACCCCGGTCTGCCCAACCCACCTGTGTGGCGAGTTTGCGCGGGGCTTCACCGGTGCCGGAGGCGAGGTGTCCGCGCTGGGTTTCGAGCGCATCCCGCAGCGCTGTGATGAGGGCGTGTTCTTCGGTCTGCTCGTCCACGGCTTCGGCCGCAGAGGCGAGCATCACCGGGGCGTACTCGTGCCAGTCGGGCAGGGATATCCCGGACCGCTCGGCCACATATTCGCGGAAGCGCGCCCAGCCTGCAAGCAATCGGGCAACCACCTGCTGGGTGCGGCCAGTGCTCAGTAGCCCTGCCATGTCTTGGCGGCGGGCTTCGTTCTGGACTGCCCATTCGCGAAGTTTGCCGCCAGCATGAGTCATGCAATCGTGCCAGAGCCACGCAATCCAGCCGGTATAGATGCGATTAGCCATGGCTGAGTAGCGCTCGTAAAACGCATTGCTCCGGTAGCGCATGACGGGCTGCCCGTCGAGTCCGAGTACGGGATTGCCATCGAGGTCGAGTAGCTCGGTGAATCCGAAATCCACATCGGCAGCCCGAAGTTCGGGCAACACAATCATTTTTGCGGTCATCGAGTGCTCGGAGCCGGGGAAGGTGACCTCGGAGGTGATGATGGCTGAGGTGTCGCATTGGCCGCCTGAGCGTAGGCGTTGGTCTCGGCCTGCGACTGCGCGTCCGCGTCGGTCGTGGGTTAGACCGATGACGTCGCGGGCCATGCGCATTTGTTCCCGGATGGATTGTTCGCCGTCGGAGCCCCCGACACGAATGTCATCGAAGAGGGCAGCTACGTCTCCATGCAGCATCGCGGCCTGCGACGGTCCTTTTGCAGTCGTTTTCTTCATATCCACGACCGGGATTTCCCACGGCGCGCCATGGCCTATCGCTCCCTGCGCCCACATGTTCGCTAGATACGTCAGCCTCGTTTTACCACTGCCGGTTTTACCCGTGACCCAGAGCGTCGTGTTGGGGCCGGTGCAGCGAACGGGTGCCGCGACTGCTTGCATGATGAGCGCGGCAGCAATGACCGGTTTACCCGGGACGAGCGCGGCAGCATCGGTCAGCATCTGAGGCAAACGCGCAAAATCAGCCTCGATCGGCATCTCGCCCAGCGCGGTCACAACATCGGCATCCCCGCCCTCGACGCGCACACACGGGTCCACGCCATCGGGGCCAAACGAGTTACCGGTGGTCACATACCGCAGCACACCGTCTGAGTCAGACCATCCGGCGCGCGCGAAACTGACGCGCTGCTCCTGCGAACCGACGCCTGTGTTGGCGATGCAGTTGCGGATTTCCCGCTGGGCTGCGAAATCGGGCACGGTGCCGCCCACATTCGCCAGCGCCAGCACCTTGCCAATATCGAGGCTGTGCTCGGGTGACAGGTCGCGCACCACGGTGCGTCCCAGTGGCGTAGTGACGGTCACATCGAACGTCACGGGGTCTTCGTCATCCAGTGTGCGCAGCAGACGGTGCTGTGACGTGCGCACCAGCACGGCATTAGTGAGCGGCACGAACTGGGACTCGAACTCGCCGGTGGGCTCGCCCTCGTCGTCCAGTACGGGCACCCTCTTGATGAGATAGGTGCCATGCTCGGGTCCGCCCACGACCAACCGCCATGCGCCATGACCGTCTTCGCCGGTCTTGACGTAGCCGCCCGTGGTCACGGTGAACTCGTGGCCCTCGTGACGGTCTGGCCTACGGGCAATGGCCTCCAGTAGCTCATCCTCATCACTGGTCACGGTGGCCACGACCTCGGTGTCCGCGTCCACGCTCACCTCGGCCACGCGGTCGGCCCTGATGCCGGAGTCTGCGAGGCGTTCGCACACCCCAGCCCTGAACCTATCGAGGTCATCGCCGCCGAACGGTTCAGGAACGAGCTTGATGATGGTGGCGAGGCGTTCAGTCTCGTCTGCAAGCGTGCCCAAATGATTGATGAGCCGCCGGGCAAGGGAGTTGTCCCCGGTGAGCCAGCGCATCATGGAGGTTGGGCTCGCTACCTGCCCCAAACCACAGTCGGTCTGCATGGTCTCCGAGTTCACGAAGATGAGCCCGTCGCGGGCTTCCCCGGACGTGGGCGAAGCAGAATTGCACCATTTAAACCGATTGCCGTCGCATTGGTCGATGTCCCAGATGACCGATGCCAGTTCCAGTGGGTCCATGGCATCCACTGCGAGGTCTGCGGCGCTGAGCTGATAATCCCCGGTACGCTCGCGGGTGCTTGAGTTGGTGTTCGTGCGGTTGGTGCTGGTGCGCGTGCGTTCTGACAGCATCGGCAACCGGGCGAGATGCTCGTCGGTGAGGATGTTGTCTGGGCGATAGGCCACCAGTGTGGTCTGCGACGGTTCGGTCAGGCTCGGACGTGCAGCCAGCCGCTCATACTCGGCCTGCGCCTCAGAGTCTCCTGCCTCGATACGCACAAGCAGCGCGTCGTAGGCGCGGTCGGTGAGGCCCGGCAGTCCACGGGCGTTTCCTTTGAGGCGGCGCTGTCCAGGCAGGCGCAGTACCCGGGCGAGGTCTTTGCTCACCGAATCGAGGTGTACCCCCATGTCGGCGGCGATGCCCTGCGTCAGAGCATCCCAGCGCGCCGCGATGTTGGTGGGGTCATGCGGGTCATGGGGCGGCACCATGGCGGCGAGGGGCCAGATGGCGTGTAGTCCCTCATCGCTGGTCTGCTGGACAATGGCAGCCCTGAAAGGCGCGCCGCCGCCCAGCACCCGGGCGACCCTTACCATGAGTTTCTTTGCCTCCGTCATGGTGGGCAGCGGGCGCTCATGAGATTTGGCCCGGTGCCCAGATGCGAGCGTGTCTTCGTCATCATCTTCGGGGTCACGTCGAACGTCGATATCGAGATATAGCGCGGTGAAGCCATCGTGTGCTTCGGCGGTTCCGCGCCCATCATTAGCCACCACGTCAGGATGAGTCTGGATGTTTGCAGAGATGTACCCGCTGAGGCTCGGATCGCTCAGGTGCGCGAGCGCCCGGGCGACGATAGCGTCCGGGTCCGCGATACTGACGGTGCCAGCACCACCAAACGATTTGCCTCCGATGGCGAGGCGTTGACGGTCACCATGCGTGAAAGCCACCTCCTCGCCGGTGCTCAGTGCGATGGTGCCATTCGGGCGCTTTGGTTTGGCGGTTCGGTGCTCGACCTCGCGGCTGCCCTGCGTACACACGGTGACCACGGCATCTGGCCACTGGTCGGCCCAGCGTGTGTAGAGCAAATCCGCAACAAGGCGCGCCTGCTCAGTCAAGGATTCCGGGATGACGTGCTTATTCATCAGAGCACCGTCTCCATCGCAGCCAGCACACCGTCGGCGGTGAGGCCCAGCTCAGCAAACCGGATAGCGGGGTTGAGGAGCAGTCCTCGCGGCTCGCCATAGGCGGTCGTGGCCCCAGCACTGTGGTCGATGGACCCGATCAGCGCGGCGCACTGAGCGGCGAGCCCACCCAAGAAGGAGGCCCCGTGGTGGGCGTCGATGGTGCGTGTGCGAACCCCGTAACGCGCACGAGTACCCGCGTGTTCAGCGAGTACATGGGCGGAGTTTTCGTCATGGGCGCTTATGAGTACTTCGACAGTGCCTTGGGTCCACGCGGCAGCGATGATGCCAGTAGTCCCCACTGCATCGCGGGCGACGCTGGACGCCATGTACTGATTGCCCAGAGGCTGCCCATCTTGGGACAATGGGGTAATGCTGATGCGGAACAGGGTGTATCCGCGGGATGTTGCCTGATTCATGGCTGTTTCCTTTCGCTTCACCCTGTATGGGGGGTGTTTCGCGCCTTGTTGCCGCGCTGCGCTTCGTCGGCTCGCCCTCCATCTCGCGAGCCGGTCTCAATGTCTTCCCCGTCGTGGGTTAGGCCCCGCTGCACGCAAGGTCTAGTCAGGAGCGAGGTGCGCATGTCATCCTCGAAATAGCACGACCTCAGCGAGGCGTTCCCCGTGAACCCTTACCGGTACGAACTAAAGAAGGAAAACCAGAAGCTATGACCCCCACCAGCGGACTTGCTCCCAGCGTTGTTGGCGAGATTCTCCGTCGACAGCGCGAGCAGGATAGGCGGACCCCTGCAGAGCGAGCCGCGCTTGTGAATTCGATGTACGAAAATCCGTTCTTGAGCTTTAGCTATCGCCCGCCCAAACTCTCACCCGAGGAAATAGCAATGCGGCAGGCTGATGCTCGAGAGCGCATCGCCTATGCATCGGGGGCGCGTGAGCGCGGACGGCGGCTCGACGCGCTCATCGAGGAAACACTGGAATCGGACACGCCTCGATGGGGTGAGACACCGACGGAACAACGCCGCCGAGTGGTCTCTGAAAAGATGGGGCTGCTTCATGAGCTGAGGGGAGGGCAGCATCACAACATCGCCAACGATGCTGTCACGCTACGGCGACGTCATGGAATCATGTTTGGCCGCTGGGCTGACGCCGCATGGGACCGCGCAATCGAGAAGCGAAGCCTCCGCGCAGCCGAGCTGTGGGAGACATGGGACTCCGTCATCCAGCGCGTGCTACATCGCGTCGGGCTGGCTTCCGAAGAAGGAGAGGATAGCGCTGCGGGTGATGCAGCCTCGTTGATGCTGCTGGCACTCACTGTCGAGGCGCAGAAGTTGGGCGCGGATGCGTCTTCGCGGCCGAAGAGTTACTGGAGCAGGGTTGCTGAACGGGCGATCGTCAATGCTGATTCTCTCGCCGAGCAGGACCACCTCGGGCTGAGCGGCATAAGCGCAAAAACTCGAGAGCGAGCCATCAAAGCGAAGGCTGAGGCGCGAGAAATTGAACAAGAGTTACATAGCACCGACGAGCGTGTGATTGCCCGCGAGTTGAGGATGCGCGGATACGACATTGATGTGGTGACCGCGACCACACAGTCGGTGGGTATCGAGGACTGGGACGCGGCCTTTTCGGACGAGGACGCCCGCCTCACGCGACAGGCGCAGCGTAAGGTTTTGCGACTGCTCCTGAGCTCGTTGTCGAAACTCGACCGTGCGCTGTTCATGGCCTCGCAGCTTGGAACCCAAGATGACGTGCAGGCAGTGCTCAATGAGCACGGGCTGACATGGAAGCGCACCAAACTTGGCAAGGAACTGGGCCGTGTCAAGGAGCAGCTGCGCGAGGCTGTCACCGAGTTACTCAGGGACGTCCCCGAGCTGGAGCTGGACCTCGGCGTCAGGTTTCTGGACTGACCGTCAGCCAAGCAGGCGGTCTTCGTTGTAGAGCTGTTCGTAGCGCCTCGTGCGCTCCAGCTCCGCCATGGCCCTGAGGTCAGCGGCGCTCTTGGTGCGCGGCGGATACTCGAATGAGCACTCGTCCACACCCCAGAGGCCCAGCACATCGCCCGGTTACCAAGGTTCCATGGGACTGAGCTTAAGGGGCTGTTTTCGCTAGCGCTTCGGCGATTTCGGATAACGCGCCCGGATGCAGGATTGATGCGTCGATGTGCTCGTCCATCAGTGCATCCCAGTGCGCCAGCCCAGACACCAGTAGCGCGCGTTGAGCCGTTGCTACATCGAGCACATCCGCCGCACACGCTCGCGCAAGGTCGTCGTGCATCGTTGTGTGTTCGTGGCCAATCAGCGCTGCACGCAGAGCCCAAACACACCAGTAGCTTGTCAGGTCTGGGTCGCACAGGAACGCAGCCGCAACCTCGCCGATGCGCGGGTGTTCATGTGCGTGCAGTAGGTACTCGTATCGGGCGAGGCGCTGGCTGTTCATGCCTCGTCCATGCGTACGCTGCGCAGGTCAAGCTCCAGCTCAAGCAGGCCAGTAATCTCCTCGGGCTCGCACTCCTCCGTGTCGGTTGCCACCCGCGCAATGGTCGGCAGAATCGATGGATCATGCAGCTGCCCATGGTCGCGCGCAATCCAGCACACAATCCGCAGCGCTGTGTGCCATTGCCCAATCACTGAGCGTTCACGTTCGGGGTCTTGGGTTGCTGCAGCAACCCGCAGCGCGCAGAAGCAATCGAGCAACGTCGCATTCGTTGCGAGTGTGGCGAGCACCGTCGTGACACCATCGACGGCAGGCGGCAGGCTGGACAGCATTGGCGTCGTGTCTGGGTCGATGCTGTCGTCGATTACTGCGCCCCAGTCGCTGCGTTCGAGGCCGAGCCGATACGGGCCATCATCGGTATGAAGCCAGACACCCCAGCCGCCATCGCCGTCGTTATCTTTCGGTGGGACGCCGTGCACGTAACCCGGGAAACGCACGCTCACACCCGGGCGCTCGACTCGTGCAGCAAGCCCAGCCCCGTGCAACATAATCCCCGCAAACCGAGCCCAACGTGCCGGTTCTCTGCGCATGGTGTTCTGCATGATGCGGGCCGCACGATGAATCGAAGCTGGTGCCATTAATGGGTCGGTCAGGCCATGCATGAGCGTGTGCACGGCGTCCTCGGCGGTGCGCGGGGAAGCGACACAGACCGTGGTTACAGGTGTAGTGGTCATGTCTCTACAGCGTCGGTCTGAAGGGGTTCTGAACCCGTGTGATTTCGCAGCAATTGCTGTTTTTGAATCACACGGGTTTGCCCATGGAATCCGGCCCCGACTCGTCTCCGCCCATACCCATTATGGGAGTCCATCAGATTGCAGGAAGAGGAGCGTCGTTGTCGCGTCCTGTCGGACTGACGCGATGGTGCGTGTGCTCGGCAACGATGAGACTGAAGGGGCCGCTAGCTGATGGTGCGGAATGCGGCCCGGCCGACTGCAGGCAGCGTCGCGTTACAGGGCAGCGACTCGCGCGTACCGTTGGCGATTCATACTCTGCGCGTTGACCATGTATTGCAGGAGCAAGCACTCTGGGAGCAAGTCGGTTCGTAACAAACCGGACGGGGGAGCGGGGGGGGGGGAGCGCCCCCCCCCCCCCCCGGGGGGGGTGCGGGGGGCCCCAAGTGTGCAGCGGCTTGTGGACATTGAAAAGAAGCTGGCCGAGGGCAAAGGCCGGGGCTATGAACACTGGGCGAAGATACACAATCTGAAGCAGGCAGCCAAGACGCTGAATGTGTATCAGGAATACGGCTTTACTTCCCCGGAGCAGTTAGAAGCCGCTGTTGATACCGCCTATCAGGAAATGCGCCAGACCAGCGGCGAACTGAAAGCACTGGAAACCAAGCTACAAGGGAAAAAGGAGTTGCAGCAACAGGTACTTGCCTATGCCAAGACCAAGCCCGCCCGTGACGGGCTGCGGGCGCAGAAATCGCAGAAAGCCCGTGACGCATACCGGCAGGCAAACGAGAGCGATTTTATCATAGCCGACGCAGCCGCCCGGTATTTCAAGGCGCATGGCATTACCAAGCTGCCCGCCCGGAAAGCGTTGCAGGCCGAGATCGAGCAGCTTATCTCCGAGAAAGACGGCCTGTATAACACCTATCACGAACAGAA
>JAEZVO010000029.1 GCA_023443125.1 Actinomycetes bacterium
ACTCGACGAAGGAGCTGCCGAACTGCACGCCGATCTCGAGTGGCCACCTCGACATCAGCACCGTGCTGAAGGATGAGGGCGGCCTGTGGATGCGCTCCAGGCTGGACACCGCGTCGGGCAAGGAGACACTGCCCTGGAACGGCGCAGTGTTGGAGGTGCCGAACTCAGCGAAGCAGCAGATTCCCGACGGCACACCCGCAGCCGACCTTCGGGCGGCGCTCGGCACGGCCGAGGCGTGGGAGCTGCCGGAGTCGCAGAACAAGGCTCTGCCCTGGCCCGGATTCAGCACCGAAGGATTGGACTATGCCAACATCGAGAAGCTGACCTACCAGGTGGAGTCGTGGGAGGGTCCCGACGGCGGAGCCTGGGCCATCGGCGGGTTCAACCCGGCCCGTGGGAAGTTCGTCGTGCAAGTCGATTCCGCGAAGCACGCCAGCAAGATGAAGTCGTGGCAGCGCGTGACCACGCTTCCTGTCACCTTCGCGGTCTCCGACGACGCCGTCGCGTTCACCTGCGACCGCAACGGGAAAGGGCTCGAATCGCCCGGTGGCGACAGCCCGACGCCGACAGATCCCGCCAAGCCCGATGACGAGGCGAAGCCCGAAGAGCCGGATAGTGGTGAGGCCGCGCCTGAGGACTCCGCCGGCGATGAGGCAGCGACCGAGGAATCGGGCGCTGATGAGGCCGCGTCTGAGGGATCGGACGCTGGTGAGCTGCCGGCCGAGGGTGCTGCACCCGATCTGCCGTCCACCGGTGTTTGAGTAGCCGCGTAGCGGCGTGTCGAAACCTCCGCGGAGATGATTTCGATACGCCCGCTTCGCGGGCTACTCAATCGTCGAGGGTTACGGACTCCGATGGTTGAGCCGGCCCGGAGGGCCGTGTCGAAACCATGTCTCGCACCTGAGCTAACCCGATATCCACACTCGTTTGCCGAAACAGCCCAAAAACGCCGATTTCGAGAAACGCGTGTGGATATCGGGTTAGCTTGCCGTTTGGCTCCGGTGGTCGAGCGCGCATCGAGACCCATTCGCCCACCTACACTCGTCCTATGCCGTACACACCGGAACTCACCACGCTCGGATACATCGTTGACGAAGCGCGCGAGCGCGTGCTGCTCGTGCACCGCATCGGCCGCGACGACGATGAACAGCTCGGCAAGTACAACGGGCTGGGCGGCAAACTGGAGCGGGGCGAGGACGTCGTCGAGGGTATGCGTCGCGAACTCCGCGAAGAAGCCGGCATCGAAGCGACGGAGATGGAGCTGCGCGGCACTGTGAGCTGGCCCGGGTTCAACGGCCGCGATGTGCTCGGCTTCGTGTTCCTGATCACGAAGTTCACCGGCGACATCCCCGCGTCCAACGAGGAGGGCACGCTCGGCTGGCACCGCATCGACACCATGATGGAGTTGCCCATGTGGGACGGCGACCGCCACTTCGTACCCCTGGTGTTCGACGACGAGGTCGGCCAATTCCACGGCGTCATCCCCTACGACGGGGGCCACTCGACGTCGGCATGGCAGGTGTCGATACTCCCCGCCGCTACCCTGGAACAGTGACCATGCTGCGCAACATCCTCGGGTGGATACTCACCATCGCAGGCGCCCTGGGCACGCTGCCCTTGGCGGTGCTGCAGTGGTTTCCTGACCTCCAATACAGTTCCGACTACGCCGTCTACGTAGCCACCTTCATCCCATTCCTGTGGGCCTTCACGCTCGCGCTCCTCGTCGGCCTGACGCTGCTACTGCGCGGCCTCGGCAGACTCCTCGCGGTGGGGTTGCTCGTCGTGGCGGCAGGGTTCTGGGGCGCGCCGCTCATTGGGTCGATGGAGCCGGCCGATGGAGCCGACGGTGAACTCCAGGTGGTCTCCATCAACGCCCAGTACGGGCGGGCTGATGTGGCGCAGCTCCTCGCCGAGGTGCGCCCCAGCACCACGGCATTGGTGATCCAGGAGTTCACGCCCGTCATGCAGCGCAAACTCGAGGAAGCGGGCATCGACAAGCAGTTCCCGCACGTCGAGGGCGCTCCCGCCGACGACGCCAGCGGCACCGTGATCTACTCGAAGCTGCCCATGCGCAAGGTGGCCGAGCACCACGAAGTGTTCTCGAACTTCGTGGTCGAGATGACGGTGAAGACCTCGTATGGTGAGCGGCCGGTGCACCTGGCCGCCATCCACACTGCGCCGCCGACGATGGGCGCCGACGTGTGGCGCCGCGACGCGCGCGGCGTCCAAGACATGCTGCAACCCTTCGCTGACAAGCCGCTGATGGCGGTGGGGGATTTCAACGCCGTCGCCAGCCACGCCACCATGCGCTCTCTCAGCGACGCGACGAAACTCGTCGACCCCACCTCCGGGAACCTCATCCTGCACCCCCGCTCACAGCTCACGCAGTGGCAGCCGACGTGGCCCGTCGCGCACGTGATACCGCCGTTCGCGAGGATCGACCACATGTTGGTGTGGAAGGGCAGTGCGTCGTCTGAACCGGCCTACTTCAGTGTCGATGGCACCGACCACAAGGGCATTCGAGGTGGCATGTGGGTGCATTCCCGCTAGCCGTGCTCGAGGCGGCGTCGGGGGAGGCCGACCCCGATTCGCTCGCCGCCGCGCAACGCCTCCGCCGCCAGCACACTCCTGAAGACGCCGCGTGGGCGCTCACGCAGGTCTCGCTGCGGCGCGGCGCCGCCGCAAAGCTGGAGCGTGCCGACGAGATGTTGTTTACCCCGGCGGGGCTCGAGC
>JAEZVO010000044.1 GCA_023443125.1 Actinomycetes bacterium
GCCAATACTTCCCCAAAGGCACCGACCTCAGCCGATACAGCCAAGAAGACCTCGACTTCGTCGCTGACGAACTCAACCGACGACCCCGCCGCCGACTCGAATTCGCCACCCCCTACGAAGTACTATCAAAACACCTACCGTTGCAATGACCACCCGAAACCGCCCCGCTTAGTTGCCGCACAGGTTGCATCTGCCTGGACGGGGGCACAAGCACGACGCAGGCGCCGGGGGCTCGTTTCGCTGCCGACCAGGCGTTGGGTATGCAAGGATGGGGGCGTGACCAAAGTTGTGATCATCGGCGGCGGACCAGGCGGATACGAAGCGGCGCTCGTGGGGCGCCAGCTCGGGGGCGAGGTAACGCTCGTGGAGCGCACGGGCCTCGGCGGCGCGGCGGTGCTCACCGACTGCGTCCCTTCCAAAACCCTCATCGCAACTGCCGAGGTGCTCGTCCGCATCGAGCACGCGAAGGAGCTCGGCCTGCGCATCGACGGCGGCTCCGACGCGGTGAACATCGACTTCGCCGAGGTGAACCGTCGCATCATGGCGCTCGCGCAGGCGCAGTCGTACGACATCCGCGCACGCTTGGAGGCTGACGACATCACCATCATCGATGGCGCCGGCCGCCTCGACGGAGCCGAGCGCGTGATCGTCAACTCCGACGACGGTGAAACCGCGCTCGACGCCGACGTCGTACTCCTTGCTACAGGCACCACCCCGCGAGAACTTCCCGACGCCAAAACCGACGGCGAACGCATCCTGAACTGGAAGCAGCTCTACGAACTCGACGAACTACCGGAGCGGCTCATCGTCGTCGGCTCCGGCGTGACCGGCATGGAGTTTGCCAACGCCTACCGCGGCCTGGGGTGCGACGTCGTCTTGGTGTCGTCGCGCTCCCAGGTGCTGCCTGGCCAGGACGCCGACGCTGCCCGCGCGCTGCAGAAGGTGTTCACCGAGCGCGGCATGCAGATCATGGCTGAGTCGCGCGCGCTTGCCGCCCGCAGGGAGGGCGACGAGGTCGTCGTCACGCTCGCTACCGGTGAGGAGATCGTCGGGTCGCACGCGCTGTTCGCCGTCGGCGCCACCCCCAACACCGCCGACCTCGGCCTCGACACCGCCGGCGTCGTCACCACCCAGTGGGGCCACATCCCCGTCGACAAGGTCTCCCGCACCAACGTCGCCAACGTGTACGCAGCCGGCGACGTGACGGGCGTGTTCCCGCTCGCATCCGTGGCGGCCATGCAGGGCCGCATCGCCATGCAGCACTCGCTGGGCGACGCCGTCACCCCGCTCGACGTGCGCCAGGTGTCGTCGAACGTGTTCACCTCTCCGGAGGTCGCAACGGTGGGCGTCACGCAGGAGCAAGCCGACTCCGGGAAGATCAACGTCGCCTCGGTCATGCTTTCGCTCGACGGCAACGCCCGCTCGAAGATGCAGTCGTTCCGCGACGGATTCGTCAAGCTCTTCTGCCTTCCCACAACGGGCATCATCGTGGGCGGCGTCGTTGTCGCGCCGCGCGCGTCGGAGCTCATCCACGCCGTCACGCTCGCTGTGCGCCAGCGCATCACAGTTGACCAATTCAGCAACACCTTCACCGTGTACCCGTCGATGTCGGGCTCCGTGGCGGAGGCTGCGCGTCGTCTGCATACCCGCGACGACGGTCTGCTCACCAGCTGATTCTCGCGGCCGAGCGCCGTTGGGTTGGGGGTTGTACCCTGGAAGTCACCCTCGATTGAAGGATTGCCGTGGATTTCATACTGCTCATGTTCGTGCTGTTCGTGATCCTCGGCGCCCCTGCCTATGGAGCCCAGCGATACACGAGCCGGCGCCGCATCGCGCAGCAGCCACCGCCGCAGGAGCTCTACGGCCCCGGCCCATTCCAGCCGCAGGTGCAGCCTGCGTATGGCGCGCCCGCCTCGGGCTTTGGCCAGCAGCGCATCATCTCCGCGGAGGAGTTCAACCAGTCCAAGGACGCGCTGGCCGACGACATCACGTCGTTCGGCACGGAGCTTCGCGACCTTGATCTCGACGTCGTCGGGCGTGAACTCGACGCCGACGCCCACGCCGATTACACCCGCGCACTCGACGCCTACGACGGGGCGAAAGCGACGCTAGAACGTGTCCAGTTCGTCGACGACCTCAAGCGCGTCGCAGAAATCCTGGAGGAAGGGCGCTTCTCGGTGGCGTGTGTGAAGGCGCGCGTGAACGGCGATCCGCTGCCCGAGCGCCGCCCGCCGTGCTTCTTCGACCCGGCACACGGCCCGTCGGTGGAGGACGTGATGTGGGCTCCCGCAGGTGGCGCGCCACGGAAGGTGCCGGCGTGTGCCCGCGACGCCCAGCGCGTCAGCCTGGGTGCCGATCCTTCTATCCGAATGGTCAGCTACCAAGGGCAAATGTTGCCCTACTGGGAGAACCAGGCCTTCGTGCCGTACGCGCAGGGCTACTACGGGCGCTACGACATGGACCCGACGATGCGCAGCATCGCCTCCAGCGCCCTCATGTTCGGCGGGCTCGGCCTGCTATTCGGCATGTTCGGCGACTGATGTGCCGACGAGTAGGGCGTCTCGATACGGGCCTTCGGCCCTACTCGACGATCGGGGAAGCGCCACCCCGGTGGTTGAGTAGTGCCGAGCCCCGGTGGTTGAGTAGCCCGCGGAGCGGGCGTATCGAAACCACGGTGCGTCTCGATACGCGGGCTGCGCCCGCTACTCGACGGTCGGGAAACAGGCGCTCGACGGGCGGAGGAGAGCTACTCGACGACCGGGGAAACGGCTCCTACTCGGGATCGACGATCTCGAGTAGCACTTCGCCGGCGGTGACCGTCTGGCCCTGCTCCACCTTGAGGCCCTGCACCACGCCGCTGCGATGCGCGTCGAGGGGCTGCTCCATCTTCATCGCCTCGATGACGGCGATGGTCTGGCCCTCTTCGACGGTGTCGCCGTCGGCAACGTTCACCTTGACGATGGTGCCCTGCATGGGCGCAGGGAACGCGTTGCCAGTGGGTGCGGACACCTTCGCGCCGCCTCGGTCGCGTTTCGTCGGCTTGCGCTTCTTCTTCGGCGTGGATGCGGTGCCGAGCCCACCCGGCAGCTTGATCTCGACACGCTTGCCATTCACTTCGACGGTGATGATCTCAGGCTCTTCGACATCGTCGGCCTCGCCGAGGACGCCCTGGTACGCAGCGATGTCACCCTCGAATTCCATCTCGATCCAGCGCGTGTGGACAGCAAAGTCGTCGACGAAGGCCGGATCGCGCAGCACCGCCTGGTGGAAGGGCAGCACCGTCGGCATGCCCTCCACGACGAGCTCGTCCAGCGCACGACGGGAACGCTCAACCGCCTGCTCACGCGTCGCTCCCGTGACGATCACCTTCGCGACGAGCGAATCGAACGCACCCGGGATGGTCATGCCGGCGTGGTACCCCTCGTCGACGCGCACCCCCGGCCCGCTGGGCGCGTGCCACTTGGTGAGCGTGCCGGGCGCAGGCATGAAATTGCGGCCCGCGTCCTCGGCATTGATGCGAAACTCGAACGAGTGCCCACGCGTCGTCGGATCGTCGTAGCCGAGCTCTTCACCGTCGGCGATGCGGAACTGTTCGCGCACCAAGTCCAGGCCGGTGACCTCTTCCGAAACCGGATGTTCCACCTGCAACCGCGTGTTGACTTCGAGGAATGAGATGGTGCCGTCGAGGCCGACGAGGAACTCGCACGTGCCCGCACCGACGTAGCCGGCCTCCTTCAAGATGGCCTTCGACGATTCGTAGAGACGCTCGATCTGCGCGTCGTCGAGGAATGGCGCGGGCGCCTCTTCGACGAGTTTCTGGTGCCGACGCTGCAGCGAGCAGTCGCGCGTCGACACCACGACGACGTTGCCGTGCTGGTCGGCGAGGCACTGCGTTTCGACGTGGCGCGGCTTATCGAGGTAGCGCTCGACGAAGCACTCGCCGCGGCCGAAGGCCGTGACGGCTTCGCGGGTTGCCGATTCGTAGAGGTCGGGGATCTCCTCCATCGTGCGGGCCACCTTGAGGCCGCGTCCGCCACCGCCGAAGGCCGCCTTGATAGCGATGGGCACGCCGTGTTCCTCCGCGAAGCGCACTACCTCGTCGGCGTCGGCCACCGGGTCTTTCGTGCCGGGCACGAGCGGTGCGCCCACCTTGTTGGCGATGTGACGAGCCTTGACCTTGTCGCCGAGTGCATCGATGGCCTCAGGCGGGGGGCCAATCCAGGTGAGCCCGGCGTCGATCACTGCCTGCGCGAAGTCGGCGTTCTCGGCGAGGAAGCCGTAGCCAGGGTGCACCGCGTCGGCGCCGCTGCGCTCGGCGATGCTGAGGATCTTGGGAATGTTGAGGTAGGTGTCGGCCGGCGTAGCGCCATTGAGTGCGTAGGCTTCGTCGGCGAGCTTCGCAAACAGCGCCTGCTGGTCGGAATCGGCGTAGATCGCGACGGACTGGATGCCCGAGTCGCGTGCGGCACGGATGATGCGAACAGCGATCTCGCTACGGTTTGCGACGAGTACCTTCGAGATGGCCACGGTGCCCCCTTCTGCAGGTTCGGTTATATCGGGGAGTCTAGCCCCTGCGGCCAGGCTATGGGTGAGAGTCTAGGAACCATGCCAACACCTGAGTTCATCTTGGATTTGCGACGACACATCGGCACCGCCCCGCTGTGGCTGGCCGGAGCGACGCTCGTGTGCCTCCGCGACGGTCGTGATGGGCCAGAGGTGCTGCTGCAACGGCGCGCTGACAACGGGCTGTGGGCGCTGATCAGTGGCATCGTCGAACCAGGCGAGCACCCCATCCAGTGCCTGGAACGCGAGGCTCGCGAGGAAGTGGGGGCCGACGTCAGCGTCGGACGAATGCTCTGGTGCATCGTCACGCCGTCGGCCACGTACACGAACGGCGACCAGGCACAGTACCTCGACCACGGCTACGTCGGGCAGGTCACCGGCGGCGAGCTTCGGCCCGACCACGACGAGACCACCGACGTGGGTTGGTTCCCCGTCGACGATCTGCCCATGCCGCAGCATCCGCGGCTCGCGGCGAGCGTGCAGGTGGCGCTGGGGGCACCGTCGGAGGTCGTGGCATCCTTGGACCTGTGAAACGTCTGGCCGTGGTTGTAGCAGCGACGCTCACCGTCGTCGGCTGCGCCGCAGAGGAGCCGACGATGCAGCCCGCGCCGAGTGCGTTGGTCACGGCGTCGGTGCCGGATGGGGGCCGGCCGGTGCAGCTCGAGTATGCGCCGACGGGGTTGAGCGTGCCGGGTGACGCCATCGTCGAGCAGGAGATCGACCAGGTGAACAACGTCACTCTGGTGTTCGCGGCACCGACGGGCGCCGAGCTGGCCGCGTACTACCGCGCGGCGCTGCCGCAGATGGGCTTCACCATCACCGCCGACAAGAACAACTCGCTCCTGTTCGAGAACGAGCACTGGCAGGGCGCGTTTACCGCGTCGGGCCAGACCTGCGCCATCACCTTCCGCACCGACTGGGAACGCTGAGCCCGGCGCGGCGCCCGTCGCCCCGCCCGCCCGGGCACATGCAACCTGTGCGCCTCACTTCCGGATCAAGTGTCACTTGCCTCCCGACGACGTCTCGTCACCACTAGGCAGGTGACACCTGTGCCGCTCAGTTGCCGCACAGGTTACCTATGCCTGCCAGAGCGTGTGCCAGGGGACGTCGAAATCGATCAGCATCTGCCGAACGAGCGGCAGGGAGATGCCGACGACGTTGAACGGGTCGCCGTTCAGCGCGGTGACGAATGCCCCGCCGAGACGGTTGATGGAGAAACCGCCGGCCACGTTGACGGGTTCGCCGGTGGCGACGTACGCCTCGATCTCCTCGTCGGAGAGGTCAGCGAAGTTCACCGTGGTCGACCGAATCTGGGTGCTGTGCTCGTCGCGCCCATCGCGGCGAACCAGCACGAAATGCCCCGTGTGGATGACCGCCGTGTGCCCACGCATTCGCCGCCACAGCTGGGTGGCAGCCTCGGGTGTGCGCGGCTTGCCACACGCCTTGCCTTCGATCTCCATCACGGTGTCTGCGGCAAGCACGACGACGTTGTCGTCGGTGAGCTGTTCCGCCACGGTGAGCCCCTTAGCCTCAGCCAGGCGTGTACACAGAGCGGTGGGCGAAGGGTCGCGGACTGTGGACTCGTCGAACCCAGAGATGACAACATCGGCCGCGATGCCTGCGTCGCGCAGCACCCGAAGCCTGGCCTCGGACTGCGAGGCTAAGACGACGCGCATCAGCGGCGCCGCCACGCTTCGCGTCCGGGTACCAGCGGGGGACGCAGGATGCGATAGTACGAATTCCAGCCGCCGGCGAGCGGACGGTCATCGTTGCGGTGCAGGGCATCTGACTGGCGCTTCTTCGCCAGCACAGCAACCAGCGCCGCGAACTCTTCGTCGGTGAGCGGCGTGCCGCGCACGGACCTCGTCGGCTCACTCATAGCGGAATGTTCCCATGCTTCTTGGGCGGCAGCGTCTCGCGCTTGGTGCGCAGCAGGCGCAGCGCCCGAATCACCTGCGCCCGCGTCTCGTGCGGGTAGATCACCTGGTCGATGTAGCCGCGGTCGGCGGCGACGTACGGGTTGGTGAGTTCGTCGTCGTATTCGCGCACGAGTTTGTCGCGCTCGGCCGCAGGATCGTCGGCTTCCGCCAGTTGCTTGCGGTACAGAATCTCGACCGCACCAGACGCGCCCATCACGGCGATCTGCCCCGTCGGCCAAGAGAAGTTGATATCCGCACCCAGGTGCTTGGACCCCATCACCACGTACGCACCGCCATAGGCCTTGCGAGTGATGACGGTGAGCAGCGGGACGGTGGCTTCGGCGTAGGCGTAGATGAGCTTCGCGCCGCGACGGATGATGCCGCGGTGCTCCTGATCGACGCCGGGCAGGAAGCCGGGCACGTCCACGAAGGTCAGCACCGGAATGTTGAAGGCATCGCAGGTACGCACGAACCGGGCGGCCTTCTCCGCCGAGTCGATATCGAGACAGCCTGCGAACACCGTCGGCTGGTTCGCGATGATGCCGATGGTGCGCCCTTCAATACGCCCGAAGCCCGACAGCAGGGAACGTCCGAACAACGGCATGACTTCGAGGAACTCGTCGTCGTCGAGCACGTTGCGGATGATCTCCAGCATGTCGTAGGGCTGGTTCGGAGAATCGGGGATGAGGGTGTCCAACTCACGATCGTGGTCGGTGATGGTGAGGTCGACTTCCTCATCGTCGAAAATCGGAGGGTCCTCGAGGTTGTTCTGCGGCAGGTAGGAGATGAGGTCGCGCACGTACTCGATGGCGTCGTTTTCGTCGGCGGCGAGGTAGTGCGCGTTGCCAGACTTGGTGTTGTGGGTGCGCCCGCCACCCAGATCTTCCATGGAGACGTCCTCGCCGGTCACCGTCTTAATCACCTGCGGGCCGGTGATGAACATCTGCGACGTCTGGTCGACCATCACGACGAAGTCGGTGAGCGCCGGGCCGTAGACGTGGCCGCCCGCCGCCGCTCCCATGATGAGGGAGATCTGCGGAATCACACCCGACGCGTGAGTGTTGCGGCGGAAAATCTCACCGTAGAGACCGAGCGAGACCACGCCTTCCTGGATGCGCGCGCCGCCACCTTCGTTGATGCCGATGATCGGCACACCGGTCTTCAGCGCGAAGTCTTGAATCTTGACGATCTTCTCGCCGTACACCTGCCCCAGCGCGCCACCGAAGATGGTGACGTCCTGGCTGAACACACACACCGGCCGGCCGTGGATCTCCCCGGTGCCGGTGATCACACCGTCGCCGAAGGGCCGCTTGGCATCCATGCCGAACGCGGTGGTGCGGTGACGAGAGAACTGGTCGAATTCTTGGAAGGTGCCCTCGTCGAGCAGCATGAGAATGCGCTCACGGGCAGTCTGTTTGCCTTTGGCATGCTGTTTCGCGACGGCCTGCGCCGAGCCTGCGTGGATAGCCGCGTCGATGCGTTCTCCCAGCTCGGCGATCCGACCCGCAGTGGTCTGGGTGTCGATCTCCATGCCGCAACCATACCGCCCGCGCCGCCGCGAGGCGCCGAGTTACGAGAACCGACGCCACACCAGGGCCTAGACTCACGTTTCGTGATTGAAACAAGCATCGACATCCCGTCCATTCAGCGCCAGCTTCCGGCCGACACCATGTGGGGGCCGCTGGACTACGTCGCCTCTACGGGCTCGACGAACGCCGACCTCTCCGTCGAGGCGCACGCCGGGAGCGCGGCCGGGCATGTGTTGTTCGCTGGGGAGCAAACCGCCGGGCGCGGCAGGCTTGCCCGAACCTGGGTGACACCCCCCGACGCGGCAGTGGCGATGTCGATGCTCCTTGCCCCCACACAGCCCAGGGAACGCTGGGGCTGGCTGTCGCTGCTGACGGGGCTCGCCGTCGCCGATGCGTTGGGGGCACTCGCGCCATCGGATGTCGACGTCACCCTGAAATGGCCCAACGATGTACTGGTGGATGGCGGCAAGGTGTGCGGCATCCTCTCCGAACTCATCGAGAGCCCGGGCGGGACGCGCGCCGTCGTCGGGCTCGGCATCAACCTCACCCTCACCAAGGAGCAGCTCCCGGTGCCGACGGCCAACTCCCTCCTGCTCGCCGGATTCGAGACGACCGCCTCCGACGCCGTCGCCGGCGTGCTCACTCACTTCGAGCGCTACTACCGCGAATGGGAACGCACCGGCACACTGCGCGACGAGTACCGCGCCCGCTGCAGTTCGATTGGCGCCGACCTGACCATCTCCGTCACCGGCAGCGACCCGATCCCCGGCACTGGGCATGACGTCGATCACGACGGGCGCCTCGAGGTGCGCACCGCCCGCGGCGTGGAGGCGTTCGCCGTCGGAGACGTGGTGCATGCACGCATCGCGTGAGAGTATGACGCCATGGCATTCAACGAGAAGTACCTCGGCGCAGGCGAAACCATGGTGCTCCGCCTGCGCGAACACCCCAAGACGCTGATCTGGCCCATCATCATCCTGATCCTGCTAGGTGCAGCCACCGGCGTCGGCATCGCATTCATGCCCGAAGGCTGGAAACCCGCCGGCATCTGGGCACTCGTCGCGGTAGTGATCGTGCTGTTCATCTGGCTGGTGTTCATGCCCTGGCTGAGGTGGTACACCTCGACGATCGCCATCACAGACCGACGCATCATCACCCGCCACGGCATCCTCAACCGTAAGGGCCACGACCTGCCGCTGCGCCGCATCAACAACGTCAACTACGACCGCGACATCATCGACCGCATCTTCGGCTGCGGCACGCTCACGTTGGAGACGGCCGCCGGGAACCCCCTCGAGCTGCACGACATCCCCGACGTGGAGCGCAGCCAGATGATCATCAACGACCTCCTCTTCAACGAAGATGGCCCCGACGGGGACCCCCGCGGCGAGTAGCCCACACCCAGGCGCCGGTGGGCTGGCGGTAGAGTCAAGGCCGTGCGTTACTCAGTCGGAATCATCGGCGGCGGGCAGCTCGCCCGAATGATGCAGCAAGCCGCCATCAGCCTCGGCATCGACGTCCATCTCTTCGCAGAAACCGACGGAGTATCCGCGGCGCAAGTGGTGCCCGACGCGTTCGTCGGCGATTACACCGACTTCGCCGACCTCGAGCGTTTCGCCGAGCGCTGCCAGGTGATCACGTTCGACCACGAACACGTCCCGACGAAGCACCTGCGCGCACTCGCCGTCGAAGCCAGGCCCGGCCCCGACGCGCTCCAATACGCCCAAGACAAGGCCGCGATGCGGCAGCGCATGAGCGAACTCGACGTGCCCTGCCCGGCCTACGTCGTGTGTGTAAGCGCCGATGACGCCGTTGCGTTCGGCGAACAGCAGGGCTGGCCGATCATACTGAAAACCTCCCGCGGAGGCTACGACGGCAAGGGCGTATGGAAGATCGACGCGCCCGACGAAGTGGCGCAGGTATTTGCGAACAAACCCGAGGTGTCAGCGGGGGAGCCCGTAGGCATCGTCGCCGAGGAATTCATCGACTTCACCCGCGAGCTCTCCGCCATCGTCGTGCGGTCGCCGTCGGGTCAGGTGGTGGCCTATCCCATTTCTGAGACGGTGCAGCGCGACGGCATCTGCGTCGAGACGACGACGCCCGCGCCGGGGCTTAGCGACGAGCGCGCGGCCCAGCTGCAATCGATGGCCATCCGCATTGCGAGCGAACTTGGCGTCGTCGGCGTCCTCGCGGTGGAACTCATGGAAGCACCCGACGGGCGTATCGTCGTCAACGAGCTCGCCATGCGCCCTCACAACACCGGCCACTGGACCATCGACGGCGCCGTCACCAGCCAGTTCGACAACCACATTCGTGCAGTGCTGGATCTGCCGCTGGGCGCGCCCGACATGACCGCGCCGGTCGTCGTCATGGCCAACGTGCTGGGCGGGTCTGAGGATGACCTCACCGGTGCGCTGCAGCACGTCTACGCCCGCGACCGCCACGCGCACGCGCACCTCTACGGCAAAGACGTGAGGCCAGGACGCAAGGTGGGGCACGTCACCTGTACCGGCGACGACGTCGACGACGTGCGTCGCCGTGCCCGGCACGCCGCAAACTACATGATGGGAGTTGCAGATGAGTGATCCGCTCGTAAGCATTGTGATGGGCTCAGACTCGGATTGGCCGACGATGGAGCCCGCCGCGAAGGCGCTGGAGGAGTTCGACGTCGCCTATGAGGCCGACGTGGTCTCCGCCCACCGGATGCCCGAAGACATGGTGACCTTCGGCCGGGAGGCGCACCGTCGGGGCATCAGGGCGATCATTGCGGGCGCCGGGGGAGCAGCACACCTTCCCGGCATGCTCGCGGCCCTCACGCCGCTGCCCGTGATCGGGGTTCCGGTGCCGCTGAAGCAGCTCGACGGGCTCGACTCGCTGCTGTCGATCGTGCAGATGCCCGCCGGGGTGCCCGTCGCGACGGTGGCCATTGGCAACGCGCGCAACGCGGGCCTGCTCGCGGTGCGGATGCTGGCGGCGACCGACCCTGCACTGCAGGAGAAGATGCTCACATTCCAAGCTGAGCTCCGCGACCTTGCCCGCGCGAAGGGCGAGAAGGTGCGCTCAGCGCTCTGAACATCACAGCAACGGCGAAGGGCCCGGCGTGATCGCCGAGCCCTTCGTCTGCTTGTGGGGGATTAGTCGTCGAAGACTACCCGCACAATACCCTTCGTGCGCTGACCGTCGACGCTGCTCGTCATGCCGACGGCTGCGATCGGGTCGACGTACTGCTTCGACTCCTCATCCATGTTGCTGCCCGCCAACTCACTGACGGCATTCATGTTCACGAACATGATGGCCTGTGCGTCGTCGGTGACAACCTTCTTGTAGAGGTCGCTGTCCTTCAGTGCGCCGCCGGTTACCTCGTCGGCGGAGTAGCCGCGAGTGTAGGTGACGGTGTCGCCGTCAGCGCCGCGCTCCACTGGAGCTTCACCGCCCTGCGCTTCCAACTGCTCGAAGACCGGGTCGAGGATGGCGTTGTGGCGCTCGACGTCGTCGGTGGCAACCTTGACGCCCACCTTCACGTCGCTCACGTCGCCACCTGCGCCCTCACCGTCGATCGCAGCCGCGAGCTGCTTGCCGAGCAGCGCCTTCACGTCGTCCTCCGACTCGATGCCGAACTGAGCGAGCTGTTGCTGCATCTCCGGGGTGTCAGCGAGCTGCTTCCACAGCTGGCTGATCATCTCGTCGTTGAAGGCCAAGCCGAACGCCAGCGGGGCCCCGGCCGGGAGCGAGCCCACGAAGTCCTTCACCGACTCGCTCTTGCCGTTTTCGACATCGGAGGCGAACGATGCGTGCAGCGTGAGCATGTTGTCTTCGACGTGCAAGCCCAGCGCGCCGTGCAGTGACTTCAGCGTCTCCAGCTGCTGTACGACCTCAGCATCGACCCCACCAGTGTCGCTGTTCTCGAGCGCCATTTCGATGGCCTTCGGGCTCACCCAGGCGCTGGCCAGGTTGCCGCCTTCGAGGGCCTCCATGTCGGCCTTGTACTGCTCGTTGTCCTTCACGGAGCCCTTCTCGAGCGCGGCCTTGAGGTCGGAGTCTTTATCCTCAACCACCATCAGGTTCTCGTGGAAGAAGTGCTTGGTGTTGTCGTTGCCGTGCTCCTTCATGAACGCATCGGCCTTGCCCTCGTCGGTGACCTCCACCGCCAGTACCGGCGTGACGGGGCTGCCAGCGAGTGGGCCCAAATCGTCGTCGCTGCTGGCGCCGTCCTCGGCAGGAAGGATGCCGAGCGAGAGCGAGTCGCCCAACCACGGCTTCACGTCTTCCTGGTAGTTGATATCGCCATTCTCGTCGGCCACGAGCTCCCACAGGATCTCTTTGTAGTCGTCCGTGTCAGGCATGTCGTCGCCCTGGGGGAACTTCTCGACGATGTTCTTCAGCGCGAGCTTGTCGGCGTCGGCCGGGTTGAGCGACAACTCGACGACGGCGATGGCGTCGCTTGGAATGCCCGCCGTAGCTGCAGACGGGGAAGCTCCGTTAAAGAAGTTGTACGCGAGGAATCCGCCGCCGGCCACCAGGCCAGCTGCGACGACGCCGCCGATCACGACGGGAACCTTCGACTTCTTCTTCGTGCCAACCGGACCGCCGGGGCCACCAGGGCCGCCGTAACCGCCCGGGCCACCTGGACCGCCAGGACCACCGTAACCGCCGGGGCCGCCAGGTGCGCCTGGGCCTGCCGGGCCCTGCTGCTGGTAGCCGCCAGGAGCACCCTGCGAGTACCCGCCTTGCTGTGCCCCCTGGAAGTGAGGACCTTGGTTCGGCTGCTGGCCTCCGTAGTTTCCGGGACCCTGAGGCTGACCACCAGGTAGGCCTTGGTAGCCGCCCTGTGCTCCACCCTGCGGGTGGTTATTCCATTGCTGCTGGCTCACGATCTCTCTCCTTCATGTGTGCAGTCGTTATCCAGGGTAGGGGTAGGGGAGGTCATTCCAACACGACCGAACGACGGAAATCTGCCTATGCGGCGCTGGCTGCGAGCTTTACTGATGCTCGGCAACAGCGTCGATATCGCCCCTCGCTATGGCATTGAACACCTTCGACGCATTCTCTTCGTCCCAGATCACCGACGATCCCGCCGACGTGCGCGCATTCGGATTCGAGATGGGCACGGTGAGCGCGATGCCGTTGCCCGTCGCGCCAGAGACCAACCCGACGCCGGCGCCGGCGACAGCGCCGATTCCCGTGTCTTCAGTGCGGGTCAGCGAACGCGCGGCACCGGTGTTGACGTTCCAGTAGCGAACGGGGTTGATGAACGTCATGGGGTGGGTGACGGACTTCATGATCTGGCCCATCACTTCTCGTTGGCGCTCCATCCGGCCGAGGTCGCCGCGCTTGTCGGCTTTCCGCATCCGGGCATAACTGAGGGCGGTGACACCGTCGGCATTCTGGCAGCCGCCGGGGATGTCGAGGTGTGAATCGCGATCCTTGATGGCCTGCTTGGGGCAGATCTCGATGCCCCCCACGGCGTCCACGACGTCGACGAGCCCGAGCATGCCGATCTCCAGGTAACCGTCGATCTTGATGCCGGTGTTGCCTTCGATGGTGCGGATGAGCAACGGTGCGCCGCCCAGCGCGTACGCGGCATTGAGTTTGTTCTTACCGTGGCCAGGGATGTCGATGTAGGAATCTCGCGGGAAACTGAGCAGTACCGACTTCCCGTTCGGGGCCGTGTAGAGCAGCATCATCGTGTCGGTGCGCCCGCCCTCGGTGGATCCGGTGCCGAGGCGCCGTCGATCTTCGGGCGAGAGATCGCCGCGACCGTCGCTACCGACGAGCAACACTGCCGTGCCCGGCTGGTCGGAGAGCTTGCTCTCTGCGCCTGGCACCGTCGAGATATTCATGAACGCCAGCACCGGCACCGTCACGAGGTAGGCGATCCACAGCACGAATAGCACCACCAGCAGTTTGAAGGGGCGGCGCTTTTTTCGACGTCGACGTCGGCCCGGCTGCGCAGGCGGCGGGGCAGGTGGGTACGGGTACGGCGTCGGGGGCTGGTAACCCGGCGGTGGATACTGCTCCGGATAGGCCGACGGGGCATCCGGGCGCCGCTGGTCCGGGCCGGGTTCGCGCGATGGGGTCACCCAATCGGGTGCGGAGGCGTCGTCGGGAATCTCAGAGGCGGGCATGACGCGCGTGTGTTCCGAGTCATCTCCGTCGTACAGCCAGCGCAGGTCATCCCGATTCGTCACGCAAACGATCATACGTGGAAACCAATCGCGTGCGACTCGGCGCGCCATGGACGAGATATGCCGGCGAGGCAAGCCATACTTGATCGACCCGAGCCCTCAGGAGGATCGCTGTGACCAACGCCCAAGCCGAGGTGGAACGCGTCCGTCTGCGCAGATCGATCGGCTTCCTCCTGCTCTCCGCCGTGCTGCCAGGCTCCGTGCAGCGCTACGCCGGCAACCGTCGCGTGGGAGTGATCGCGGCACGCGTGCTCGCTGGGATGCTCGTGCTGCTGCTCGTCGTCGGCCTTGCGGCGCTCATCGCACCAGGTGCCACCGTCGGGTTCTTCCTCACGCCGTGGGTCACGGTTGCGTGCCGGGTTATGCTCTGGCTGCTGTTCATCGGCTGGGTCGCGCTGCTGATCGACTCCTGGCGCCTGTCGCGCCCGATGGAATTGCCGCAGCGAACACGCCTCGCCATGACGTTCACGGTCGTGATGCTGGCCGTGGTGATGGGGCTGGTGACGAACTTCGTCGCGGGGGCGTTCGCGGCCGCGGGCAACGTCGGCTCCGTGCTGCCAGGAGGCGGAGACACCGAGAAGAAAGCCGGCCGCTACAACATCATGCTGCTGGGCGTCGACGCGTCCGACGAGCGTATCGGGGTGCGCGCGGATTCCATCAACGTGGCATCGATCGACGCGGAAACGGGCCAGACGGTCATCTTCGGGCTGCCCCGGAATATGCAGGGCGTGCCATTCCCGGAAGATTCTCCCATGCACGCGATCTACCCCGACGGGTTCCGGTGCGAGGACAACGAGTGCATGATCAATGCGATCTGGACCGACGCGGAGAAGCATGCCGACCAGTTCCCGGAGGGCACTAACGTTGGGCTGGCCGCCACGAAGGCGGCGGTAGGAGAAACACTCGGCCTCGACATTAACTACTACGCGCTGGTGGACATGCACGGTTTCTCGTCGATCATCGATGCGATGGGCGGCATCAACATCGATGTGATGAAACGCATCCCCATTGGCGGCGGCAGCTCGCCGGTGCGCGGTTACATTGAGCCCGGCAAGGATGTGCACCTCGACGGCAAACACGCGCTGTGGTTCGCGCGCTCCAGGCACGGCTCGAGCGACTACGAACGCATGCAGCGCCAGAAGTGTGTGATGAGCGCGATGGTGTCGCAGCTCGACCCGCAGGTGGTGGCCACCCGTTTCGTCGAACTCTCCGAAGCCGGCAAGGATCTCCTGCTCACCGACGTGCCGCGCGACCAGATCGTCGAGCTCGCCGGGCTCGCGCTGGAAGCGCGCAACCGGCAGATCGCCTCGGTCAACTTCATGCCCCCGCTCATCCCGGACACCGCCCACCCTGACTTCGATCTGATCCGTACGACGGTCAAAGAGTCCATTGCCGCAGCTGAGCAGACCGATGAAGCCGGGAAGAGCGCGACGCCAGCTGCGCCGAGCCCGCAGCCGAGTGAGTCCGCCGCGCCCAGTACACGGTCCAGCGCGCCGTCGTCCAGCAGCGCCAGCCCCGCAGCGCCGGCATCCGAGTCGGCGCCGGCGCCTTCGCCGTCGGCCACAGTGGAGAGCGACGACGAGGCCTACACCGCAGGCCAATCCACAGATGATCTCCAGTCCGTCTGTTCTGTGAGCTGACTGCGGCAGCGGGAGATGGGATTGGGGAGAGCTGGATAAGGTGACGAGTATGGATGTCAGCGTCGTGATGCCGGTGCGTAACGAAGAAACGCACTTGGAGGCCGCCGTCGAGCGTGTGCTGCAGCAAGACAGAGATGGTGAGCTGGAAGTCATCATCGCCGTCGGGCCTTCGGAGGATCGCACGGAAGCAATCGCCGCCGCGCTCGCTGAGAAGCACGGGGAAGTCACCGTCGTCGACAACCCGACGGGCTACACGCCGGCTGGGCTGAACATCGCCATCGCCGCAGCGCGGTACGACGTGATCGTGCGCGTCGACGGACACGGGGAGCTGAGCGACGGCTACATCGTCAAGGCGGTACAGCTCCTGGAAGAAACGGTCGCGGCCAACGTCGGAGGGCTTATGGACGCCCATGGGCGCACCCCGCTCGAGCGCGCCATCGCGGCCGCCTACAACTCGCCGTACGGCCTCGGTGGCGGCGGTTTCCATGTGAAAGACACGCCCGCTGGGCCCGCCCAGACCGTCTTCCTTGGCGTGTTCCGTCGCGACGCGCTGGAATCGGTGGGCGGCTTCGACGAGTCGTTGCACCGCGCGCAGGACTGGGAGCTGAACTACCGCCTGCGCAAGGCTGGCTTCCGTATTTGGTTCTCGCCCGAGCTACGGGTGGTCTACCGACCGCGCTCGACGTACAAGGCGCTCGCGCAACAGTTCTACCGCACGGGCAGCTGGCGTCGAGAGATCATCCGTCGCTATCCCGAAACCGCATCTGCGCGCTACCTCGCCCCGCCCATCGCCGTCGCTGGCTTCACCGGGGGCCTGCTGGGCGGGCTCGTCGGGCTGCTCGCGCGCAACCGGTACCTCACCTTCCTGCTGCTCGCCCCTGCCGCCTACGCGCTGTTCGTGCTTGTGGCAACGCTGCGCATCGACGCCGACCTCGAGGCGAAGCTTCGCCTCCCGCTCGTGCTCGCGGTGATGCACGGGTGCTGGGGCGCCGGATTCATGCGCTCAACCCCCGCCTGAGGAGCGAATCATGCACCCAGCCGCCAGACGCGACGAGACGATAGTTCACGACATCGGCAGGCATACCGTCGCAGACCCATACCGGTGGCTCGAGCACTCATCGCCGGAGACGGAGGCCTTCGTCGAGGCGCAAAACGCGTTGTCGCGCCCCAACCTCGACGCGCTGCCGAACCGCAGCGCGTTTGAGCGCATTCTCCACGGTGTGCTGTCGGAACCCACCCGCACCTGCCCGGTACAACGCGGCGGATGGCTGTTCGCGTGGCACAACGACGGTGACGACCAGCCCCGCGTCGTACGAGCCCGCAGCTTCGACGAACTGGAAACCGCCGAGACCATCCTCAACCCCAACGGCGGCGACGGCACGACCGCCATCGTGCAGTTCGCGCCCAACGACGACGCCTCGCTCCTGGCGTATGCCATCTCGGAGGCAGGCTCCGACTGGCACACCATCCGCGTGCTTGACCTCGCGTCGCTCGAAGACACCGGCGTCGAGATCCGCTGGGCGAAGTGGAACATGCCCACTTGGCTGCCCGGCGGCAGGCGCTTCACCTACTGGGCCTACCCGGAGCCCACTGGCAACGCGCTCACCGACGAGAACGCCGCCGGCGCCATGTACGCCTTCGACATGGATTCGCGTCGCAGCGAGCTGTACTGGCAGCCCGACGACCCCCGGACGATGCAGTATCGATTCCCCGACGACGAGTGGTGCCTGTTGTTCACGCGTCGAGGCATGGAATCGCGTACGCGAGTGTTTGTGCGAAGGCACGAGGACGCCGAACTGCGGCTCCTGATCGATGGTGAGGGCCAGTGGTGGCCGGTCGCGGTGCGTGGGCGGGAGCTCATCTGCGGCACCGACGAAGCCGCGCCGCGTGGCCGGGTGGTCGCCGTCGACCTCCTCGACGGGGCCAGGCGCGAACTCGTGGCCGAGCGCTCAGACCAGACGCTGCTCGCCTTCGAGGCCACCCGTACCGGCTACCTCGCGCACTGGATGGTGGACGCGCAATCATTCGTCGAACTGCTCGACCTCGATGGAGTACCCGGCGATGCGCTGCCGATCGGCGACGGCGTCAGCATTGCGGGGCTCGCAACGCGCGAGCACTCCGACGACGTGTTCCTCGCCATGTCCACGTTCACCGACCGAGGGCAGCGGGCGCAGGCTGTCGTCGACGGGGCCACCCTCGTCGACTGGCGCACCACAAGGCCAGATGGGCAGTTTGCCGTCCCCAGCCACACGCGCCGCATCCGCGTGACGTCGAGTGATGGCGTTGAGGTGCCGGCCTTCGTCATCGAACCCGACGGGCCCACCGACGGCCCACGCCCGGCGCTGATGTGGGGCTACGGCGGCTTCAACATTCCCGTCATGCCAGACCACCAACCCATCTTCGCGGCGTGGATTGCCGCGGGCGGCACCCTCGTCATCCCGAACCTGCGCGGCGGCGGAGAGTTCGGGGAACAGTGGCACGAGCAGGGCACAAAAGCCCACAAACAGCAGGTGTTCGACGACCTCTTCGCGGTAGCCGAGCGCATCATCGCCGACGGGGTGACCACGCCGTCGCAGCTCGCCTTGCACGGGCGATCCAACGGCGGTCTCCTCGCGGCCGCCGGGCTCACCCAGCGCCCCGATCTGTGGGCGGCCGTGCTGCCGAGCGTCGGTGTGCTCGACATGCTGCGCTACCACCGCTTCACCATCGGCTGGGCATGGGCGAGGGACTACGGCAACCCCGACGAACCCGGCGTCGCGGAGTACCTACTGCGGTACTCGCCGCTGCACAACGTGCGCGCCGTCAAATACCCGCCGACGCTCATCACGACGGCCGACCACGACGACCGCGTCGTTCCGGCACACTCCTGCAAATTCGCCGCCGAGCTCCAGCACACGGGCGAGGGCGGACCTTTCTGGCTGAGCGTCGATACGCGGGCCGGCCACGGCACAGGCAAACCGAAGCACGCGCAGCTGCGCGAGTACACCGACCAACTCGCCTTCGCCGCAGCCCACGTCGGGCTCACGCCTCGCTGATCGACGCCCTCTCGGCGACGGCGATCTCGCGCACGCGCTCTTCGTCGAGGCCGACGGCGACGACACTCGAACCGCCGCCCAGCAGCGGGGCGACGAGCGCGTCGCGCAGAAATGCCCAGCTGCACGTCGGCTCGCTGAACAGCAAGCGGCTGGAGCGCCCCTCGACGCTGTCGAGATCAGCGTAGGAGTGGGCGCCCCAGGCCAGGTCGGTGGGGGCTGGCATGCCCTCGACGGCGGCGTCGGGCTGGGCGAGCACGTCGGCATAGTCGACGCAGCCGGCAGGGGCGGCGTCGAACCCGAGCCCGAGCGGATGCAGCGAACACGCGACGGTGACGTCACCTCGTCGCTCATCCTCCGGGCCGATCACAGCAAGCGCGGCACCCTCCGGAACTCCCGCGACGACCTGCCCGCCGGCGAACCAGGTGGCCGCCGTCCAAATCAGCGACACCCAGTGGCCAGGGTGGGTGTCGGCCAAGCCGAGCGCGAGAGCCTCGTCGCTCTCGCCGCCGAGGTCGTCGAAGAAGTTGGCCGTCTTCATCACCCAGTTCGAGAAGGTGACGCCGGACAGCTCGACGCGGGCATCTCCCTCGTAGTAGGTGATGAGTGGGGCGGGGCTCGGGCGAGTGAACACGTCGGAGAACATGTCGGCCATCGTAGTGGGGCAGCAGGGGCGCGGCCTCGCGTTGCACTACCGTTGGCCCATGCGTTACGTCGTCATCATGGCTGGCGGGTCCGGCACTCGCTTGTGGCCGCTGTCCCGCAAGGGTCGCCCGAAGCAGCTTCTGGACATGTTTGAAGGCACATCGCTGCTGCGATTGGCGTGGGAGCGGCTCGAGGGGCTGGTTCCCGCGGAGCAAGTGCTCGTGTGCACCGGCAGGGACTACGCCGACGACGTCCGCGAGCAGATTCCAGAGCTCCTTTCCGAGAATCTCCTCGGGGAACCCGTGGGCCGCGACTCGCTCAACGCGGTGGCCTGGTCGGCGGCGGTGCTGGAGCAGCGCGACCCAGATGCGGTGGTGGCAATGGTCACCGCCGACCAGATCATCACCCCCGTCGAGCGCTTCCAATCCGCGCTGCGACGCGCATTCGAGACCGCGGAACAGCACACCGACGCGCTGTGCACCCTGGGCGTGGTGCCCACCTCCCCGCACACCGGATACGGCTACCTCCATCGCGCCCACGAGGTGGAGCCAGGTGTGTTTCGCATCAGCGAGTTCAAGGAAAAGCCCAACGCCGACGTCGCGGCTCGCTACCTCGAATCCGGCGAGTACTGGTGGAACGCCGGCATGTTCGTGTGGCGCGCCAGCACGTTGCTCGCGCAACTCGACCAACTCCTGCCGGATACCGCGGAGAAGATCCGACGAATCGCCCGCGAGCCCGAAACGCTCGACGAGCTCTTCCCGACGCTGACAAAGACGTCGGTGGATTACGCGATCATGGAGCCAGCCTCCACCGGCCAGACCGGCGCGCAGGTGGTGAGCGTGCCGCTTGAGGTGGAGTGGAAGGACGTCGGCGGCTACGCGAGCTACGCCGAGCTGCTCCCGCGCGATGCCGACGCGAACGCCCTCCGCGGTGCCACAGTCACGATGAACTCCTCCGGCTGTATCGTCCTCAACATGACAGGCAGCGACCATGTCGTCGCCACGCTCGGGCTGGAACGGCAGCTCGTCGTCGTGACGCATCAGGCCACGCTGGTGGCTAGCCTGGATGACCTTGAACACGTGAAAGCCCTCGTCGCCCAGGTGGCGGAGGAGTACGGAGCCGAATTGGCATGACCCGAAGCGCCCGCCCTACGAGCTTTCTGCCGTCGCTGCTTGTGCTGTGCCTCGCGCTCGCCGGTCTAGCGCAAGGCGGCGCGCTGATGCTGCACATGCTCGAGTCGGAGGGCGCAGCGTTGCTGCAGCGGGCGGATGTCGTGCCGATGTGGGCGTTGTGGTTGGGCGTCGCGCTGTCGGTGGCGACGAGTCACGTCGCCATGTGGGTGCGCGTTGCGATGGTGCTGTCCTCAGTGGCTGGTCTCGCCTTTCGCGGTGTGTTGGTGTGGTTTGCCTGGCCGGTCGGAGGCGAGGTCGCTGGAAACCATCGCGCGGCGCTCATGATCGAGTTGGGCGCAGCCCTCGTCGTTCCCGTGGTGCTCACCGTGTGGGCGGCGTGGGACGTCGCCCGGGCCCGCCGCGAACGCACCGAGGCGGAGGATCGCGATCAGGCGGGCCCCCCGACGGCGAATCCACCGCGCAGAAGTGCGTCGCCCGACGTCCCTGTCTCGCCGCGCCCAGAGGAGTCGGGGAGCCCGGAATCCGCGCTCACGCCAGTGGGGCCCGACCGCGTGCGTGCTGCAGAAACCAGCATTCAGCGCGATGGCTGGCAACAGGTGTCGTCGCCGTGGCCGCGGGCAGTGGAGGATGACCCGGACGGCACGGTGCTGCGGCCGCCGCGGCGTCGCGT
The DNA here is from genome assembly GCA_023443125.1 of Actinomycetes bacterium. Taxonomy (GTDB): domain Bacteria; phylum Actinomycetota; class Actinomycetes; order Propionibacteriales; family Propionibacteriaceae; genus Arachnia. The sequence continues at coordinate 21,317 of JAEZVO010000044.1, forward strand.
TCACTCCCGGCGTCGTTAGTTCGATGACTGCCGATACGTCTCGGCGTGTCGGGTTGCTAAAAGCTGAGTACTTTTCCCGGCCCGCTTGACGTGTTCGAATAACACGTGTGTAATTCATGGGGAAAGGAGGGCCCGGTGAACGAAGAACTGATGCTCTTGGACGACGACGAAGGCGCCTACGGCTGGCAGGCGGAAGCCTTGTGCGCCCAGACGGATCCCGAGGCCTTCTTCCCTGAAAAGGGTGGCTCCACACGCGAAGCGAAGAGCGTGTGTCAGAAGTGCAATGTGAAAGAACAATGCCTGGAGTACGCTCTCGCTCACGATGAGCGCTTCGGTATCTGGGGTGGGCTCTCCGAGCGGGAACGACGTAAGCTCAAACGCGCAGCAGTCTAACTAGCGGAGGAGCGCGTGAGCGAAGCCGACGAGGGGCAGCGCTTCAAAGATCTTTGGGCGTGGGCCGACGAGGGCGACGAGGAGTTCGTCCCTGAGCCAGTACATCCCGACGACGTCGTAGCCGTGATGGTGGTGCGCGACGCCGCGTCGTGGCTATCGGAACAACTCGATGCGCTGGGTGCCATGACGCAGCGCCCGGGTGCCGTCGTCGCCGTGGACGTTGCATCGACGGATGAGTCGCTCGCGTTGTTGCGCGCCGCCTCGGACGAGGGCGTGATTGACAAGGTGGTTTCCGTCGAGCGTGAGTGCGGCTTCGCGGACGCCGTCGCTGTCGGCATCGACGGCGAACCGGCCTGGATCTGGGTGCTGCATGACGACTCCGCACCTGATCCGACTGCGCTGACCGAATTGCTCGCGCTCGCGCCTACCGCCGACCTCCTGTTCCCCAAACTGATCGAGCCCAGGCGGCGCAACTACCCCGACATCATCGCCGAGTGTGGGCAGTCGATGACCAAGGGCGGGCGCCGCGTCGGCATTCCCGAAGAGGGCGACATCGACCAGCGCCAGCTCGAACCAGGCGCAACCCTGGGCGGATCCACGGCAGGCATGTTGGTGCGCGGCGAGCTGTGGCGTGAACTCGGCGGGCTCGCGCCCGAACTGCCCGGGCACCGCGACGGCGTCGACCTCGGCTGGCGTGCCAACATCGCCGGCTGGCGAGTAGCGACGGCGCCGACCGCGACACTCGTACACCGCCAGGCGTCGATAGCGGGGGAGCGCCCCGTCGCCCACCATCCGCACTTCGACGATCGCCTCGCGGCCCTGCGCGTCGCCAGCGTGCACGGCGCTGGTTCGGCGCGATTGCGGTTGGGCAGCTGGTGCCGCGCCGTCGGATTCCTGCTCGCCAAATCACCTGGCCACGCCCGAGCGGAGCTGCGCGCCCACCGGCGGTTCGCGTCCACCCGTGACGTCACCCGCGCCCTTCGTGAACGCGTGCCGGCAGGCGACGCCTCCGCTGTCGACGACCTGCTGCCCGCCAGGAGCTGGGGCCTGGGCAAGGCCTTCGACTCCGTGGGTAGCGCGGTGGCCGGGCGCTACCGCGACTTCACCTCCGACACTTCCCTCGACGAGCTCACTTCCGACGAGTTCGGCACCCACGACGCCGCCCAGCGCCCGCTGATCGCTCCTGGCCTACTCCTGGTGCTCGCGTTCCTGCTCGCCGGTGTCGGAGCGAGCTGGCGGCTGTGGGGAGGCGCCGACGTAGCAGGTGGCGGCATGCTGCCGGCCCCAGCGAGCCTCGCCGGCGCCTGGCAGGCGTTCCTGCGCGAAGCGAATCCGGCGCTCGGGTTGGGCGCGTTGACGAGCACCATCCTTGGCGGGCAACCGGGGCTGGCGAATTTCGTCGCGGTGCTGCTCGGCCCGCTGTTCGCGGCGATCGCGGCGAACTCACTCGGGCGGCAGCTCGGGGTGCGCCCGGGCATTGCGGCGGCCGCCGCCGGGGTGTGGGGTGCCGCGGTGCTGATGCTGGGTCTGCCATCTGGCGGTGACGTCAGCGGCCTGGTAGCGGCCGTCGTCGGGCCGCTCGTGGCGAAGCAGGCGCACCGTGTGGTCGTCGATCGCTCCGACGGGGCTGAGCGCCTGCGCGCGCCCGCAGTCGGGGCATTCTGGTTGTTTGTGCTCGCGGCGTTCTGGCCGCCGGCGCTCGTGCTTGCGACGGTGGCCGTCGCGGTAGGCATCGGCATGCGGCGCGTGCGAGCCGTGCCGGGCGCGACGTTCGTCGTGCCCGTGTGGCTGCTGTTCCTGCCCTGGCTAGGGCAACTCGTGCGGTTTCCCGGGCGTGTGCTCACCGGCATCGACCCGCTCGCCTGGCCCGACTTCCCGCCCGCCGCGTGGGCGCTGCTGGCCGGGCGCCTGATGCCCGCCGGTATCCCCGTGTGGCTGAGCGTTGGGTTCTTCGTCGGGCTTGCGCTGCTTGCGACGTGGGGGCTGCTGCGCATCCCGCAGCCGGCGCGACGGTGGGGCGTCGCCGCGGGGATCGTCGCGCCGCTGATCGTCGGCGTGGGGCTCTCGCGTCTGGCGCTCACCATTGACGGCGGTCAGACGCGTGCGCTGCTGTCGCCGTGGGCGCTGCTGACCGTCGCAGGCATGATTGCCGCCGTCGTGCTTGCCGAGCGCCCGCGCGCCGCCGAGCACCCGCGCGCCTTCGCCGTCGTGGGCTCCGGTGTGCTTGCCGCAGTGGTGCTGGGAGCGTGGCCGTACGTCGGCTTGCAGGGGCCTGTCACCACCGAGGGCAGGGCGTTGCCTGGGTACGTGCGCAACGTGCTCGCCTCGCCGCGGGACAGCCGCGCCTTGCTGATCGAGAAGTCTGGCGACGAGTTGGAATGGAACGTCGCCGACGCCACCCACCCGCAGTGGGGCAGCGCCGAACGTTACCCGGGCGGCGAGCTCGGGGAAGAGTTCGAGCAGCTGGTGCAGGCCTTCGCCGGTAGTCAAGTGCCCGACGACCTCGCCCAGCAGCTGCAGCAAGTTGCCGTGTCGCACGTGTGGCTGCGCGGGTTTTCTTCCGACGAGCTCCTCGCGCTCGGTAACGCGGAGGGTCTCACGAGTGCCCCGAGTGACGACGCCACCGTGTTCACCGTCACCGGCCTGGTGAGCCGGGCGGTGATCGAGGAGGGCGAGTCGCGCGTGCCCGTCGTTGAGGGCAAGATTCCATCTGGCAACGCATCCAGGCGCCTCGTCATCGCCGACCCCGACGTCGCCGAGGTGCGCGTCGCCGACACGCCGCTGCAGCGCGTCGAAGGTGAGCTACCCACGTTCGAACTCGGCGAGTTGCGCGGTGGGCTCGAGTATTCCGCTGGGCGCCGCTGGGTTGCCGTCGGTTGGATGGCGTTCGTGCTGCTCGGGTTGGGGCTGCTGGCGGTCCCGACGATGCAACCGCGCGCGGGTGCCCGTCGGGCCGGGGAGGATGACCGATGAAGCTGCACATTGTTCCCGTCGCCGTGGTGGCCGCTGGGGCGGCAGCCGCGCTGGGTATCAGCCTGATCTCGCCCGTCCCCGTCGACTGTGACTCGCAGGTCACGCCGCCGCTCGAGAGCCGGGTCTACTGCCAGCCGCTCGGCGACGGTGAGCTCTTGGCCTCCGGGCAGGGGAAGGTCATCACCGCGCAGGCAGGCGGTGAGGAGAGCGCCCCGCGCGACGTGGTACGCGAGCCCACGAAAGCCCTCACCACCGTCCGAGGCATCGCGCCCACGGGTGGCGTGCTCGGAGCCGACGGTATCTGGGCGCCCTGCCAAGCCCCCGCCACGAGCGGCACGGTGTTGTGGCCCGACGCGTCGAAGGCCGAACTGCGGCTCACGAACCCCGACGCCACCGACGCCTCCGTCGACCTCATCCTCACCGGGCCCGACGGTGAAATCAGCGCCGTGGGTGCGCGCGACATCGCGCTCTCGCCAGGGCAAACGCGTCAGGTGGCCGTGTCCGTGCTGGCCCGCGGCGTCGACGGCCCGGTGGTTGCTCACTGGTCGACGAGCCGTGGCCGAGCGCTCGCCGTTGGTGTGACCGCGGGCACCGTGCACTTCGCGAGCCCCTCGACGACACCCGCCACCAAGCACACGATGCCCGGCCTGGCGCGTGGAGGGAAGCCGACGGTGCTGATCGCCAACCCCGGCGAGGAGCGAGCCACGGCCAGCGTGGCCTTCCACGGGCCATCCAGCACGTTCATACCCACAGGCGGCGAGGAGATCTCGATCCCGGCGCGCTCCGTCGTGACGGTAGCGCTCGACGCAGGCACCGCCGGCGAACCCGGCGCGTTCACCGTCGAGAGCGATGTGCCGGTGGCTGCCTCGCTGCATTCGACGACGGGCGACGCCTCCGCAGCCAGTGGCAGCGCGGTACAAGATTCCGCGCTGACTGGCGTTGTGCCCGCGGGTTCCACACTGCAGCTCACCAACCTGGGCGCGAGTCGAACGAAGGCGACGGTGACGTTCGACGGCGCCGAACAGGAGGCCATCGTGGAGCCTGGCACCACCGGGACGCTGCCGGTGTCGGGCGAGGGTGGCGTCGCGGTGAGTGTCGCCGCCGACCAGCCGCTCGTCGGCGCGGCGGTGACGAAGAAGGGTGCGGCAGTAGTGCCACTGGGCGCGGGCACCGTCGTGGAGGCGAAGACCCTCACCGCCAAGCTCGACCCGACGCTGCGTTAAACCCAGTCGTCGTGGCCACCGAGGTCGTCGATGCTGCGCCCGGTGAGCGTGGCGAGCTGCTCGACGAGGGTGCGGTGCACGAGTTCTTTGAGCGCGGCGGGCGACGCGGCGCGGTGTTCGAGGGGACGCTCGTAGAGCACGATGCGGGCGCGCTGATGCTGGTCGGCCTCCACGCCGGCGGAGAGCGGCACGCGCTCGCCCGACCATCGGCTGCTGAGGTACGGCACCTCTTCCACGCCGACCACAACGTCGTCGAGCGCGAGTGCGTCGTGGGCGAGCACTGCGGCGATCGCGTCGCGGACGCATTGGCTGAAGAAATCTTGCCGCGACTGGGCGCGGTTCAGTCGGGCGGGGGAACCGGGAGCCGTCAACGGACCACGGATTCCGCGTCCATGTCGGTCTCTCCTGCGTGGCATGGGCCAACTCTAGCTTGATCGCGGTTAGTCTCTCGTTCGTGCGCCGTTGTTCTCGATCTTCATGCGATGCCCTCGCCGTCGCGACGCTCACCTACGTCTACGCCGAATCGACGGCGGTGATGGGGCCACTCGCGGCAACCCACGAACCGGGTGCGTACGACCTGTGTGCCAAGCACGCCGAGTCGTTATCGGTGCCGAAGAATTGGGACGTCATCCGCCTACCCGACGCGGACCCCGTCGCGGAATTCCATGCACAGGCCGCCGACGACGAGCTCATGGCACTGGCTGACGCCGTCCGCCAGATCGGGCTCCGCCACGACGATGTGCCGTTGCCGGAGGCTCCGTCCGCGCCGGTCGAGCCGGTGGAGCCCAGGCTGCGCATCGTGCGTGAGTGACGAGGCGGGCGCTAGGCTGAGCCGGTGCTGAACGACCAGATTTTCAAGGCCAACGACATCCGCGGCGTCGTCGCCGGGAGCCAGCCTGAATGGGACGTCGAGGGGGCGGCGCAGCTCGGAGCCGCGTTCGTGGAGCTCACGGGGGCGAGCGAGTTCGTGCTGGGGCGCGACATGCGCCAGCTGGGCGAGGAACTCTCGGCCGCGTTCGCGGAAGGCGCCCGCCGGGCCGGCGCCGACGTCGTGCAGCTTGGACTCACCAGCACTGACCAGCTGTGGTACGCCTCGGGCGAGACGAGCCTGCCCGGCGTGCAGTTCACAGCGAGCCACAATCCCGTCGACTACAACGGCATCAAGTTTTGTCTCGCCGACGCGCGCCCCGTGCCCGCCGACTTCATGACCAAGCTGCGCGACCTCGCCCCGACGGTGGACCTCTCGCGCCCGGTCACCGGGCGAGTGCGCGAGTGGGACTCGCTGCCGGGCTACGCGCAGAAGCTCGGTGAGCTCGTGCCCGTGCGGGCCGAGCGGCGGTTGAAGGTGGTTGTGGACGCAGGCAACGGCATGGCTGGGCACACGGTCGATGCCGTCCTGGGCGGGCGCAGTGTGGACGTGGTGGGGCTCTACCTGGACCTCGACGGTGCGTTTCCCAACCACCCGCCCAACCCACTGGTGCCGGAGAATCTTGTCGATGCCCGGCGCGCTGTCGTCGAGCATGGGGCGGATTTGGGGCTGGTGTTCGACGGGGATGCCGACCGCTGCTTCATCATTGACGAGCGCGGCGAGGTGGTGGACCCGTCGGTGATTACCGCGATGATCGCGCGGGCGAAGTTGGAGCGGGAGCCGGGGTCGGTGATCGTGATCAACACCATCACGTCGCAATGCGTGGCCGAGGCCGTTGAGGGGCGAGGGGAGCTGGCGCGCTCGCGTGTCGGGCACACCTACGTGAAGGCGCTGATGGCTGAGCGCAACGCGATCTTCGGCGGCGAGCACTCCGCGCACTACTATTTCCGTGATTTTTGGTCGGCCGATACGGGCATGCTCGCCGCGCTGCATGTGATGGAGACGGTGCGTGCCGGCGGGGTGCTTTCCGAGCTGGCGAGCGCTTTCGATGGATACGCGCGCTCGGGGGAGATCAACTCCACCGTCGCGGATGCGGATGCCGTGCTCGACGCGGTCGCCGCGGCGTTCGAGGGGCGCGGGCGGCACGAGCGCGGCGACGGGCTCACCATCCGCGACGCCGACGCCGGCTGGTGGGTGAACCTGCGCCCGTCGAACACCGAGCCGCTGCTGCGCCTGAACGTGGAGGCCCGCGACGAGGCGACCATGGCCGCCCTCCGCGACGAGGCCCTCGCCCTCGTGCGCTCGACTCCCGGCGGTTGAGTAGCGGAGTGCCCCCTCGGCGGTTGAGTATTCCGCGCCCTTCGGTGGTTGAGTAGCGGCGAAGCCGCGTATCGAAACCCTGCCGGCCAGATGATTTCGACTCGCCGCTTTCAGCCGCGGCTCAATCATCGAGAATTGACCCCGCCTTCCACCACCCACCTAACCCGATATCCACATCCGTTTCCCAAATCAGCCCAAAATCGCACTGTTCAGCAAACGAATGTGGATATCGGGTTAGCTCTCGCCTCGTACACCCCAGCGCCTAACGGTACGCAGTAGGCTTGGGCCATGGCTGAAACCATGGATCTCTCCCCGGAATTGCTGGCGATCCTCGCCTGCCCCTCGTGTCACGCGAAGTTCGCGGTTGACTACGACTCGAATGAGCTCGTCTGCACGAATCAGTCGTGCGCGCTGGCCTACCCAGTGCGCAACAACATCCCTGTACTCCTCATCGACGAGGCGCGGTCCACGCTGTGATCCCCTTCGACGACGCCCGGCTGGAGGCGCCAACACTCGCCGACCACGAGGGGCTGCGCTGGCTCGCCTCCGCCGGGGCGCGGGTGCGTCGGCTGCAGCTCGACGCCATCCTGCCCCAACTCGAGCGTGGTGATCGCCCGCGCGGCGTGCTGCTGATGGGCGCCGAGGCCAGGCTGATGCGCGCGGTGCTCGAGCCGGTGTGCCCAGTGCCGCTCATGGCCTGGTCAGGCGCGACGCTGCCCGCGTGGGTCGGTCCGCTCGATTTGGTCGCCATCGTCGACGATCAAGACCCAAGCTCCGGCCTCCTCGACGCATCCGCCGGCGCCGCCCGCAGGGGAGCGACGGTCCTCGTCGCGGCGCAGAAGCACTCGCCGTTGGCTGAGGCGACGTCGGGTTCGGAGACGACGCTGGTTCCCGTCGACGAGCCCGATCCGACGGCATCCGCCGTCGGGCTGCTCACGTTGCTGGGGCAGCTTGGGCTCGGCCCGCATATCAACCTGGAGGGGGTCGCGGAGGCGGTTGACCTCGTCGCGGAGAGCTGCTCGCCGCTGAAGGATCTGTCGTCGAATCCGGGCAAGGAGCTTGCCATCGCGTTCGCGGATCACGTGCCGCTGATCTGGGGTGGCACAGTGCTTGCCAACCGTGCCGGGCGGCGGATCGGTGAGGCGCTCCGGCACGCGAGCGGTGTGCCGGCGCTGGCCGCCGACGCCACGGAGCTTGCAGCGGTGTTGCGCAGCACGGAGCGACGAGATCCGTTCGCCGACCCCGACGACCAACCCCGCACCCCGATGGTGCTCCTGCTCGACGTCGACGAGGTGCCGCCGGCGGTGCAGGCGCGGGTGAGTGAGATCGAGAACCTGGCCGACGCCGCGTCGGTGCGCGTGGTGCGCGTGGCATCGGGCGCCGCCGACTACCCGCTCGCCCCCATCGAACGCTACGTGACCCTGCTCACGCGCGGGCTGTACGCCGTCGAATATCTGAAGATTGGATTGTGCCGATGACGACGAAGGTGCTGGTGCTGAACGGCCCGAACCTGGGCAGGCTGGGGTCGAGACAACCCGACGTGTACGGCGCGCTCACCTACGAGGGTCTGGCGGAGCACCTTGTCGAGACGGGGAAGCCGCTCGGCTTCGACGTCGACGTCCGGCAGACCGAGCACGAGGGCCAGATGATCGAGTGGCTGCACGAGGCAGCCGACGGCGGGCACCCCGTCGTGATCAATGCCGGGGCGTGGACGCACTACTCGTACGCGATTGCCGACGCCGCCGCCCTCGTGTCGCGCTACGTCGAGGTGCACATCTCCAACGTGTTCGCGCGCGAGGAGTTCCGGCATCACTCGGTGCTGAGCGCCGGCGCGGCGGGGGTCATCGTCGGCTGTGGAGTCGGCGGCTACGACCTCGCCCTCGCGCACCTCGCGTCGCTGGCGTAGCGGGCGATACCCGCTCAGGCAGGTGAAACCTGTGCGGCAACTGAGCGGATTATGTGTCACCTGCCTCCCGACGACGCATCGTTGCGGCTAGGCAAGTGACACTTGTTCCGCAACTGAGCCGCACAGGTTACGTGTGCCCGGCGGAGGGAACGCGTCCGACGACCCCCGCTGCCGGGCGGGCATCGTCGAGGCAAAGCGCGTAGGCTTGGCTTCCGTGGAATACCAAGTTGCAGACCTGTCGTTGGCCGAGTTTGGGCGCAAGGAGATCGCGCTCGCTGAACACGAGATGCCGGGCCTCATGGCCATGCGCGAGCGCTACGCAGCCGAGCAGCCGCTCAAGGGCGCGCGCATCGCCGGCTCGATTCACATGACCATCCAAACCGCCGTCCTCATCGAAACCCTCACCGCGCTGGGCGCGGAGGTGCGCTGGGCGTCGTGCAACATCTTCTCGACGCAGGACCACGCGGCGGCGGCGATCGTCGTCGGCAAAGACGGCACCCCCGACGATCCGCGCGGCGTGCCCGTGTTCGCGTGGAAGGGTGAGACGCTCGAGGAGTACTGGCAGTGCACCTCGCGTATCTTCGACTGGGGCGACGAGCTGCCCAACATGATCCTCGACGACGGCGGCGACGCCTCGATGCTCGTCCACGAGGGCGTGCGTGCGCAGGAATCCGGCTCGGTCCGCGAGGCCACCGACGACGACTCGCACGAGTTCCGCATCTTCCTGGACACGCTGCGCACCAGCGCGCTCGACTGGAAGACCATCGCCGAGTCGGTGCGCGGGGTCACGGAAGAAACCACGACGGGCGTGCATCGTCTGCACGAAATGCACCGCAACAACGAGCTGCTTTTCCCGGCCATCAACGTCAACGACTCCGTCACCAAGAGCAAGTTCGACAACAAGTACGGCTGCCGCCACTCGCTCATCGACGGCATCAACCGCGCCACCGACGTGCTGATCGGCGGCAAGGTCGCCGTCGTGTGTGGCTACGGCGACGTGGGCAAGGGCTGCGCGGAATCGCTGCGTGGGCAGGGCGCTCGCGTGATCGTTACGGAAATCGACCCCATTTGCGCGCTCCAGGCCGCCATGGACGGCTACCAGGTGGCGCGCCTCGACTCCGTCATCGAAGAAGCCGACATCTTCGTCACCTGCACCGGCAACCGCGACATCATCATGGCCGACCAGATGGCCCGCATGAAGCACCAGGCCATCGTCGGCAACATTGGCCACTTCGACAACGAGCTCGACATGGCCGGCCTCGAAGCCCGCACCGACGTCACGAAGGTCGAGATCAAACCGCAGGTGCACGAGTGGCGCTTCGACGACGGCCACAGCATCATCGTGCTCTCCGAAGGCCGCCTGCTGAACCTCGGCAACGCCACGGGGCACCCGTCGTTTGTGATGAGCAACTCATTCACCAACCAGGTGCTCGGGCAAATCGAGCTGTTCACGAAGCGCGACGAGTACCCCGTCGGCGTGTACGTGCTGCCGAAGCACCTCGACGAGGAAGTCGCCCGACTTCACCTCGACGCGCTGGGCGCCGAGCTGAGCACGCTCACGCAGGCGCAGGCCGACTACATTGGCGTCTCTGTCGACGGGCCGTTCAAGCCGGACACCTACCGCTACTGAGCCAACCCTCCTCTACACACATGATGGTGTGAGATCTGTTACGGAAAACCGCAATAGATCTCACACCATCATCTGTTGTGGGGAGCGAGCGCCGCTCAGTCGTTCGACTTCAGCGACTCCCAAATTTCTTTGCACTCGGGGCAGACGGGGTAGCGGTCGGGGTTGCGCGACGGCACCCACACCTTGCCGCACAGCGCCACGACGGGGGTGCCATTCACCATCGCTGCGGTCAGCTTGTCTTTCGGCACGTAGTGCGAGAAGCGGTCTTGGTCGCCGTCTTCGAACACCTCCGTGCGTTCGTCGAGCACCGTCTGTGAACCGGGGGCCATGTCAGTCATGCCCCACATTCTACGATGGCGCTCCTCTCCGCTTCAGGAGAGCAGCGATACCGTCAGCCACAGCACCAGTCCGCCGAGTGCCAGCGCGCTGCCAACCACCCACACCCAGAACCAGGCGTTGTGGGTTTCTTTCGTCTTTTTCGGCTGATACTTGCTCTGCCCCAGGTAGCTGTCGAGCACACTGACCGGCGTCTCGCTGCGCGGCGACAAGCTCCCGGGTGACGCCCCGACGAACGACACCGGCGTCACCGGTACGTTGGGCACAGCAACGCTTCCCGACGGGAGCCCCGTCGTTCTGGGCATGGGGGAGTAGAGGTCGCCGCCTGGCAGCTGGGCCGCGAAATGGTCGAACGCTTTCGCCAGCTGCGCGGCCGTTTGGGGGCGACGGTTCGGGTCGGGGGAGAGCACGGAGGCGAAGAACGTGTCGAGGCTGGCGGGGGCGCCGATCTGTTCGGCAATCGGCACCGGCCCGATGGCTGAGTTGCGCGAGAGCAGATCCTGCAGCGTCTTGATGGGGAACGGCGGGTGCCCGGTGAGCAGGGCGTAGGCGACGCATCCCATCGAGTACAGGTCGGAGCGCTGGTCGAGCTGCGTCGACTTTGCCTGCTCGAGGGCCATGTACGCGGGCGTGCCGGCGGTCATGGTGTCGCGGTACTCGTCGAGTAAGGATTTGGCGACGCCCAAGTCGGCCAGCAGCACCTTCACCCCGGATTTGGTGTTGTTGAGCAGTACGTTGCCGGGCGTGATGTCGCGGTGCACGAGCTGGTGTTTGTGCAGCACCTCCAACGCCCGCGTAGCTTCGGCGCACAGCCGCAGCGCGAGGCCGGGCTGTACCCGTCGCTTCCGGAGCTGATCGAGCGAGCCGCCGTTGGCGATGTCCATCACGTAGTAGGGCTGGCCGCGGTCGGTGGTGCCGATGTCGTAGACGCGCACGATGCGCTCGTCGGCGAGTCGCCGCAGCAATCTGGCCTCGGCTAGGAACCGCCCGCGGACGTCGTCGTTCGTTGACCAGTTTTCCGCCAATACCTTGATGGCGACGGCGACGTCGAGCGTGTCGTCGTGGCCCTGGTACACCGTCGCAAACGACCCGGACCCGATGCGCCCGGTGATGCGATAGCGGTCGATCATCTCCATCTCGGTTCCATTATTGGGCTAGAAGGTTACGAAAGGGAAGCCTGAGGCTTTGTCTGGCATGCTTGGAACTATGACGCAGATGCCACAGCAACCACCGCCCGGATGGTACCCCGACCCCGCCGGAGGCCCCGGTGAACGTTTCTGGGACGGAGAGGCGTGGTCGCAGGCCACCAGAGAGCAGCAAGCCCCGACGCCGCAGCAGCCGCCAATGCACCCGCAATCGGGAGGCGCTCCGTACGTCGATCCGAGGCTGCGCGCCCACTCGAGCGGCTACGGGAGCCAGGATAGTTATGGCCCACGAGGCGGCTACAACCAGGGCGGCTATGGCGCCCAGAGCGCTGGGTACGGCGTCTCGGGGCAGAGCTATGGCAAGCAGGTTCCCGTGCAGGGCGGCTACGCGCTGGCCGGGTTCTGGTGGCGCGTGCTCGGTTACATCATTGACAGCATCATCGTTGGCGTGATCAACGCACTGCTCACCGCTGGCTTGAGCACCGGCATAAACGCCCAGTTGGAACGCTACCTGCTGCAGCTTATCGAGTCGCTCGCCGACCCGACCGTTCCGGAGCCGGAAATCCCGATGAGCCTCATCCAGTCCCTGGGCACCATGGCGCTGATCACCACCATCATGTGGATTGCGTACCGCACCATCTTGATCGGCACCATGAACGCCACGCTGGGCCAGAAAATCTGCGGCCTTCGGGTTGCGAAACTGGGAGACGAACAACTCACCCCCGTGGGGTGGAAGGCCGCCATCATCCGAGGCGGCGTCGGAGCCATCATTTACCAGATCGTCGGTTTCCTGGCGCAGATCACCGTGCTGTTCCTCGACCGCAAGCAGACGCTGCCTGACCTGCTGTCCAAGACCGTTGTCGTCAACACTCGAGAGGCCGTGTAAGTGAGCATCGCACATCCGTCGCTCATCGCACTCGCTGACCATTTCGGCATCGCCCGCGATTTCTGGGATTGGAAGGGGCGACACGTCGACATCCCCGCGGAGACCATCGTCGCGGTGCTCGCGGCTCTCGACGTCGACGCCAGCACCCCGGAATTGTGCGACGAGGCCCTGCAGCGCATCGAAGCCGAGCGCTGGTACACGGTGCTGCCGCCGTGCACCGTACTGGAGGAAGGGCACGGCCGCACGATCGAGGTGCACGTCGCTTCCGGCCACGACGTCGAACTCGTTGTCGAGTTGGAACAGGGAGGCACCCGTCAGGCGTGGCAGGTGGATAACTTCGTCCCCGACCGCGAGGTCGACGGCCAGTGGCGCGGCGAGGCGAGTTTCTGGATTCCAGGCGACCTCCCGACGGGCTACCACCGCATCGTCGCCACCACCGACGGGGAGCGCCACGAAGCAGCCGCCATCGTGACGCCGCGCTTCGTCGGCTTCCCGCAGAAGATGCATAACCGGCGGGTGTGGGGGTACGCCACGCAGCTGTACTCCGTCACCTCCGAGCGTTCCTGGGGCGTCGGCGACTTCGCCGACCTGGCAGACCTCATCACCTGGTCAGGTGCTGAACAAGGTGCTGACTACACGCTCATCAACCCGCTCCACGCCGCCCAAGTGGTGCCGCCGCTGGAACCGTCGCCCTATCTGCCGATGAGCAGGCGATTCCTGAACCCGATCTACATCCGCCCTGAAGAGGTGCCCGAGTATGTGGGCCTCGACGCCGACGCACGCCGCGCCATCGAGGCGCTCCGCATCGACGCGCGCCGAGCGGGCGAGAAGTCGGGCGCGGTGGAGCGCAACGACGTGTGGGTGCGCAAACTTGAGGCGCTTCGGCCGCTCTACGAGCTGGGGCTGCGCCCGGCGCGGCAGATCGCGTTCGACGAGTTTCTGCGTCGCGAAGGCGAGGGCATTCGCCTCTACGGCGTGTGGAGCGCGCTCAGCGTGGAGTTCGGCCCCATCTGGCATCGCTGGCCCGAGGCGTTCCGCGACGTCGCCTCGCCCGCGGTGGCAGCGTTCGCTGCCGAGCACGCCGACGAGGTGCGCTTCCATCAGTGGCTGCAGTGGATCGCGCAAGAGCAGGTGAGCCGCGCGCAGACGGCGGCAGAAGAAGCGGGCATGTCGGTCGGCGTCGTGAACGACCTCGCCGTCGGCGTACACAAGGCCTCCGCGGACACGTGGATGATGCCGGACATGTTCGCCCGCGACATGCACGTCGGGGCCCCGCCGGATGCCTATAACCAGGCCGGGCAAGACTGGGGCCAGCCGCCCTGGCGCCCCGACCGGCTCGCCGCGCAGGCCTATCAGCCGTACCGCGAGATGGTGCGCGCGGCGCTGCGACGGGTGGGCGGCGCCCGCATCGACCACATTCTTGGGTTGTTCCGCTTGTGGTGGGTGCCGCAGGGGCTCGGCCCGCAGCACGGCACCTACGTGCGCTATGACCATGAGGCGATGGTGGGCATTCTGGCGCTCGAGGCGCAGCGCGCGCAGGCGCTCATCGTCGGTGAAGACCTCGGCACGGTCGAGCCATGGGTGCGCGAATATCTCGCGCAGCGGGGCATCCTCGGCACGTCGGTGCTGTGGTTCGAGTACGACGCACACGGCGGCCCACTCGACGCGCAGCATTGGCGCGAGTACTGCATGGCGAGTGTCACGACGCACGACCTCCCGCCCACGCTCGGCTACCTCAGTGGCGATCACGTGCGGCTGAGGCACCAGCTCGGCCTGCTCACCGAGCCGCTCGACGAGGAACTCCGCATCGCGGCGTCGGAGCACGACGGCTGGATCGACCTGCTCGTCGCCCGCGGCCTGCTCGATGCGGGCCAGCGCGACCAGCCGGAAGAAGTCATGCTCGCGCTGCATCGCTTCCTGCGCGAGACGCCGTCGAAGGTGTTGCTCGCCAACCTTGTCGACGCGGTCGGGGAGCGGCGGATGCAAAACCAGCCGGGCACCGTCGACGAGTACCCCAACTGGCGCGTGCCGCTGGGCGACTCGTCGGGCAAGCCCATCGCGTTGGAGCAGATCTTCGACGCCGCGCTGCCCAAGCGGCTCGCGGCGGTGATGAACGGCACGGAGGCGCCGCGCGGCTGAGCGCGGCGGGTGCTGTTAGGCGTCGTCGTGGTGTTCGGCGGCGATCGCTTTCAGGTGGTCGTCGACGTCGTCGAGCCTCCCGACGATGTCCCTCCAGGTTGACTCGAACAGCCCAGCGAGCGGGGGCCCGTCATGTCTGGATTCCGCGGCGTGGATGGCGGCGTTGACCAAGTCGGGGAGCAGTTGGAGGTGCTGGGGAGTTGGCACGTCCACCCAAGTGACGAGGCATTTCCTGCCGTCGATGCGCACGAGCACACCGGCGAGGTCGGCTTCGTAGTCGCGCAAGTGCGGCTGCGTGGGCGCTTCGGGCGCGGAGGCGCCGTCGAGGATGCTGCGAATACCCGGTGGGAGGTCGAGGCCGGACTCGCTGGCAAGGTATCGGCTGAGCGTTTCGCGCGCAGTGATGAGGCCGTAGTTGATCGCTTTGCGGATGCACGCGGAGGTGTTTTCGTGGAACGGCCCGTCGACGTGCACCTCGACGAGCGACAGGGCGCCATCCACCGTCGCGGTGGCGTGACCGCAGAGCCCTTCGAAGCGTCGATCAGTGAACCGGGCGAGGCCATCCGACGGGGTCTGCTCGCGTGTGTCCGTCATACATGAGATTCAACCACGCCCAGCTGGTTTGCACAGGAGATCGCGGGAAGTCGCTACTCGGAGCGGATGTCGTTGTCTACTTCCGTGAGGCGGTCGTTGATGATGTCGAGTTCGGCCTGGATGGAGTTGAGCGAGGCCGAGAACTCGTCGAACGTGGCTTGGATGTTGGTGTCGAGTTCTGTTACTTCGTTACCGCCTCGGGCGTCGGCGAGTGCGGCTGAGATGGCGTGCGGCACGGCGGCGAGCGTGGCTTCCTCGAGATCAGGGAGGAACAGCTCGACGAGCTCCATTGTGTTGGCATCGACAGTAGCGACGAGCATGCCTTCGAGCGCTTCGGCTCGGTGAAGCTCCTGGTCGCGCACGGGTTCGTCGAACTCTTGCACCTCGGCGAGCACGTCGTCGGGGACGCTCCCGCTGGTGGCGATGTACCGCTGTGCGGCCGCATTGCTTTGCTGCAACGCCTGGTTACAGGCGGCCACGATGTCGGAGGCAGCGGTGGCGGGTGCATCGTCGGTGCCAGGGGTGAGCGCGACGATGGCCCCCGCCCCGTCGACGGTCACGGAAGCTCCCCTGGGCCCATGCCCGACGTACTGCGCTTCGGCGAGTTTGAGGAGTTCAGCGACTTCCGGGCGATTGAAGGTTTCGTCCCATTCGGCATCCATGTCACAGATTCAAGCACATTGGTGGGGCGAAGCGGCGGGAGTTGCACCCCTCGGCCTTTAGTGTTGCAGACGTGACTGATTTCAAGGTGGTTGCCGACGAACTCGACCAGGCGTCGGAAAGTTTTCAGCAAAACAGCAGTGCCGCGCAGACGCTCACAGGAGCGCTCTCGTCGATCTCTCTGGGGGCGGGTGATTTCGGGCGCATGCCTGGCCAGGGCGGTCTCTATCTCGCCTACCGCGCGAACCAGAGTGAGTGCATGAAGACGCTGCGTGAGGTCAGCAATTCCTTGAAGGAAGTGTCGACCGGGCTCAGCGAAACGTCGAATACGTACGCCGACATGGAGCGGCAAGCCGTCGAACTGTCCCAGCGATACTTCTCGGAGATCTGATGTCGGTACACACACAGCAAGTCTCGTCCGCATTCACTGCCCCCGCGCCAGTGCAGGGGGCCATGGCCGCCGCTCGCATGGGGGTCACTACCGCCACCAAGCTCGTCGTCGGTCAGCCGGAGAAGCTGCAGGGCGCGGCGCCGATGTTTGAAACCATCGGCGGCCAGGTGTCGCAGCTCGCCAGCCAGGCGCGCAGTAACGCGTCGGGGATTGCTAGCTGGGACGGTCAGGCCCGCGACGCGTTCAACAACAAGGTGGAACGCATCGGTTCGCAGCTCGACAGCTTGGAGCCGGCGTTTTCGCAGATCACCCAGCTGTTGAACCAGGCCGCCAACACGAGTATTCAGGCCGCGAATTCGATTGCGACGCTGGTGCGCTCCGTCGTGACGGCCGTCACCACCGCGTACCACACGGCGAAGGCCGCCGCGATCAAGACGTTGGGGGCCGCGCTCGCGAAGTGGCTCGCGTGGGCAGTCCAGCAGGCCGCACGGCTGCTGCAGATGGTGATTCAGATGGCCAACAACGCGGCGAAGATTCTCGACGCCATCGGGAAGACCATCGACCGCGTGAAAGACATCGCCCGCAGTGCCGGCGAGCGATTGCTTGATCTGTGCCGAAACCTTGGGCTGCCTGAGAAGGCGCGCAAGCTCGCAGACGTCGCCTTGAACAAGGGCAAGGAGATCTGGGAGAGCGCCGAGGGCAAGTACAGCGAGGACGAGGAGTTCCGTCCGGGCGAGGGTGGACGTCGCGGACGATGGGACGAGGGCTCGTTCGGCGACCACGACGACCTGAAGGACCACAAGCCCACCTCTCCGGATGTCAAGGTCAAGCTGGCGGAGGGCGAGAAGAACTTCGGCCTGCACGGCGAAGGCGAGCTCCGGGGCGAACACGATCTTGGGGATGGGAACACCATCTCCGGTGGTGTCAAGGGCGAGGCCGGGGTGCTGATGGCCGACGGCAGCGTGTACGCGGGCAACAAGGGCATTGGCGCTGAGGGGTCGGTGTTCAGCGGCGTGCGTGCGTCTGCAGACGGCAGTGTCAGCACGCTGGGTGGGCACGCCTCGGCGACTGCGGAAGGCACCGCGTCGGCTGGGGCTGGCGTTGAGGGTAATGCCGCGGTCGGGCGCGACGGCGCGCAGGTGAAGGCTGAGGCGTTCGCGGGTGCGAAGGCCGAGGGCTCCGTCGGGGGCGAGGTTGCCGGTGTGGGTTCCACCGTGAAGGGCGAGGCCTGGGCAGGTGTTGGCGCCGAAGTGGATGCCAAAGCGAAGTGGGACGATGGGAAGCTGCAGCTTGGCCTCGGCGTCGGTGCGGGCGTCGGCGTGGGCGGCAAGGTTGGTGCAGAGATCACCATCGAGCCGGCCAAGACGGTGGACGCTGTGAAGTCGGCGGGCGGCGCCGTCGTCGACTACTTCAAGGGCAAGTAGGGTGTGAACGATGAGTGACACAATCGAGTTTCAGCTCCCCAACGCGCTGTGGGAGCCGGCGCAGCCCGAGGCTGGTCAGATTTTCAACGCGATGCGGGTAGGGGAGTTCCAGTACTTCCGACCCAACCTCAGTGGCGACATGGCGGAGCTTCAGCCCGAGGCATCCCTCGAGGATGCCGTGGCGAACGTCAGCCAACGCCTGCAGACGCTAGATCCGTCGGCGCAGGTGGTGAAGCGCTCGGTCGACGAGGCCGAGGGCTCCGCGCTGCAGCAGGTGGATCTGAGCGTGCAGGTGGCGCCCGATGTTCGTCGCAGCATCTCGCAGGCCCAGGTATTCACGGTGTTGGAGGACGAGGAGTCCGACCGACGTATGGTGCTGTGTCTGATGCTCACCGCCGAAAGCGACACCCTCGACGACTACCTCGAAGACTTCCAAGCCTTCGTCCAGAGCGTCCACGCTGCCTGAGCGGTGCGCTCCGGGTGGTTGAGCGCCACTCGAGCTCCCGGTGGTTGAGTAGGCGGCGTATCGAAACCACATCGGCAGATGATTTCGACTCGCGGGCTACGCCCGCGGCTCAATCATCGGAATGAGTGGCGTATCGAAACCACACCCGTCCCTCGGTCAGCTAACCCGATATCCACATTCGTTTGTAAAAACCGGGCACAATCGGCCTGTATAGCAAACGCGTGTGGATATCGGGTTAGCTTTCCGTTCGTAGGCAACTCGATACAGCGACTGCGTCGCTTACTCGATGGTCGGGGCCCCGGTGGTTGAGCCGCCCCGCTCCGGTGGTTGAGTAGCGGCGAAGCCGCGTATCGAAACCCCGCCCGCTCCCGGTGGTTGAGTAGGCGGCGTATCGAAACCCCGCCCGCTCCCGGTGGTTGAGTAGGCGGCGTATCGCAACCACATCGGCAGATGATTTCGACTCGCGGGCTACGCCCGCGGCTCAATCATCGGAACGAGTGGCGTATCGAAACTCCCTCGCTGCATCTCGATACGGCGACTTCGTCGCCTACTCGATGGTCGGGGTGGTCGCTCCCGGTGATTGGGTCCCCCCTCGCTCCCGGTGGTTGAGTAGCGAGCGGAGCTCGCGTATCGAAACCACATCGCCACATGATTCCACCTCGCGGGCTACGCCCGCGGCTCAATCATCAAAGCACGGGTTGCAGACCTCAGCTGCTGTACGGGCTCTGACTCTCGCGCCCGTGATCGTCGACGACGTGCGTCTCGATCACCGGATCGCCCTTCGAGATCCGACGGGCGGAGCGCGGGAGTTCCGTGCGCGAACGAAGATGGCGTTCGCGCGCCTGCTCGAGCGTCTCGTGATGGACGCGCTCGCCGTCGACGACCATGTCAACCAGCAAATCGCGGTCGTTGCCGTCGTTGTCGGGCGGGGTGCCCAGCCCGATCACCTCAGCCTCGGCCGTGCCTCGCGCGTCGAGGCGGCGCATGGCGAACTTACGCCCGCCGAGCGACCCCTTCCCGGACGACTTCTTCGCGACGGGCACCAGCGGCGCGTTGGGATCGCTGGAGTCGGCACGCGCGACGAGCTTGTACACGAACGACGCCGTCGGATGCCCGGACCCGGTGACGAGGTTCGTGCCGACGCCATACCCGTCGACGGGCGCGCCCTGCAGCAGGGCGATCTGCCACTCGTCGAGATCCGACGTGACGATGATCTTCGTCTCCGTCGCGCCGAGGTCGTCGAGCAGGTCGCGGGCCTCGCGGGCGACGAGCGCAAGGTCGCCGGAGTCGAGGCGGATCGACCCAAGTTTGCCGTCCGTGAGTTCTACGGCGGTGCGGATGGCCGTCGGGATGTCGTAGGTGTCGACGAGGAGTGTGGTGCCGACGCCGAAGGTGTCGAGCTGAGCTCGGAAGGCGTCTTCTTCGGAGTCGTGCAGGAGGGTGAAGGAGTGCGCGGCGGTGCCGGCCGTCGGGATGCCGTAGCGGCGACCGGCTTCGAGGTCGGAGGTCCACGCGAAGCCCGCGATGTAGGCGGCGCGGGCGGCTGCGACGGCGGCGTGCTCGTTGATGCGACGGGCACCCATCTCGGCGCAGGGGCGGTCGCCGGCCATCCACGTCATGCGTGACGCTGCGGAGGCGACGGCGGAATCGTAGTTGTAGATGCTGAGCAGCACCGTCTCTAAGATGACGGCCTCCGCGAAGGTACCCTCCACGGAGAGCACGGGCGAGCCGGGGAAGTACACCTCGCCCTCGGGATAGCCCCAGATGTTGCCGCTGAAGCGGTAGTTCGCCAGCCACTCGGCAGTGGCATCGTCGACGATCTTGTTGCTGACGAGGAAGCTCACTTCTTCGTCGCCGAAGCGGAAATTCTCGACGGCGTCGAGCGCGCGCCCGACCCCCGCAACCACTCCGTAGCGACGCCCCTCGGGCAGGCGCCTGGCGAAGAGGTCGAACAGGCTGCGTCGGGCATCCGTGCCGGCGACGCGCGCGGCCTGCACCATGGTGAGTTCGTAATGGTCGGTCAGCAGGGCTGTGCTCATGCGCTCAACTCTACTGCCGATGCCGTGCTCTTCCTTGGGATCAGTGGCAAGCTTGGACGTGTGACTGAGACCGTATCGCGCCCCGAGGAAGCCGTCGAGGCTACCGTGCAGCGGCAGTGGGTCACCATCGTCTGGGACGACCCGGTGAACCTGATGAGCTACGTCGCGCACGTGTTCCAGGAGTATTTCCGCTACCCCGAGGCCGAGGCCGAGCGCCTCATGCTGAAGGTGCACAACGAGGGTCGGGCGGTCGTCTCCACCGGTAACCGTGAGGAGATGGAGCGCGACGTCATGGCCATGCAGAACTATTCGCTGTGGGCGACGATGGAGCCGGCGTGAAGTTACAACCCGATGCTGTTGTGTGGGTCTTCGATGGCCGCGACGGGGTCCGCGCCATGCTGGCGGATCTCGTCGGGGGCTACCGCAACTCGCTGCGAGACCTGCTTCCGCCGAGTGCGGTGGATTCGTTCGACGACCCTTTCCAGGCACTGGCGGCCGACGAGCAGTTTCGCGCGCTCGACCACATCGAGGGCCTCCGCTTGCAGCGGCTGTTCCCGAAGCCGCTGTCGGAGGAAGAGTCGGATGACGAGGTGTGGGAAGGCATGGTGCGCGGACGCGCCGCGACGCTCCACGCGCACGCCACCACCGTCCTCACCGAACTCGCCGACGACGGCGACCTCGTCCCGGTCTTGGAGATGTCGGTGACCCCGTGGCTGCAAACCCTGGGCGCGCTGCGCACCTCGCTGCACGCTGAGCTCGCGCAGTCATCCAAGCCCGACGCGGAGCCCTCGCCCGAGCAGGTTGAGGCGTTTCCGGCGCTGGCGGCGGTGTTGGACTGGCTCGCCTACAACATTGAAGACCTGCTCGAGACTCGGTCGATCTGCCTCGCGGCAGGCGCCGGGCTCGACGTGAGTGAACGCGGGGAGTGGGAGTGAGCGTCGGCCAGCCGATTGGCGTGTTCGATTCGGGCTTCGGCGGGCTCACCGTCGTGAGGTCACTCGTCGAGCAGTTGCCGAACGAGGACCTCATCTACCTGGGTGATACCGCGCGGGCGCCGTACGGGCCGCGTCCCATTGCTGAGGTGCGCGAGTTCGCGTTGCAGGGGCTCGATTTCCTCGTTGGCCAGGGCGTGAAGGCCCTGGTCATCGCCTGCAACTCGGCATCGTCGGCGGCCATTCGCGACGCCCGGGAGCGCTACGACGTGCCCATCATCGACGTGGTGCTGCCCGCCGCGACGCGCGCCGTCGCCACTACTCGTAACGGACGGGTGGGTGTGATCGCGACGGAGTCGACGGTGTCGTCGGGGTCGTACGACGAGGCGGTCGCCGTCGCACAGCACGTGCAGCTGACGAAGCAGGCCGCGCCGCGGTTCGTGGAGTTCGTGGAGGCGGGAGTGACGGGTGGGCCGGAGCTGCTCGACGCGGCACGCGAGTATCTGGCGCCCATCCAGCGCGATCAGTGCGACACGCTGATTCTCGGCTGCACCCACTACCCGCTGTTGCAGGGTGTGATCTCGTTCGTGCTGGGGGATTCGGTTACGCTCGTGTCCAGCTCTGACGCCTGCGCCCAGGCGACGTACTCGCGGCTGGCGCAGATGTCGTTGCTGCGCCATCATCCCCGCGAGGCGCGCCGCACGTTTTTCACGACGGGTGACCCCAGGGATTTCCGAGGGATCGGAAGGCGCTTGGTTGGGGGCTTCGTCGGGAATGCCACCACCGTTGAGTTGGGCTGAGGCCCGGGAAGGAGCACACCATGTGCGTACGAGTGACCTGCAAGCGCTGCGACAAGCCCACCTGGAAGGGCTGCGGGGAGCACATCGAGGAGGCACTCGACGGCGTGCCCGTCGCTGAACGCTGCTCCTGCCCGCGCTGAGGTGCGTGCCGCCGGGCAGGTGACACATGAGCTGCGACAGAGCCGCACAGGTTGCACCTGCCGGGGCGAGGAGGACGCGCGTGGAGCGGACGGGATCGAAGCACTAGGGTGGCACCATGAGCTTTTCGCGCTTTGATGGACGCCGCCCCGACGAGCTGCGGCAGGTGAAGATCACCAGGCACTGGCTGGACCACGCGGAGGGGTCGGTGCTGGTCGAGTTCGGCAAGACCCGCGTGCTCGTCGCCGCGAGCGCCACCGTCGGCGTGCCGCGCTGGCGCAAAGACTCCGGCCTGGGCTGGGTGACCGCCGAATACGAGATGCTGCCACGCGCGACGCACACCCGCTCCGATCGTGAATCGCGACGCGGCAAAGTCGGCGGGCGCACCCACGAGATCTCGCGACTCATCGGCCGCTCGCTGCGCGCCATCATCGACATGGAGAAGCTCGGCGAGAACACCATCGTACTCGACTGCGACGTGCTTCAGGCCGACGGCGGCACCCGCACCGCATCCATCACCGGCGCGTACGTGGCGCTCGTCGACGCCGTCGAAACCCTCCGCTCACAAGGGGCAATCGACGGCGACCCGTTCACCGACTCCGTCGCGGCGATCTCCGTCGGCTTCCTGGGCGACGAAGCGCTCCTCGACCTCGCCTACGAAGAGGACTCCCAAGCCGACACCGACCTCAACGTCGTGATGACAGGCTCTGGCAAATTCATCGAAGTGCAGGGCACCGCTGAAGGTGAGCCCTTCTCCCGCGAACAGCTGGGGCAACTGCTTGACCTCGGCGCGCTCGGCTGCGAGCAGCTCACCCGGTTGCAGCGCGAGGCCCTCGCATGAACCGCCCGACGCGCGTGGTGCTCGCCACCAACAACCCGAAGAAGCTCGTCGAGCTGCGACGGGTGGTCGAGCAAGCGGGCGTCGACCTCGAGGTGCTGAGCCTGGCCGACGTGGAACCCTACCCAGAGCCGGATGAAACCGAGCGCACCTTCGAAGGCAATGCGCTCATCAAAGCCCGCGCCGCGGCGGAGCGCTCAGGCATCGCCGCCGTCGCCGACGATTCCGGCCTCGAAGTGGACGAGCTGAACGGCATGCCGGGCGTGCGTTCGTCGCGCTGGGCCGGGCCGATGTGCGACGACGACGAGAACAACGAACTCCTGCTCGCGCAGCTCCACGGGGTGCCGGCGGAACGCCGCACGGCCAGGTTTTGCTGCGCGCTGGCGCTGGTGTCCCCTGACGGTGAGCAGCGCATCTGGCACGGCACCATGGAGGGGCGCATCGGCGAGGCACCCGTCGGTGACAACGGGTTTGGCTATGATCCGCTGTTCATTCCCGACGGCGAGGAGCGCTCGTCGGGAGAGATGAGTCCGGAAGAAAAAGACGCGATCAGTCATCGTGGTGAGGCGGTGCGCGCGTTCGTCGCGTGGCTGGGGGAGCAGGCGTGAAACAGTACCTCGACCTGCTGGAGCGCATCATGGCCGACGGTGTGGTCAAGGCCGACCGCACTGGGACCGGCACGCGCAGCATCTTCGGACACCAGATGCGCTTCGACCTCACCGAAGGGTTTCCCCTTGTCACGACGAAGAAGGTGCACACGCGGTCGGTGTTCGGGGAGTTGCTGTGGTTCCTGCGCGGCGACACCAACGTCGCGTGGCTGCACGATAACCGCATCTCGATCTGGGACGAATGGGCCGACGAGCACGGCGACCTGGGGCCGATCTACGGCCACCAGTGGCGCAGCTGGCCGACGCCCTCGGGCGAGCACATCGACCAGATCGCGCGTGTCATCGACGGGTTGCGCACGAACCCCGATTCGCGGCGCCACATCGTCTCGGCGTGGAACGTGGCGGATGTCGACGACATGGCGCTGCCGCCGTGCCACACGATGTTTCAGTTTTATGTGGCCGACGGACGGCTGAGCTGCCAGCTGTATCAGCGGTCCGCTGACGTGTTTCTCGGCGTGCCGTTCAACATCGCGAGCTACGCGCTGCTGACGCACATGGTGGCGCAAGTCACGGGGCTGCAGGTGGGCGAGTTTGTGCACACGTTCGGCGACGCGCACATCTACTCCAACCATGTGGAACAGGTGGCGCTGCAACGCACGCGCGAGCCGCGGCCGTTACCGACGCTGGGCCTGAACCCCGACGTGCGCGAGATCGACGCGTTCGAGCTCAGCGATATCGAGTTGATCGGTTATGACCCGCACCCTGCAATCAAGGCCCCCGTGGCGGTGTGAGGAGGTTGTGATGCGCATTGTGGCAATCGCGGCGGTGGCCGAGAACGGCGTCATCGGGTCCGGCGACGACATGGTGTGGCACCTGCCGGACGACTTCCGTCGGTTCAAGCGGGTGACCACCGGCAACACCCTGGTGATGGGGCGGAGGACCCACGAGCAGATCGGCCGCGCGTTACCGGGGCGGCGAACCATCGTCGTGACTCGCAACCAGGAGTGGCGCGACGACGATGTCGAGGTTGCGCACAGCATCGAGGCAGCGCTGGCGCTGGCCGAACAGACCCCTGACAAGGTGTGTTATATCGCGGGTGGGTCGCAGATCTACGAGGCGGCGTGGCCGTATCTCACGGAGCTCGACATCACCCAGGTGCACCTCGCGCCCGAGGGCGAGGCGCTGTTTCCGCACATTTCCCCGCGCGAGTGGACGGAGATCTCCCGCGAAGTGGGCGACGAATTCGACTTCGTCCAGT
Organism: Actinomycetes bacterium; assembly: GCA_023443125.1. GTDB lineage: Bacteria > Actinomycetota > Actinomycetes > Propionibacteriales > Propionibacteriaceae > Arachnia. The sequence goes on from JAEZVO010000044.1 coordinate 46,284, forward strand.
ACCGCCCGACGCCGTCTCCGGCCATCGAGTAGGCGGCGCCGCCCCCATCCTCGGTCATCGAGTAGCCCGCGCCGCCCCCATCCTCGGTCATCGAGTAGCCCGCGGCGCCCCCCATCCTCGGTCATCGAGTAGCCCGCGTAGCGGGCGTATCGAGATGCCGGGCGTGGTTTCGACACGCCCGCTTTGCGGGCGGCTCAACCACCGGGCGCTGCGTAGAGGCCTCGGTCATCGAGTAGCCCGCGTAGCGGGCGTATCGAGATGCCCCCGACCATCGGTCGCAACTAGGATCAGTCAGGATGACCACCCGCATCCTGCACCTCGACCTCGATGCGTTCTTCGCGTCGGTGGAGCAGCGCGATAAACCCAGCCTGCGCGGCAAACCCGTCGTCGTGGGCGGTACTGGCGCGCGCGGGGTGGTGGCCACCGCGAGCTACGAAGCGCGGGTATTCGGAATCCGCTCGGCGATGTCCGGCGCCGAGGCGCGCCGACGCGCTCACGGCCGGGTCGCATTCCTCGGGGGCCGCTGGCAGGCCTACAAAGAATCCTCGCAGGTAGTCATGGGGCTCTTGCGCGAGATCTCGCCCTTGGTCGAACCGCTCAGCGTGGACGAAGCTTACGTGGATCTGGCGCCGTCGGGATGGACCGACGACGAGCTCCCCAGCAAGGTGGCGTGGCTCCGGGCGGAGCTGACGCGTCGCACGTGCGGGCTGACTGCGTCGGTGGGTGTCGGCTCGTCGAAGCTCGTGGCGAAGCTGGCCTCCGAGGCAGCGAAGCCAGATGGTGCCCGCATTCTCGCGCCCGACGAGGAACTGGCGTTTCTGGGGCCGCTGCCGGTGAGGGCGATTCCGGGTGTCGGGCCTGCGACGGAACAGCGCTTGCTTGCCATCGGCATGTACACGGTGGACGACCTCCGAGCCGCTGATCCGGGAGAACTCATCCGCGAGCTCGGTCAGGCTTCGGGCGCCTCGCTCGCGCGGCTCGCGCGCGGCGAGGACAACCGCCGGGTAGTGGCAAACTCCGAAGCCAAGTCGATTTCAACCGAGGACACCTTCCAACAAGACCTCGCCGACAGCATCCACCTCCAAGCCATCCTCCGCCGCGACGCAGCCGCCGTCGCCAAGAAGCTTAGCAGCAAATCGCTGTTCGCGCGCACCGTCACCATCAAGGTGCGATTCGCGGATTTCGAGACCATCACCCGCGCCGCCTCGCTCGGCGGGGCGACGGACGACGTCGACGTCATCACCGCCGCCGGGTTGGGCCTTCTTGCGGAGATCGATCCGCGCCGGGGCGTCCGGCTGCTCGGCATCGGGGTGAGTAACTTCGCAGGCGCGGCCCAAGACCGCCTGTTCGGTGACGAGCAGGCCCAAGAAGAGGAGCCCAGTTCCTCCGCGTTCGATCCCGAAGAGCTGGCTGGCGTGCGCGGGCGGGGCTTTCATACCGGCGCGGATGTCGAGCATGACGAGCTGGGTCGAGGCTGGGTCTGGGGGAGTGGCAAGGGGCTTGTCACCGTACGTTTTGAGCAGCGCGGCGGTGGGCCGGGCCCGGTGCGCACCCTGCCCCTCGATGACCCGGCGCTGCACCTCGCGGAACCCGAGCCCCTCCAACGGGCCGAGGCGAGTGGCACTCGCGTGAGCTAACCCGATATCCACACGCGTTTGCGAAATCGGACCAAAAACGGGCATTTTGACAAACGAATGTGGATATTGGGTTAGGTCTGGCGGCAGATCGGGGGATCGGCCCGCCCGCAAGACGGGCGCCGCAGTGGATGCGTAGAATCGTCGCGATGGCGAATCGAATGTTTGTGGCGGTGTTGCCACCGGAATCTGTGGTCGAGGAACTGGACGCGCTGCTGCGCCCCCGGCGCAGCCACGACCCAAGATTGCGCTGGACCAAGCCCGAAGGCTGGCATCTCACCATGGCGTTCATGGCTGACGTCCCGGACGTCGAGCGCCTAGAGGAAACGCTCGATGAGGTGACGACCACGGCGACCCCGTTTCAGATCCGGGTCGCATCTGGCCTGTCCTTCCCGCATCCGGTGCAGGCCAGGTTGCTGGCACTCGGTGTAACCGAGGGTGAGCGCGAGTTGGCTGCGCTGTCGACGAAGTGTCGAGGCGCCGCGAACCGCGCAGGGGCCGCGCCGGACGGGGCGCGTTTCGTCGGGCACCTCACCCTCGCCCGCGCCAATCGCGGCATCCAGGCGACGAAGTGGCTCGGCGTGCTCGATTCCTTCCCAGGCTGGGGCGTGCCGGTGGACGAGGTGGCGCTGGTGCAGTCACATCAGGTGGGGCGCAGCTACGAGGTGCTCGAGCGATTCGAGCTTCGGGGGACGAAGCCCTAGAATTGCCCGGTACGCGCGAGTGGTGGAATTGGTAGACACGCAGGATTTAGGTTCCTGTGCCTTCGGGCGTGAGGGTTCAAGTCCCTTCTCGCGTACGGTGTGATGCCTTAAGGCATTGGATGTTTCCCGAACTTCACAATCCGTACGCAGATCGATCTACCACCCTCAAATTAGGGGGAGAGTTCAAGCTGCGTACGGATTTTGAAGTTTTTCTCCCCGCGTCTCGATACGCGGCTTCGCCGCTACTCGACGGTCGGGTGTTGGTCATCTCTCGCCGGTGATTGAGTAGCCGCCGTAGGCGGCGTATCGAAATCCCGGCGCTGCGTCTCGATACAGCGGCTTCGCCGCTTACTCGACGGTCGGGGGACGCTGGCGGGCCACTCCCCACCCGCTTTGTAGCTCCGCCACAAGGTTTCTGGCTGATATTCAGATTTGGCCGTGTTTTTTCGTCGGAAGTGTGCAAGAAGCGCGGGTGTTGCTTCCGTTTAGCCTTCTGAGGTGCCACATTCTTCGTCAGTCCCGAAAGGAGATGCCTTGTTTCAACGAATCGCCATTGTGAACCGCGGCGAGGCCGCCATGCGCCTCATCCACGCCGTTCGCGACCTCAACGCCGAGGGCATCGTCGAACCCATCACCACCATCGCCCTCCACACCGACGGTGAACGCTCGGCGATGTTCGTACGCGAGGCCGACGAGGCCTACTCGCTCGGCGCGGCGGCCGAGCGCCCGTACCTCAACCACGACCTCCTCGGGAAGGTGCTCGTCGAGGCGCGGGCGGACGCGGTCTGGCCGGGGTGGGGGTTCGTCGCGGAGGACGCAGCATTCGCGGAACGCATGCGCGAGCTGGGCATCACCTTCATCGGCCCGTCCCCGGAGGCTATGCGCAAGCTGGGCGACAAGATCGGCTCCAAACTCCTCGCCGAGGAGGTAGGCGTGCCGGTGGCGCCGTGGTCGGGCGGCGGCGTCGACACCCTCGACGACGCCCTCGCCGCTGCGGAACACATTGGCTATCCGCTCATGCTCAAGGCCACGGCTGGCGGCGGCGGGCGCGGAATCCGTCGCGTCAACTCCGCCGCGGAACTCGAGGACGCCTACCAGCGCACCCGCGACGAGGCGGAGCGCGCGTTCGGCTCCGGCACGGTGTTCCTCGAGCGCCTCGTTACCGACGCGCGCCACGTCGAGGTGCAGCTCATCGCCGATTCCCACGGCAACGCCTGGGCGCTCGGCGTGCGCGACTGCTCGATCCAGCGCCGCAACCAGAAGGTGCTCGAGGAGTCCGCGTCGCCGCTGCTCAGCCGGGAGCAGTCCGACGAGCTCAAGGCCGCCGCGGAACGCCTGGCACTCGCCGTCGGCTACGTAGGCGCGGGCACCGTCGAGTTTCTGTACCAGCCCGACGAGCGCACGTTCGCATTCCTGGAAGTCAACACCAGGTTGCAGGTGGAGCACTCCGTCACCGAGCTCACGAACGATTTCGATCTCGTCCGCGCCCAGCTGCGCGTCGCTGCCGGTGAGGCCCTCGACGAGCGCCCGAGCGAGTTCGGTCATGCCATCGAGGCGCGGCTGAACGCGGAAGATCCCGACCGGGATTTCGCTCCCGCCCCCGGCCGCATCGCGCACCTCTCGTTCCCTGTCGGCCCCGGCATCCGCGTCGATACCGGCGTGGCTCAAGGCGACGAGATCCCCGCTGACTTCGACTCCATGATCGCCAAGATCATCGCCTACGGCCGCACCCGCGACGAGGCCCTCGCCCGCCTGCGTCGCGCGCTCAGCGACACCACCGTCGTAATCGAGGGCGGCGCCAGCAATAAGTCGTTCCTGCTCGCGCTGCTGGATCGCCCCGAAGTCACCGGCCACAATGCGCAACGCTGGGCCGACACCGCATGGATCGATCGCACCCGCGACGCGGGCGGCCTCGTCGCCTGCCAGCACGCCGAGATTGCGCTCATCGCCGCCGCCATCGAGGCTTGCGAGGAGCGGGAACGCACCGAGATCGCGCACCTGCTCGAGAGCGCCCGAGGCGGCCGCCCTCTCACCGCGCACAAGCCGGTCACGCCGTGCGAGCTGAAGCTGCGCGGCACCGTCTACAAGCTCACCTGCGCCCGCATCGGCGAGCACACGTTCCGCGTCGGCATGCACGACCACCACGTGCGCGTGCAGCTCGACCGCATCGACGACGCCCGCGCGCGCATCGCGGTCGAGGGCCAGCGGCACAAGCTGGTCGTGGCTACTCACGGGCCGGTGCACTTCGTCGAGGTCGACGGTGTGGCGCACCGGGTTTCGCGCGACGAGGGCGGCGTGCTGCGCGCTCCCGCGCCGGCGCTCGTCGTGGCGACGCCGGTGGCGGCGGGCGACGAGGTGCAGCCCGGGCAGCCTCTCGTCGTGTTGGAGTCGATGAAGATGGAAACGGTGATCCCGGCCACGTTCCCGGCGCGAGTGAAGGAGGTCGTGGTGAGCGCCGGTACGCAGGTGGACGGCCTCGCCCCGCTCATCAAGCTCGAGCCGCTGGACGAAGCGGGGGAGGAGCAGGCCCACGACGACGCCCCCGTCGCACTGCCCGCGCAGCGCGCGCTGCCTCCAACCAAACAATGGCAGCAGGCCCTCGACGATCTCCGCGCGGCCGTGCTCGGCTACGACACCGACGCCGACGCGCTCGCCCGCTACCTGGCCGCCCGCGACGCCGTCGTCACAGAAACCCCCGCCGGCGACATCCTGCGCGCCGAGTGCGCCCTGTTCGACGCGTTCGCCAGCCTCGCCGTGCTCGGCCGCAACCGCCCGGCCGACGAACACATCAACCAGGAACTGCGCATCCACTCCGACCGCGAGTACCTCCACACCTTCCTCACCACCTTCGACGTCGAACGCGCAAGCCTGCCGGACACCTTCGTCGAGCGCCTCACCGCCGCCCTCGCTCACTACGGCGTCGACGACCTCACCCACACCCCGGCCCTCGAGCGCGCCATCTTCCGCGTCTTCCTCACCCAGCAGCGAGGCGCGCAGCTGGTGAAGGTGATCGTCGGCATCCTCGAACGCTGGCTGCAAGAACCCGCCCCCGACGGCGCCCTCGCCCAGCAGGCCCGCGAGCAGCTGGAGCGGGTCAAGCTCGCTACGCAGCTGCGCCACGCGACGCTCGGCGACCTCGCCCGCTCAGTGCGGTTCCGCTGGTTCGACCAGCCGCTCGTCGACGCCGAGCGTGCCCCCATCTGGCAAGAGATGCTCGACGACGTGGCCGCACTGGCAGCGAACCCGGACGCCCGCGACTACGCCGAGGGCATCGCGAAACTCGTCGCCGTCCCGGAGAAGAACGACGTAACCCTCGCCGCGCGACTGGCCGCCGGCGTCACCGGCCCGGAGCCGATGCTGGAGGTGCTCGCCCGCAAGCACTACGGCAGTGAGGGTCTGCGCGACGTCCGCGCATTCTTCGCGGGCACCCGGCCCGTCGTGACGGGTACGTATGAACTGCACGCCGAACCCACGCACCTGATCTCGACGGTGGGGGCGCTCACCGAGTTGCAGGAGCAGGGCGCGCTCGCCCAGCTCATCAGCGAGCACGACGCCGGCGGTGACACCGTCGTCGAGGTGTACGCGTCGCACAGCGCGGAGGTGAGCCACGACGAGTCGAGCGAGCCGCTGCGTGCGGCGATCGCGGCATGGCTGCCTCGTCGGGTGCGCCGCATCGTGGTGGGAGTGTGCACGCCGCAAGGTGCGATTACGTATGTGACGCTGCGCTGGGATGGCGATGCGCTGGTGGAGGACGAGATCATACGGGGGCATCACCCGATGGTGGCGCGCCGCCTCGACCTGTGGCGCCTGCAGCAATTCCACATCGAGCGTGTGCCCGCACCCGACGACGTGCTGCTCGTCGATGCGGTGGCGCGCGAGAACGCGTCGGACCGTCGCCTCATCGCCATGGCGCAGGTGCGGCAGTTCGCGCTAGTGCGCGACGACGCCGGCCAGCTCGTCGGAGTTCCGCACGTTGAGCGCGCCATCGAGCGCTGCCTGGAGGCGATCCGTCGGCAGCGCGCTTCGATCGGTGCGAAAGCGGGGCACCTCGACATGAACCACGTCTGGGTGCACATCTGGCCCACCTGCGAGCTCGACCCCCGGGAGGCCGACCGGCTGAAGTCGAAGATCACCCCGCTGTCGGATTCGGCGGGCATCGAGGAGGTCGTCGTTCAGGGCACCTTCTCCTTCGACGGCGCCACCCGCCCGCTTGCGCTGCGCTTCCACCAGCGTCCTTCGGGTGAGGTCATCACCGACGTGCAGGCCCCGCCCACGAGCGAGCTGGAGCCCGTCGACGAGTACCAGAGCAAGGTGCTGCGCGCGAAACGTCGGGGCCTGGTGTACCCGTACGAGCTGGCTGACACGCTCGCGGGCGACGGGAAGCTCGTCGAGCTGGATCTCGAGGGCGACGAACTCGTCGAGGTGGAGCGCCCGTACGGGCAAAACCGGGCGGGCATGATTTGCGCGAAGGTCAGCACCCCGACGGCGCTGCACCCCGAGGGCATCACCCGCATTGTGCTGGCGGGCGACCCGACGAAGGGGCTCGGTGCTGTGGCGGAGTCGGAGTGCCGGCGCATCATCGCCGCGCTGAATCTCGCCGACGAGCTCGGCGTGCCGGTTGAGTGGTTCGCGCTCAGCTCGGGTGCGCTCATCTCGATGCGGTCGGGCACGGAGAACATGGACTGGGTGGCGGCGGCGCTGAAGCGCATCGTCGAGTTCACGCAGGCCGGCGGGGAGATCAACATTGTGGTGGCGGGCATCACCGTTGGGGCGCAGCCGTACTGGGCTGCGGAGGCGACGATGCTCATGCACACCAAGGGCATTCTGGTGATGACGCCGGATTCGGCGATGGTGCTCACGGGCAAGCAGTCGCTGGATTACTCCGGCGGTGTCTCCGCCGAGGACAACTTCGGCATCGGCGGCTACGACAGGGTGATGGGCCCGAACGGGCAGGCGCAGTATTGGGCGCCGGATCTGCGCGGCGCGTTCCAGGTGCTGCTCCAGCACTACGATGCAACGTACGTGGCTGCGGGAGAATCGAGGCCGCGACGGGCGTCGTCGGATGATCCGATTGATCGCGACGTGTCGAGCTTCCCGCACGAACTCGAGGGCTCGGAGTTTCAGACGGTGGGGCAGATCTTCTCCGACGAGCTGAACGCCGAGCGCAAGAAGCCGTTCGACATTCGCAGCGTGATGCGTGCGGTGGTGGACCAGGACGGGCCGTGCGTGGAGCGCTGGGCGAACATGGCCGAGGCGGACACTGCAGTGGTGATGGATGCGCGCATGGGTGGGTATTCCGTCGCGCTGTTGGGTATCGAGTCGAAGCCCGTGCCCAGGACGGGGTTCCATCCGACGGATGGGCCGACGGTGTACACCTCGGGCACGCTGTTTCCGCAGTCGAGCAAGAAGGCTGCGCGGGCGATTAACGCGGCGTCGGGGAACCGGCCGCTGGTGGTGCTGGCGAATCTCTCGGGCTTCGACGGGTCGCCTGAGTCGATGCGCAACCTGCAGCTGGAGTACGGCGCGGAGATTGGCCGCGCGGTGGTGAACTTCGAGGGGCCGATCGTGTTTGTCGTGATCTCTCGCTACCACGGTGGGGCGTTCGTCGTGTTCTCGAAGCAGCTCAACCCGAATATGACGGTGCTCGCGCTCGAGGGCTCGCGCGCGTCGGTGCTCGGCGGGGCGCCTGCTGCGGCCGTGGTGTTTGCCCGCGACGTGGCAGCCCGCACCGCCGCCGATCCGCGCGTCGCAGCGCTCGAAGCCAAGCTCACCGATGCCTCTCCGACGAAGCGGCCAGCGCTCGCGACGGCCCTCGAGGAAATGCGTAGCGGCGTGCGCGCGGAGAAGATCGGCGAGATCGCCGCAGAGTTCGACGGGATACATTCCATCCAGCGCGCGGTTGAGGTGGGATCGGTGGACAGCGTTATTGCTGTCGCCCGTCTGCGGCCGGCAATTGTAGAAGTGCTTGCCAAAGCAGATTGGTGACACCGCCTTCCGCGCAGGTCGCCTGCGAGGTGTGGAATATGCGAGATTAGGGGGGGTAGCGACTATTTACTAACTTGTGTAGTATCTCTCCTTAAAATTCCTGTAATGAACTACTTTGCTTGAACGTTACAGGACCAGACTGGGGTCGGCGCCCGTCGATCCTCGGATACATAAAGGGGAAGGTATGCGAACAACTTCGCAACGTATGGGGGGACGCAAGCTCCTGGCAGCAGCTGGCGCATTCGCTCTCGCCCTCGTCGGTAGCATTGGAGCTGTAAGCTCCCATGCTGCCCTCGGCGACGTCGGCAATGACGGCGCTATTGATGCAGACGCGATTGCCGCTGGCGTCATTGATAACGCTATTCAGCTCTCGAACTCCGCAGGTGCCGGTAAAGACGTCATTTCCGGGCGTGCGCAAATCGTCAACCCGCGCGGCGGTGGCCAACTGACGTCGACGTATAACGCATTTGAGCCCGTTGACGCGTCCATTCCTGTGTACGTGCAGTGGATCGATCGTGACGGTGCTGTGTCGCCTATCTACAGCGCGCACACCCATGAGCTTCCTGGTGCCGCAGGTGCTGGTGGCAAGGGCATGTATGCGTTCAAGCTGCCAACTTGGACAGACCATTTGGGTAAGGAGCACCGCTTCACGACGAGCATCGACCAGCGATACCGCGTGTTCTCCAGTGCTCAGCCAGTGAATCCGAAGACGGGTAATAAGCTCTCGCTGCTGCGCACCGCGCCAGGTTACACCCCCTATGCCTTCGGTAAGGGTTCCGGCGATGGCCTCGGTGACTTTCCCATGGCTGTTGCTACCAATGGCAACATGACGCGCACTGGTCTCTGGTTCTTTGAGAAGCCGGAAGACTACGTCAAGCACGCCAACCCCATTGAAGATCCGAAGGGCCCACTGGGTAACCCCCAGGTGCACTACGAGAACGATGCACTCAAGACCTTCAGCGGTAATGTCTGGCTGGAGCTGGGGAACGAGCGTCAGCTCTTGACCGGCGCAACGCTGACCCGCGACCCAGCCCCGAGCGATGGGTACACCGTGTGGGCGAGCACGCTCACCGCCGAGGGTAAGGCTGCGTATGAGGCTCACGTGAATTCGAAGCCCGAGGTTATCCAGGCCGAAGCCGCCAAGGAGCTGCTCACCCAGCATCCCGAGTACATCGCTGCCACCGTGTACGGTCCGGTCGTTGACGGTAAGTACACGCTGCGCTTCCCGGAGGACAAGTACGAACAGCGCTACGTGTACATGTGGGTGGAAGACCCGGATGGCCGCGTAGTTACTGCGTACTCGACGTTCACCCAGCCGGAATTCCAGGACCCCCGCAACAACCTGCAGTGGAGCCCGGCGATGGACCCGGCAAAGAATAATGCTGGCCTTGTTGGGAAGGACTTCGAGCGCTACTACAACATCAACTTCGCGATTGTGCACCAGGAATACGCTGAGCTGGACATCACGAACTTCGATAACACTAACAAGCCCGCGTACCCAGGTGCTGTTGCGAAGCTTACGCTGACGGGCAACCTATCCCCGCTGCCGAGCAAGATCGAGTGGCGTGGCCCCGACGGTACGGTGCTGAAGTCTTGCGACATCACCTCCACCGCAAACCTCAACGGCTGCGAATCCTTTGAGGTGCCTGAGGATGCCCAGCACGGCGACTTCTACACCGCTGTGCTCGTTTCAGGCGACCAGGATGTTGCCGCCGACTCGTTCATTGTCAACACCGAAACCGACGGCGACAGCGACAACGACGGCGTCGAGGACGGTAACGACCAGTGCCCCAACACCCCGGCAGGTGCCAAGGTGGACGAGAACGGCTGCTCCGTCGCACCTACGCTCGATCTGAAGCCCATCGAGGGCACTGTTGGTCAGCCCATTGACCCGGTTGAAATCGGCATCGATAACCCCGGCGAGGCCGACATCGTGGAGTGCGAGGTCGAAGGTCTTCCCGACGGTCTGAAGGCCGAGATCAACGCTGAGCGCACGGCGTGTGTCATCACTGGCACCCCGACGGCGCCCATCGACAATGGCACCGTGACGGTGAATGTCGACTACCAGTCGGCTGATTCGGACGATCCGAAGATGGTCACCGGCGACACCACCGTGACGATCACCAAGCCGGAAGCCGGTGACGACGATGGTGACGGCGTTCCGAACCCCGCCGATCCGAACAATCCGGCTGAAGGTGAAGACAAGTGCCCGAACACTCCGGCAGGTGCCAAGGTGGATGAGAACGGCTGCTCCGTTGCCCCGACGGTGACGCTGAACCCGACCGAGATCACTGGCAAGGTTGGCCAGGAAATTGATCCTGTCGTCGTGAAGATTGACAACCCTGGCAAGGTAGAGATCACTAGTTGCAAGGCTGATGGTCTGCCCGCCGGCCTCGTCGCTGAACTCAACTCGGAAGGTACTGGCTGCGTGATCCACGGCACGCCCACAGAGGAAGCTGATGGCAAGCCTGTCACGATTACGGTTGGCTACCAGCCCAAGGACTCGGACACGCCAGGTTCGGTTGAGAAGAACACGACCGCGATCATCGTCAAGGAGCCGAAGTGGGATGATGCGGAGACCACTCCGTCTAAGCCGGTTGAGATCGAGAACACTGGTGGCAAGGTTCCGGATGGCTCCTCGGTTGAGGTGACTGATGGTCCTGGTACCGCTGAGATCGGTGATG
>JAEZVO010000065.1 GCA_023443125.1 Actinomycetes bacterium
GGCAGCGCCTGACCGGTGCCGCCGGCAGCCCGGGCGGCGCCCGGCGGCTCGGCCGCGACCGCGCCGCGCACGCCGCCACCGAGCAGGGCGACGAGGTCACGACGTCCGGCCTTGCGGGTGAGGAGCACCGCACGCGTCGAGTCCCTCCGCCGCAGCGACCGCACGAGCGTCCCGGCCTCGCCCTCGGCGATCTCCGGGATGACCAGGCACAGAGGCCCGTCGTCGGGGGACGTCGGCTCCGCGGCGGCCCGCGGGGCCCGCCGCTCCGGGACGTGCGCGCGTGTGCGAGGCACCGGCGGGGTGCGGAGCTGCTCGACGGTCATGTCGCTCCGAGTCGGCGGGGGACGCTGTTCGTGCGATATCGGCATCTTCGTGACGGGTCTTGAGGCCGGCAGCCAACCGAGTTTGCAGCTTTCCGCCGCCCCGGACCCCCGTCAGCGCCGCGGCGAGAGCGAGGCGACCCCGTCGGGCAGGGGCGGGAGGCCGGCGGCCGTGCACAGCACCGTGGCCCAGGCCGACAGGTGCGCGCCGAGGTCGCCGTCGGGGGTCCAGGACGCCCGGATCTCCACCTCGACCTCGCCGGCCCGCTCGGCCAGCGCGCCGAACGACTGCGAGACGACGCGCGTCACCGTGCCGCCGAGGGCGTGCCGCGACGCGTCGGCGTGGGTCAGGGCGTCCTCGACCCACGTCCATGCGGCCTCGCACAGGAGCGGGTCGGCACCGACCTCGGCGTCGAGCGCGGCCCGGACCAGGGTCACCACGCGGAAGGTGCCCTCCCACGCCTCCTGCCCGGCCGGGTCGTGCAGCACGACGAAGCGGCCGGAGGCAGGCTCGACCTCGGGCACCAGGTCGTCGTCCGTCGTCACGACCTCGGCGCTGAGCGCGACGGCGTAGGGCGCGATCCTCGCGGGTGCTGGGATCTCGCTCAGGCGGACCTCGGCGCGCAGGCGCCGACCGCCGAGGGCCTCGAGGGCTTGCACGAACGCGGCAGGCACGTCCGCGTCGGGAGTGATCACACGGGCAGCGTACGACCGCCGCGCCGGAGTGTCCCGGACCGGCACGCTGGCCGCCGCCCCGTTCGGGCCCCGACTAGGCTGTCTCGACGTCGCCACCGGCGCACGCACGCGAACCGAGCACGGAGGTCCCACGGATGACTGCTGCCGGCACTGCCCAGATCGGTGTCACCGGGCTGGCCGTGATGGGCCGCAACCTGGCCCGCAACTTCGCCCGGAACGGCTACACGGTCGCAGTGCACAACCGCTCGGCGGCACGCATGGAGTCCCTGGTTGCCGACCACGGGGACGAGGGCACCTTCGTGCCCGCCCGCACGCTGGCGGAGCTCGTCGAGGCGCTCGCGCGACCGCGCACGGTCGTCGTCATGGTCAAGGCCGGCGCCGCGACCGACGCGGTCCTCGACGAGCTGGTGCCGCTCCTGGAACCCGGCGACATCGTGGTGGACGCCGGCAACGCTCACTTCCCCGACACGGTGCGACGCGAGGCGGCGCTCGCCGCCCGGGGGCTCCACTTCGTCGGCACCGGCGTCTCCGGAGGCGAGGAGGGCGCGCTCAACGGGCCCTCGATCATGCCGGGCGGGACGGCCGAGGCGTACGCCTCGCTCGGTCCGATGCTCGAGCGCATCGCGGCCCAGGTGGACGGCACGCCGTGCTGCACCCACGTGGGCCCGGGCGGCGCCGGGCACTTCGTCAAGATGGTGCACAACGGCATCGAGTACGCCGACATGCAGGTGATCAGCGAGGCCTACGACCTCCTGCGCCGCGCACTCGGCCTCACCCCCGCCGAGATCGCCGACATCTTCGAAGAGTGGAACCGCGGCGAGCTGGATTCCTACCTGATGGAGATCACCGTCGAGGTGCTACGCCAGATCGACGCGAAGACGGGCAAGCCGCTCGTCGACGTCATCGTCGACGCCGCGAAGCAGAAGGGCACCGGCGCTTGGACCACGCAGACGGCTCTCGACCTGGCTGTGCCCATCACCGGTATCGGCGAGGCGACGTTCGCCCGCGCGCTGTCGTCGTCGCCCATTCAGCGAAAGGCGGCGCAAGGCTTCGCCGGCGAGGCCGCCGAGTGGAACGTCGAGGACCGCGACGGGTTCATCGAAGACGTCCGCCAGGCGCTGTACGCGTCGAAGGTGGTGGCCTACTCGCAGGGGCTCAACGAAATTCAAGCCGCGGCCGCAGAGTACGACTGGAAGCTCGACCTGGGCGCGATCGCGAAGATCTGGCGCGGCGGCTGCATCATCCGCGCACGCTTCCTGGGCGAGATCACACGCGCGTTCGAGGCCAACCCCGACTTGCCGATGCTCATCGCCGACAACTACTTCTACGAGCGCATCGTAAAGGCACTGCCGTCGTGGCGACGGGTGGCCGTCGCCGCTGCTACGCACGGCGTGCCGGCGCCGGTGTTCACGTCGTCGCTGTCGTACTACGACGGGGTTCGCTCCGACAGGCTGCCCGCCGCGCTCGTGCAGGGTCAGCGCGACTTCTTCGGCGCGCACACCTATGCGCGCATCGACGCCGAAGGCAGCTTCCACACACTGTGGGCTGAAGACGACCGCAAGGAGGTAGAAGCATAATGCAGCTTCGTGAAGACGCACAGTGGGCGATGGTGGTTCCCACGTCGATTGGTGTAAGGATCACGCCGGAGAACCGGCAGCCGGTGCACGTGTCGGATCGCTACCTGTTGCAGGCCACGTCGGCGGAGACGAACGTCGCGTCGATATCGTCGCATCTCGGTTTGCCGACGAAGGTGCTCACCAACTTCATTGAGGGCTCGCCGATCTCGGCATTCATCAAGGCGGATCTGCGGGCGCGCGGCATGGCGTTCGAAGGGCCGGACAAGCCGCAGGGCGGTGCGTGGGGCTACCGGCACCAGTTCAACATCGCGGATTCCGGCTTCGGCGGTCGGGCGCCTCGCGTGTGGAACGACCGCGCGGGTGAAGTGGGGCGCGACCTCGACGTCGCCGACTTCGACCTGGAGCGGCTGTTCGCCGACGAGGGTGTGAAGATCCTGCACCTCTCCGGCCTGATCGCCGCGATTTCGCCGAACACCAGCAAGTTCTGCGTCGAGCTGGCGCGCAAGGCGAAGGAGCACGGCACCCGCGTCGCGTTCGACCTCAACCACCGCGCCTCCTTCTGGAAGGGCCGCGAGGAGGAGCTGTCGGCGGCGTTCCGAGACATCGCGTCGCACTGCGACATCCTGTACGGCAACGAAGAGGACTTCCAGCTGTGCCTCGGCATCAAAGGACCGGAAGCCGGCGGCGAAGACATCGACGCCGAGATCGAAAACTTCAAGGCCATGATCTCTGAGGTGCGCAAGGCATACCCCGACGCGGCCTACGTCGGCACGTCGCTGCGCGAGGTCATCTCGGCCAACCGACACCGCTGGGGCATGATCCTGTTCGGCGAGGGCGAGTTCAACGTCGCGCCCCTCAGGGAGATCGACGTGCTCGACCGCATCGGCGGCGGCGACGGCTCCATCGGCGGTGTGCTCTACGGCATCCTGCAGGGCTGGACGCCTAAGCGGTGTATGCAGTTCGGCTGGGCCACCGGCGCGATGGCCGCGACGAGCCTCAACGACTACGCCGCACCCGCCGACGAGGCCCAGGTGTGGTCGATGTGGGAAGGCAACGCCCGAGTCCAGCGCTAAGGGTCAAGATAGATCAAGTTCGTGGTGGGTAGACGCACCACGAACTTGATCTATCTATGCGCGACGCCCGGCACGCTCTGCGAATGCATCCAACGCCTGGGTGAGCCCGACGACGGTCCACGCATCCACGCCACCCACACAACGCTCGCGGCGCAGCAGCCCCGCGTCGGTGAGCCGCGCGCACAGGCGATACGCCGACGGGCGGGGAATCCCGGCAGCCACGAGCATGTCGATGTTGAACGCCGGCTCCGTGGAGCAGACCTCAGCCATGCGCACGATGTTGGCCGTTGTGCGACGAGCGGTCGCCAGAATCTCGTTACTCACCGCCTCGACGTCTGAGCGCAACCGCAGAGCATTCTCGACCGCCATTTCAGCAGCGTCGGCGAACTGCAGCACGATCTCTTCTGCCCTGCCCTCTCGATATGCGGTGAGCGCTTGGAAGTACGCGTCGGTGTTGGTCAAGAGCCCCGACGAGATGGGCACCGACAAGTTACGAGCTACGCCGCGGTGTCGCAGCACCGACGACACGAGCGCCCGCCCGATGCGGCCGTTGCCGTCGGTGAAGGGGTGAATCGTCTCGAAGTGCGCGTGGGCGATGGCCGCTTGCACGAGCGGCTCGACGTCGGTGCGGCGCAGGAACTGCATGAGGTCGTCGAGCGCGTCGGGCACATCGTCGTGGTGAGGTGGAACGAAGGCCGCAGTAACGGGTGACTCACCTCCCACCCACACCCATTCGGTGCGGATCCGCCCGGCGTTGGCGGGGTCGCCGCCGCCGCCGAGCGCGTCGTGCATCGCGAGCAGCATGGCGGTGTCCATGGAATCGGCCAGCGCAATTGTTGCCTCCATGGAATTGACGTTGCGCGCGATGCTGGTGGCGTTGCGGTTACTGCATTCCCCGAGCGTCGCCAACGCAATCCGACGCGCACTCGCGCTCAAGCGTTCGATCTCCGAGCTCGACGACGATTCGCTCCGCAGCAGCACACTGGCGAAGGGTAGCCCCCAACGTTTCGCCGTCACGTCGAAGCGTTCGATCGTCGACGTGGCCGCCCGAGCATGCGCCAGCACTTCTGCATCGAGATGCACCGGCAGCGAGGCGATCGTCGGCACCCGCACATACTGAAACTGGCCCCTGTTTCGAAGGCGACGTCGTCGGCTCATCAACGCGTCTGGGCTCGGCTCCCAGGTAGCGTTCCGGTACTCCACCGCTGGCCAGTTCGTGCCCACGTCGCCCCCTTACTGAGAACCCAGGCGGCCATTTTATCATTAACGGCCACTAATGAGAATGAGCTTGGTGCGGTGAGGCCCTTTTCTGGGGCGCACGGCAGGAGCCACAAGATAGATCAAGTTCGTGGTGGGTAGACGCGCCACGAACTTGATCTATCATCGCGCTAGCACTTTGCTAGCATCGATCTATGTCCACCTTGTACATCCGCGACGTCCCCGACGACGTCGCTGCAGCGCTCAGACGCCAGGCCGCCGAGGCCGGGCAATCGCTCTCAGCCTACGTCGGCGGGCAGCTCGCAATGTGGGCGAAGCGCCCAACCAATGCCGAGATCGCCGCCCGCCTGCGCGAGCACGATCGGAGCCAAGCACCATCGGCGGACGCCATCATCGCCGCGCGAGACGCAGACCGCCGATGATCGTCGTCGACGCATCCGCGATGGTGGAGGCACTCGTCGGCGCTGACCCTACCGACGAGCTACTCACCGCTCTCGAAGGAGATATTCACGCGCCGACGCTGCTCGACGTCGAAGTGATGTCGGCGCTGCGCGGCCTCGAACTCGGCACGATGCTCTCCCCCGCCCAAGCCGCCGACGCGCTCGACACATACTGGAACTTCAGCATTCAGCACCATGAGGCTCGGCTTCTGCGCCACCGTGTCTGGCAACTGCGCCACCAATTCACCAGCTACGACGCGCAATACATCGCGCTCGCCGAGGCACTCGACGCACCGCTGTACACGTGCGATCGGAAACTGGCAGCACGAGGCCACGGCGCGAGCGTTCTCGTTCAGCATTGAGAGCCACCGACGGCAACTCCGCCCGACGAGCACCCGGGCGTGGTAGAGAAGTGTCATGACGAAGCTGTACCCAGGCGTTCCCGACGCGCGCACGGCAGGCGGCCCCGACGAAGTGCTCACGCACGCTGAGCTCAGCGAGTTCGTGCACTCCCAGCTCGCCGCCCACGATTTCGACGGCAAACGCGTCACCCTCGTCGTGCCCGACGGCACCCGCCACGCGCCCGTCGCGATGATGTCCAAACTCATCCGCGACGCACTCGGCACCCGCCCCGCATCCGTTCGCGTGGTGATCGCGCTGGGCACGCACGATTACATGTCCGACGAGGCCATCGGCAAGCTCATGGGCTGCGAACCAGGCAGGTTCGCCGACACCTACCCCGGCTGGGAGATCGTCAACCACCTGTGGCGCGACGAAGCCACGTTCGCGAACCTCGGGACGGTGTCCAGGGAGCGCATCGCCGAGCTGAGCGACGGTCGCCTCACCGACCGCGACATGACCGTGCTGGTGAACAAGCTCGTCGTGGACACCGACATCTCTCTCATCCTCGGCCCGGTGCTGCCGCACGAGGTCGTCGGCATCTCCGGCGGCAACAAGTACTTCTTCCCCGGCCTATCTGGCCATGACGTGATCGACATGTCGCACTGGGTGGGTGCGCTGATTACGAGCTACGAGATGATCGGCTCGCTCGGCATCACCCCCGTGCGCCAGATGATCGACGCCGCCGCCGAGCTGATCCCGTCGGAGAAACTGCTGCTGGGGATGATCGTGAAGCCCGGTTCCGACGACCTCCAGTTCGTGGCGTTCGGCGACTCGCGCGCCGCGTGGGAGGCGTGCGCCGAAGTGTCGAGCCAGGTGCACGTGAAGTATGTGCCGCGCGAGTACAAGCGGGTGCTGTCGATCATCCCCGAGATGTACGAAGACATGTGGACCGGCGCCAAGGGGTTCTACAAACTCGAGCCGATCGTCGCCGACGGGGGCGAGCTCATCATCTACGCCCCACACATTCGCGAGGTGTCGGTGATGCACCCCGGCATCGAGGAAATCGGCTACCACAACCGCCAATACTTCGTCGAGCAGTGGGATCGCTTCAAAGACCACCCGTGGGGCGAACTCGCCCACTCGACGCACCTGCGCGGCCTCGGCAGCTACGACCCCGCCACCGGCGTCGAAACCAACCGCGTCACCGTCACGCTCGCCACCGGCATCCCCCGCGCGACGGTGGAGGCCATCTCGCTCAACTACCTCGACCCCGCGACGGTCGACGTCGCCGCGTTCGAGCACGACCCCGACACCCTCGTCGTGCATGGGGCCGGCGAGTTGCTCCACCGCACCGAAGCCCAGCGCGGGAGGCTACCCGCGTGAGGGGCCCCGTCTGCCCCTACTTCATTACCTTCACGGTGTAGACCACAGGCTCCTTGCCCTGTGCGTCGCAGTTCTCCAACTTGGTGCGGAAGCAGTACTGCACCGTGAAAGTGAACGTGCCCTCCGTCTGCCCAGTCATGTCGACCCACACCGGGTACGTGCAGCCGCCGGGAGGAGTGTCCGTCGGGCAATCTCCGTGGCCTTCCTTGATGGTCGCATACGGGGAGTCGACGCCGTCGGTGATGTAGTAGTTATCGCCGACGCTGGGGTTCACCTCGCCCAGCACCACCCGCTCGGTATCGCCAACCGCGATTTGCAGGTCGGTGGGACTGCTGGGCGTTGGCCGGGGGCCGGGATCAGGATCAGGGTCGGGCGCCTGGGGGATGATGCCGAAGAACAGCGCGAGCAGCGTTGCGATGATGGTCATAGTTCATTGTGCATGGCCACCGGTTCACCGGTGAGCGATCCCGTCGCGCTCAGCCGGCGTGCGTCGCCAGCCACCTCGCCACAGATTGCACGTAGCGCTCGAACTGCTCCAATGCCAGGGGGACTGCCTTGTTCACTCGTTGCTCGTCCACGCGCACGTACTCGTGGATGAGCACATTGCGCATACCGACGCTCGGTATCAGCGCCTCGGCAAGCGAACGGGGAATCACCCCCTGGGCCGCCGCTTCTCGGAACGACTCAGCCGCATCGGTTGGTGCCACATTCCCTAGCGATCCCACAATGTGCAGATTGATGCCGACGGCGAGGTCCACCAGTTGCGTGAGTATCCGTTCCACCGCCAGTTGCTCAACCACACCCCGCTCGGGATTGGCTTCGATGTCTGCGAGCGTCCGCAACTGCCGCTCGATGAGTCGAAGACGCTCGAGCACCACGACGTCGCTGAATTGCTTAGGAACCATGCGCCAACCTTTCCAACGCAGCTCGCCGGAACGGCTCCTCGTCGCGGTATTGCCCGAAGGCCGCGATGCGCAGGCGAGCAACCATCTCGGGCACGCGTTCCACGAGCGGTTCGCCACAATTCAGGGCGCCGAATTTGGCGACGGCGCCAGCTCGGTCGAGTGGCATCAGGTCGACGCGGTCGCCGTACCGGGTGATAAATGCGGTCGCGACGGCGAACTCGTCGCCGCGAATACCTCGTTCAAAGCAGTACGCCAGATCCAGATCACGCGCCACGGCCGCGTCGCGTAACACGCTGCCGTGCAGCATGAGCACGGCGATATGTTGCGACGCGCACAGCTCCTCCAACGCGCCACTGGCCTGATCGGCTCGGAGTCTGGCCAGCGCCTCTTGCACCGACGTCATGATGCAAGTCTAGTGACCGCGCGCCGCACACTGCCTGCCAAAGATAGATCAGGTTCGTGGCTCGTCTACCCACCACGAACTTGATCTATCTTCAGGCTCGGCTGATCCTGAGCGTTGCCACCTGGAATGGACGCAGGGCGAGCGTCGCCTGCGAACCCTCGACACGCTGCACGACGCTGGGTGCCACCTGCTGCTGATCCGAGGTGCCCAGCGGCACCTCCAGCAGATCCGTCTCGACGATGCTCGTCGCCGCAAAGCTGGTTGTCAGCGTGGCTTCGGCGCGCTTGCCGTAGGGCTCGTACAGCCGCACGACCACATCGCCGGAGCCATCTTCCGCCAGCTTCACCGCCTCGACGGCGACCCCACCGTCGGCGGTGATGAGCGGCGCCACCTCGCCGCCAGCCACAACGCGCGGCGTGTGGTTGGCGAGGTAGCCGTCGGCCACCGCGTCTTCCACGTCTCCGCCGGGGCGGAGCGTGAACCGGAAGGTGTGTTCGCCGATGTCAGCGCGCGGATCGGGGTATCGCGGGCCTTTCAACAGCGACGCGCGAACGCTGGTGTAGGTGCCGCCGTCGGCGCGGGCTTCGCGCTGGAAATCCCAACCGTAGGTGCGCTCGTTCGCGATCGCCACGCCGTAGCCCGGCTCGCCGACCTGCACGAAGCGGTGCGCGTGCACCTCGAAACGCTGAGCGTCCCACGATGTGTTCGTGTGCGTCGGGCGGGTGATGTGGCCCATCTGAATCTCGCAGCGCGCCTCGTCGCTGTGCACATCGACGGGCCACACCAGCTTCAGGAGGGCATCGCGCTCGTGCCAGTCGACGTCCACCTCGACGTGCAGCCGCCCGTCGCCGGGCGCGAGGGTGAGGCGCTGCGTCGCGGTGGAATCGTGGAACGCGTAGCGCACCTCCACGCCGCGCTCGATGGCGACGACCTCGCTCGCATCGAGGGTTTCGCAGGTATTCAGCGAAGCCAGGTCGATGTCCCACGCGTCCCACGCGTTCGGGAAATCCGGGTGCAGCTGCAGCAGCGAGCCGCGCGTGCCCACGGGCAGCACCTCGCGCGAGCGCTCCTTGTCGAACAGCGACGTGACACCGCCGCGCCCGTCCACCGTCACCCGGAGCGAGGCACCGTCGACGACGAAACCGTCGCCCTCTGCACGCACCTCGACGTCGCCGTCGGCCGGAGTCTTCGGGCAGTTGCGCGGCGGTCTCGTGGAGCGCCTCGATGTCGAGCGCGAGGGCGCGGACCTCGTCGTGGATGAGCTGCAGCTCCGCGGTGCGCAGGGTGTGGATGGGTGCGGAGCCGGCGCCGGCCTTGGTGCCGCGCTCGGTTTCGAGGAAGGGCGGGGAGTCGAGCATGACCGGGTTCGCCGCGGCCTCGACGAAGAACTCGAAGCGGCCATCGTCGTCGCATTCAATCGGCACCCACTGGTTGCGGGGGTTGAGGCCCTTGATGACGGTGCCGTCGGGGCGCACCACGAGGCCCTCGCAGGTGAAGCCGGGTCCGCCGACGGCGCCGAGGTCGACGGCGGCCTCGATGTAGGCGTTGCGGTAGTCGCTCGGCACCTGGCCGCGGAAGCGCATCCATGTGGTGCCCCAGGCCGGACCCCACTCGTCGCCGACGGCGGCGGGCTCATAGGTGAGGCGGAGGGCTTCGTCGATGGAGATGGGTTCGCCCTGTCCGACAGCGCCGGGCGCGGCGGCGTGGCCAGTGGCGTCGTCGGGGTCGGTGAGGGGGGCGAAGGCTACTTCGAGGTCTGCGATCTTCTGTGCGCTGGCTGACCAGATCTTGTCTGCCAGGTGGCGATGCACGCGGCCGTCGAGCACAGGTCCGTGGTCATGCATGCGGTTCTGCTCCGCGACCTGTAGGCAACAGTGCTGTAGTAACCATCCTTGCGCACAGCGCAACCCCCAGCGAACCCACCCTCCCGCTGGCGCTGGGTGGGAGTATCTCGCGCTACCTAACCCGATATCCACATTCGTTTGCGAAAACGGGCGTTTTTGGGCGATTTCGGCAAACGAATGTGGATATCGGGTTAGCTCGGCGTGCGTATCCCTCCCGCAGGCGGCCGCTTGGCAACTCTTGGCAACCTGGCGACGTGGGCACGTAGACTCTGATCGAATCGAACGTATCGGCCACTGTCTTCAAAGGAGCATGCACGTGCCGTCCACCACCACGTCCCCTCTTCAGGCCTTGCCAGCGCCACTTCGGGCGAAGGTCGACGACGTGGTGCGCCAACTGCGTGCGGCCGCCGGCGATACGGGGCGCATCGGGGTGGCGTATTCCGGCGGTGTCGACTCAGCCACATTGGCTGCGCTCACAGCGGAAGCCGTCGGGCGAGAGCGAACCGTGCTCCTGTTAGCGGTGTCGCCGTCGCTGGCTCGTCGAGAGCGACGGCTCGCCCACGCTCAGGCGGCAACGCTCGGGCTGGAACTCGTCGAAGTGGCCACCCACGAGCTCGACAACCCCAGCTACACCGCGAACCCCGTCGATCGCTGCTACCACTGCAAGGACGAGCTGTTCACGCTTATCGAGGACGCGGAGGCGGCGCGGCTTGGGCTCGCCGTCGTCGCGTACGGTGAGAACGCGGACGACACGCAGCGTGTGGATCGGCCGGGCGCGCGCGCTGCGCGGGAGCACGCCGTCGCGCATCCGCTCGCTGACGCGGGCGCGACGAAGGAGGACATCCGCGCCATCGCGCGCGCGTTTGGCCTGGCCAGCGCCGATAAGCCAGCTGCGCCGTGCCTCGCGAGCCGCATCCCGCACGGCGAGGAGGTGACCGCCGCCAAGCTCGACCAGATCGACGCCGCGGAGGACGCCGTGCTCGCCGCCGGCTTCACCGACTGCCGCGTGCGCCACCACGGCACCGTGGCCCGCGTCGAGGTGCCGGCCGATGAGCTGGGGCGCCTCGCCGACACCGAACTGCGCCGGGCGCTCGTCAACGGAGTACGTGCGGCGGGGTTCGCACACGTCGCGGTCGACCTCGAGGGCATCCGTTCCGGCGCCTTCACCCTCCAGCTCATGGATGCACCGCGATGAACGACGTTGCCAACATCGATTTCGAGCGCTTTGCCCGACGTGGCTACCCCGAAGCGGTGCTGTGCCAGGGGAAGACGCCCGCCCAGGTGGCGCAGATCGCAGCGGACTGGCACCGTCGCGCCTCCGACGGCGCCTCGCTCGGCACGCTCCTCTTCACCCGTGTCGAACCCGCGCACGCCAGGGTGATCCTCGACGAGTTCCCCACGGCACACCATGACGAGACCGCGCGCATCGTCGCTTGGCCGCCCGAGCCGCCCACCCCCACTGGCGGGCGCGTGACGGTGGTGTGCGCGGGCACGTCGGATCTCCCGGTCGCCCGCGAGGCCGCGCTCACCGCCCGCTTCCTCGGGCGCGAGGTGACCGAGATCGTCGACGTCGGCGTCGCAGGCCTGCACCGCATCCTGGCTAGGCGCGATGAGCTAGAAACGGCCGACGTCATCGTCGCGGTCGCGGGCATGGACGCGGCGCTGGTGCCCGTCGTCGCGGGGCTGGCGCGCTGCCCCGTCGTCGCCTGCCCCACCTCCACCGGCTACGGCGCCGCCTTCGACGGCGTGGCCGCCCTCCTCTCGATGCTCAACGCCTGCGCGCCTGGGGTTGGCGTCGTCAACATCGACAACGGCTACGGCGCCGGCCACCTGGCCGCGCAGATCACCGCCCGTAAGGAGTTCCCGCATGCATGACATCACCGCCGGCGGCCACCATCACCACCACGTGACAACGGCAGATGGCGCCCAGGTGCCCGAAGGCACCCGCATCGAGCCCGGCGCGCTGTGGCAGCCCACCGCACCCGCAAACGCGCGGCTGTGGCTGGACGTCTCCCAGGGTGCCGCGGGCGACATGCTGCTCGCCGCACTCATCGACGCCGGCGCCGACGCGGCGAGTGTGGCGGCGGTGCTGGAGCTCATCGCGCCGGGCAAGCTGCACCTCCAGCAGCGGTGTGTGGAGCGCGGGCCGTTCGCCGCGTGCAAGGTGGACGTGATCGCCGACGAGCCCAACCCACCGGTGCGGCATCTCGCTGATGTCGAGGCCATGCTCGCCGTCGAGGGCGTGCCGGAGGCGACGCGCTCCCTCGCCCTCAGCGCCTTCCGCCTGCTGGCCGAGGCCGAGGCGCACGTGCACGGCATGTCCGTCGAGGATGTGCACTTCCACGAGGTGGGGGCGCTCGATTCCATCGGCGACATCGTCGGCGTCGCGGAGGCGGTGCGCACGCTGCAGGTGACGCGGGCGTCGTGCTCGACGGTGGCCGTCGGCGCTGGTCACGTGCACACCCAGCACGGCAACCTGAGCGTGCCGCCGCCGGCGGTGCTGCAGCTCGCGGTGGGCTGGGACATCGAGGCCGGCGGGCCGGAGGACGTCGGCGAGCTGTGCACCCCCACCGGGCTCGCGCTGCTGCGGGCCATGTGCGCGGAGCAGGAAACGTTGCCGCGCATGCGGGTGGCCGCGGTGGGTGTCGGGGCAGGTACCAGGGTGCGCCAAGACCGCGCCGGCGTGCTGCGGGCACTCATCGGGCGCGGAGGGGGCGACGTCGGGGCTGGGGAGGTGCAGGAGATCTCGGCGAACGTCGACGACCTCGACCCCCGCCTGTGGCCCGACGTGCTGCACCGGCTCCTCGACGCCGGGGCGCTCGACGCGTGGCTCACCCCCGTCGTGATGAAGAAGGGGCGCCCAGCGCACGTCGTAACGGCACTCGCGACGCCCGACCGTGCGCAGCAGGTGGCCGACGTGCTCCTCGTGCACACGTCGACCCTCGGCGTGCGCACGTCCGCCCCGCTCACCCGGCGGGTGCTCCGTCGGGGATGGGTGTCGGTGAATGTGGAGGGCCACGAGGTGCGCATCAAGATCGCCGGCGAGCTGGAAGCCACCGCGATTGCCCAAGCCACGCCTGAGTTCGTCGACGTTGCAGCCCTCGCCGCGGCGCTCGACGTGCCGCAGCGGGTGGCGCTCACGCGGGCGCAGGCGGCGGCCTGGGAGGCGGGGCTCAGGCCTGGTGCGGCGTGGCCGGAGGCGGCCGATGAGTGACGCCCAGCCCGAGCGCAAGCGGCGCAAGCGGGTGACGATCTACGACATCGCGGAGGCGGCGGGGGTGGCGCCATCGACGGTGTCGCGCACCTTCGCGCGCCCCGGCAGGGTAGGCGCGGAGACTGCCGAACACGTTCGCGCCACCGCGCGGCGGCTCGGCTACCGGGAGCGGCCCGTCGCGCGCGGCTACGGCGACACGTCGCACAAGATGCTGGGGATCGTCGTCGCCGATGCCGCGAACCCGGTGTTTGCGCACATCATGAAGGGGTTCCAGCTGGAGGCGGCGCGCCACGGTTACTCGGTGCTGCTGCTCGACACGCAGGAGGACCCCCAAGTGGAACGCCAGGAAATCGACCGCCTCGCACCGCTCGTCGACGGGCTGGCGCTCGGCGCGTCGAGACTGAGCGACTCCGCGATCATGCAGATCGTGAAGGTTCGACCAGTGGTGAGTGTGAACCGGGTGATCGCGGGGCTGCCATCGGTGGTCGCCGACACCACCCGTGGCATGCGCGAGGCCGTCACTCACCTCGCTGCGCTCGGGCACACCCGATTCACGTACCTGCCGGGGCCGGCGGCGTCATGGGCCGACGGTGTGCGCTGGCGGGGTATATCTGAGGCGTGCCACCAGTTGGACCTGGTGTGCCGCCGCGTGCAGCCGCAGCGCCCGTCGCTCGAGGGCGGGGTCGCCGCGTACCGTGAGTGGATGGACCACCGCAGTACCGCCGTCATCGCGTACAACGACATGATGGCCATCGGGTTCATGAAGGCTTGTCAACGTGATGGCCTGCTGGTGCCCGACGATGTGTCCGTCGTGGGTGTCGACAACTCCATCTCATCGGTGCTGACCACACCAACCCTCACCAGCGTGGCGCCGTCCACGTCGGATATCGGCGTTCGCGCGGCCCGCGCCCTCATTTCGCAACTACAACACCGGTCGGCTCCGAGCGCGGAGACGATCGTCGTCCCCATGCAACTGCACAGCCGGGAGAGCACAGGCGCACCCGGTCACCGTCAATGAATAGGAGCCCGAGCTATGTCAACACCGCTGACCCTTCACCCCGACCGCCTCTTCCCCGCCGAGCCTTCCGTGCGCGCCATCGCCCGCGAGCTCTACGCGGAGGTGGCAGAGCTGCCCATCATCTCGCCGCACGGGCACGTGCCCGTCGAGTGGCTCGCGGACGATACCCCGTTCACCGACCCGACGTCGCTGCTGCTCACCCCCGACCACTACACCAACCGCCTCCTGCACGCCGTCGCGGGCGTGGAGCTGGCGCAGCTCGGGGTGCCGGTGGGCAGCCCGATGTCGCCGGAGGCCGCGCGCGAGGCGTTCCGCGTCTTCTGCGCGAATTGGAAGGTGTTTCGCGGCACGCAGGTGCAATTCTGGTTCGAGAGCCAGTTCGTCGACGTGTTCGGCGTCGACGTGCGCCCGTCGGCCGAGTCGGCGGACGAGATCTACGACCACATCTCCGCTTGCCTCGCCCGCGACGAGTACCGCCCGCGCGCGCTGTACCGTCGGTTCAACATTGCCTCGCTGGCTACCACCGATGACCCCTGCGACAGCCTCGACGGGCACCGCGCGCTCGTCGACGATCCGGACTGGGACGGGCGCGTGATGCCCACCTTCCGCCCCGACCGGTACCTCGAGCCCGCCCACGACGGGTTCGCCGCCCTCACTGCGGCGCTCGGCGAAGCGGCTGGGTTAGAGATCGGCAGCTACGCCGACCACGTCGAGGCCATGCGCAGGCGCCGGCAGTACTTCAAGGAGCACGGCGCGGTGTCGTCGGACCACTCCCACCGCGACGCCCGCTGCGAGCGCGTCGACGACGCGGAGGCCGAGCGGTTGTTCGCGGCGGCGCTGGCCGGCCAGATCTCGCCCGCCGAGGGCGACGTGCTGCGTCGGCACATGGTGAATGACCAAGCCAGGCTGGCCTGCGAGGACGGGCTGGTGATGACGCTGCACCCGGCGGTGTTCCGCAACCACGACTCCGCCGCGCTCGCCCGCTACGGTGCCGACGTGGGCGGCGACGTGCCGCTGTCGGTGGAGTTCGCGTCGGCGCTGCACCCCATCCTCGACGCGTACGGCAACGCCGACGGCTTCCAGCTCGTGGTGTTCACGATGGACGAGACGGTGTACTCGCGCGAGCTGGCGCCGCTGGCCGGGTGGTACCGCGGCATGTACGTCGGAGCGCCGTGGTGGTTCATCGACGAGAACGACGCCATGATGCGCTACCGCCGCGCGACGACGGGGTACGGCACGCTGCAGAAGGGGTCGGGATTCATCGACGACACCCGCGCGTTCTGCTCCATCCCCGCCCGCCACGACGCCGCCCGCCGCGTCGACTGCGCGTTCCTCGCAGGGCTCGTTGCCGAGCACCGCCTCGCGCTCGACGAGGCCCGCGACACCGCCATCGACCTCGTCGTCACCCAGCCCCAGCGGGCGTTCAAGCTATGACGCTCTCCTCCCGTCTGCGGTTGAGTAGCCCCCTCCGCCGCCGGTGGTTGAGTCCCCCCTCTACCGCCGATGGTTGAGTAGCGGCGAAGCCGCGTATCGAAACCACACGCCACCGATGGTTGAGTCTCCCCTCTACCCCCGATGGTTGAGTAGCGGCGAAGCCGCGTATCGAAACCATCCCCACACCAACCCCCGAGACCCCCAGGAAAGGAACACCATGACCACCCTCACTCGTGCCACCCACGGCCGCCCCGCTGCTCCGGTGAAGATTGTGCACCTCGGGCTCGGCAACTTCATGCGCGCCCACCAGGCCTGGTACACCGAGCATGCCACCGACGCCGACGCGTGGGGCATCGCCGCGTTCACCGGTCGGCGCCCCACTATGGCCGAGGTGCTTTCCCCGCAGGACGGGCTGTACACGCTCATCACGAAGGGGCCCGACGGTGACACGTTCGAGGTGATCTCCAGCATCTCCGCCGTGCATCCCGCCGACGATCTCGCCGCGCTCGTCGGCTACTTCACCTCCCCTGAGCTGGCCGTGGTGACCTCGACGGTCACCGAGGCCGGCTACTGCCGCCGCGACGACGGCGGCCTCGACGCCGAGCGCGACGACGTCGCGGCAGACCTCACCGCCGTGAGGGGGGCCGTCGGGGATGGGGTGGATGCGCTCGCCAGATTGCAGCTCGCAACGGCCCCGGTGCGGGTGACCGCGGCGCTGGCAGCCCGACGCGCGGCCGGGCTGGGTGGGCTCACCGTCTTGCCATGCGATAACCTCCCCGACAACGGCGCCGCCTTCGGGCGCGTCGTGCGCGACGCCGCGCTCGCCGTCGACGAGGAACTCGCGGCGTGGATCGACGAGCAGGTGTCGTTCGCGACGTGCATGGTCGACCGCATCACGCCCGCCACCACCGACGACGAGGTCGCCGCCGTCGAGAAGTCAGAGGGCTACCACGACGCGTCGCCTGTACCCACCGAGCCGTTCAGCGAATGGGTGATCGCGGGCGACTTCCCGGCCGGGCGGCCTGCGTGGGAGACCGCGGGGGCGACGATCGTCGACGATGTGGAGCCCTACGAGCAGCGCAAGCTGTGGATGCTGAACGGGTCGCACTCGCTGATGGCATACGCCGGGCCGATTCTGGGTTTGGAGACGGTGTGCGAGGGCATCAACGACCCGCGGTTGCGCGAGCTGGTGCAGCAGTGGTGGCGCGAGGCCGGGCCGGGGCTGAGCGTGGCGTGGGAAGAGTACGCGCAGGCTCTCACGGAGCGCTACGAGAACCCGAACATCCGGCATCTGTTGGCGCAGATCGCCGCCGACGGTTCGCAGAAAATTCCGGTGCGGATTGTGCCGACCCTGCAGCGCCTGCGCGCCGGGGGCGAGATGCCGACGGCGGCCGTCACCGCTGTCGCGGCGTGGCTGCTGCACCTGCGCGGCGAGGGCTCACCAGTCAAGGATGCCGCGGAAGATAAGGTGAAAGCCCTTGTCGGAGGCTCCTTGCGAGAGGATGCTGCCCGCGTGGTGGCCTTCGCTTCGCCCGACCTTGCCAGCGACGACGCCCTGATCGACGCCGTCGTCGAAGCCGCCGAGGGGCTGCTCGGCTAGGGGTCTCCGCGCCAAGCTAACCCGATATCCACACGCGTTTGCTAAATAGGCCCAAAATCGGCGATCTGAGCAAACGAATGTGGATATCGGGTTAGCTGAGGTCTGCGCACATGCGTCGGCGCGGGGTAGTACCGTCGGTGTATGGACGAGACCACTATCACCATCACCACAGACGACGACGTCGAGCTGCAGGTGTACCGCTGGGCGCCGGCGGGCGGGCCGAAGGCCGCCGTACAGCTGCATCACGGACTCGGCGAGCACGCCGGCCGCTACCGCCGGTTTGCAGAAGCCCTCACTGCTGCCGGCTACCTCGTGTACGCACCTGACCAGCGCGCTTCGGGCCGCACCGCGAACGGCGAGTACGGCAACTGGGGCCGCGACGGCTGGGCGGGCTGGGTGCACGACTACACCCTGGTCAACCAGCGCATCCGCGAAGATAATCCCGGCCTGAAGGTGGCGCTCTTCGGGCACTCGCTGGGTTCCTTCGGCGCGCAGCACTACCTCCTCGAACACTCCGCCGACGTGGACGCCGTCGTGCTGAGTGGCACGGGCGACGTGGCAGTGCTCGCCCCGATGCTCGCGGGCGACGGGCCAGCCGACCTCTCCGCGTTCAACGCCCCCTTCGAGCACCGCACCGGATTCGAGTGGCTGAGCCGGGACGAGGCCGAGGTAGACAAGTACATCGACGACCCGGCCTGCGGCTGGGCGGCCCCCGCCCCCGCAGGGCTCGCGAGCCTCGCCGAGGCCGCGGATGCGGCGAAGCTTCAAGGGCTCACGAAGACGCTGCCCATACTGCTCGTCTCGGGCAGCCACGACCCGGTGGGCGGCCAGGGCGGCGACGGCGTCGAGACCACGGCACAGCGCTACAAGGACGCCGGCATGGAGCACGTCACCGTGAAGCTCTACTCGGAGGCTCGCCACGAGATCTTGAACGAGCTGAATCGCGACGAGGTCACGCAGGACGTCATCGCGTTTCTGGACATCACCTTGTAACCGACGCGGCCGTTGCCAGCCGGCGCGCTCGCGGCGCCGTCAGCGCCAGCCGAGCTCGCGCGGCTGGTAGCGCCCGTGGTAGATGCCGCCGTAGCCGTCTGCGGTAAATAGCCTTGTCATGCCGGTGCTCTGGAGGCGTTGCAGCGTTTCGCTGAGTCGATCGATCTGCCCCTGCAGCGCCTCCACCTCATCCTCAAGCGCGAGGATGCGACGGATCCCCTCCAGGTTGATGCCCTCTTCCTGCGAGAGCTGCTGGATATGCCTGAGCTTGGCCACGTCGTGCAGGGAATACCGACGCCCTCTCCCCCGCGCGCGCTTGGGCACAACGAGACCGAGCCTGTCGTAACCGCGCAACGTTTGTGGGTGCATGTCCGCGAGTTCCGCCGCTATCGAGATGGGGAACACCGCGGCGTGGGGATCGAACGGCTGGGGAAGGTTCTGCATCACCGATCACCCAAACAGCCCGGCTCGCGGGTTGGCCTGGTTCGACGCGTCGGTGAAGGCCTTCAGCGCGGCCTTCGCCTCGTCGGTTAAGTGTTCCGGCACCTGCACGTTGATCGTGACGATGAGGTCGCCCATTGAACCGTCGGACTTGCTCACGCCCTTGCCCCGCACGCGCATCTTGGCGCCGTTCGACGTGCCGGCAGGCAGCCGCAGCTTCACGCTCGGGCCCTGCAGCGTCGGCACCGCGATCTCCGCACCCAGCGATGCCTCGCCAATGGTAACGGGCACGTCGAGCGTGAGGTTGTGGCCGTCGCGACCGAACAGTTTGTGCGGCTCGACGCTCACCTCGACGTACAGGTCGCCTTTCGCGCCGCCGTTCTCTCCGGCCGCGCCCTTGCCCTTCAACCTGACCCGCTGCCCGTCCTGCACCCCAGCGGGGATGCGCACCTGGAGGGAGGACGTCGTTTTCCCTCGCCCTGAGCCATCACACTCCGGACAAGGAGTTTCGACGATCAACCCGCGGCCGCGGCAGCCGGGGCAGGGCTCGGACATCGAGAACACGCCGCCCACCTCAGCGGAGTGCATGCCGGAGCCTTCACATGTCGGGCACACCTTCGGCAGCGTGCCCGCCTTCGCGCCGGTGCCGCGGCACGCGGTGCACGGCGAATCGGAAGGCATGCGCAAGGACACCGTCGTGCCCTCCACCGCCTGCTGGAAGGTGAGCGAGGCCTTGGCTTCGACGTCGGCTCCCCGACGCGGCCCCCTCCCGGTTTGCTTGCGAGAACCACCGCCGCCACCGCCGAAGAGGTTGCCGAAGATGTCGCCGAATCCACCGGCTGCCCCGCCGGGGGCAGCGTTGCGGAACAGGTCGTCGAAGCCGGCTGAACCGCCGCCATGCGACGGCCCGGCCTTCGGGAATCGGAACCCGCCCCCGCCAAACAGGCTGCGGGCGTCGTCGTATTCCTTGCGCTTCTTCGGGTCGCTGAGCACGGAGTTGGCTTCCGACGCCTCCTTGAAGCGCGCCTCGGCCTTCTTATCGCCCGGGTTTCTGTCCGGGTGATTCTGTGACGCGATCTTGCGGAATGCTTTCCTGATCTCGTCTCCCGATGCGTTTTTGGAGACCCCAAGGACCTTGTAATAGTCCTTGTCAACCCAATCTTTCGTGCTCATCTACGGCCTTTCCGTGGTGTGCTCAGGGGTTTGCGACGGCGACGCGCGCCGGGCGGAGCACGCGTCCGGCCAGCTCGAAACCGGGTTGAATAACCTGGGACACCGTGGCCACCTCGACGGGCTCGTCGAGTGGGACCTGCATGAGTGCTTCATGCTTGATGGGGTCGAATGCCTCGCCCACTTCGCCAAACATCTGCAGGCCGTGTTTCGTCGTGATCTTCTCGAGTTCGGCAACAATCATCTTGCCACCGTCCGCGAGATCGTCGTGCTGCTTCGCCAACGCGATCGCGTCGAGCACCGGCATCATGTCGGCCATGACAGACTCGATGCCTAACTGCCTGGCGAGGCTGCGGTCACGATCGACGCGCTTCTTGTAGTTGACGTACTCCGCCTGAAGCCGCTGGAGGTCTTCAGTGCGTTCGGCCGCGAGTCGCTGGTAGTCGACTTCTTCCGCAGGAGGCTCCGACGGCGCCGCCTCAGCGTCGGCGGCGATGTCGGCGTCGATCCCTGCTCCCGCTACGTCGGCCGAAGCCGGGCCGAGGGTGTCGCCCTCAGCCACGGCCTCTTCCTCAGTTCCGGGGTGTTCGGTCACTGCTGATCCTTCTCCTCGTCGTCGACGATCTCAGCGTCGATCACTTCGTCCTCAGCGCTCTCCGACGACGCCTCATCCGATGCGCCCTCGGCGCCCTCACCGGACGCCTGCGCCTGCGCCTGGGCTGCAGCGTACATGGCCTGGCCCATCACGGATGCCTTCTGGTTGAGATCCTCGACGGCGGACTTCACCGCGTCGTCGTCCTCACCCTTCAGCGCCTCCTTGAGCGCTTCGACGGCGTCCACGACGGGCTGCTTGGTGGCCTCGTCGATGCTGTCGGCGTTCTCGTTGAGGAGCTTCTCGGTGCGGAACACCAGGGCGTCACCCTCGTTGCGCATCTCGACGGACTCGCGGCGCTTTTTGTCTTCCTCGGCGTGGGCCTCGGCGTCCTTGACCATGCGGTCGATGTCCTCCTTAGCCAGCGCGGAACCGCCGGTGACGGTCATGGACTGTTCCTTGTTCGTCGCGAGATCCTTCGCGTTGACGTGCACGATGCCGTTGGCGTCGATGTCGAAGGTGACCTCAATCTGCGGCACCGAGCGCGGCGCAGGCAGGATGCCGGTGAGCTCGAAATTGCCGAGCGACTTGTTGTCGCGCGCGAACTCGCGCTCGCCCTGGTAGACCTGGATCATCACGGCGGGCTGGTTGTCTTCCGCGGTGGTGAACACCTCGGAGCGCTTGGTGGGGATGGTGGTGTTGCGCTCGATGATCTTCGTCATCACGCCGCCCTTGGTTTCGATACCGAGGGACAGCGGGGTGACGTCGAGGAGCAGCACGTCCTTCACCTCGCCCTTCAGCACACCGGCCTGGAGGGAGGCACCGAGGGCGACGACCTCGTCGGGGTTCACGCCCTTGTTGGGCTCCTTGCCGCCGGTGAGTTCCTTCACCAGCTCGGCGACGGCGGGCATACGGGTGGAGCCACCCACGAGGAGCACCTCATCGATCTTGTCGACGGAGATGCCGGCGTCCTTGATGACCGCGTTGAACGGAGCGCGGCAGCGGTCCAGGAGGTCCTGGGTGAGGCGCTGGAACTCGGCGCGGGTGAGTTTCTCGTCGAGGTGCAGCGGGCCGGATGCCGATGCGGTGATGTAGGGCAGGTTGATGGTGGTCTCGGATGCGGAGCTGAGCTCGATCTTCGCGCGCTCGGCCGCTTCCTGGAGACGCTGGCGGGCCATCTTGTCTTCAAGGAGGTCGACGCCGTTCTTGTTCTTGAACTGCGTTGCGAGCCACTCCATGACGGTGTGGTCCCAGTCGTCGCCACCGAGGCGATTGTCACCGTTCGTGGCCTTCACCTCGAACACGCCGTCGGCGATGTCGAGCAGGGAGACGTCAAAGGTGCCGCCGCCGAGGTCGAACACGAGGACGGTCTTTTCGGAGTCGCCCTTGTCAAGGCCGTATGCGAGGGCCGCGGCGGGGGGCTCGTTGATGATGCGATCGACGGTGAGGCCCGCGATCTCGCCGGCTTCCTTCGTGGCCTGGCGCTCAGCGTCGGAGAAGTAGGCGGGCACGGTGATGACCGCGTTGGTGACGGACTCGCCCAGGTAAGCCTCGGCGTCGCGCTTCAGCTTCTGCAGCACGAACGCGGAGATCTGCTGGGGACGGTAGTCCTTGCCGTCGATGCTGCTCTTCCAGTCGGTGCCCATGTGGCGCTTGACGGAGCGGATGGTGCGGTCGACGTTGGTGACCGCCTGGCGCTTCGCAACTTCACCGACGAGCACCTCGCCGGAGTTGGAGAATGCGACGACCGAAGGAGTAGTACGTGCGCCTTCAGCGTTGGGGATAACGACGGGCTCGCCGCCTTCGAGGACGGCGACACACGAGTTGGTGGTGCCAAGGTCAATGCCTACTGCACGTGCCATGAGATTTCCTCCAGATTGAACAAGACTTCAGGACAATCCCCTTGAGCGGGGTTGACTCAAGTTAACCACAGCTTCAAGTCAGAATCAACATGGTTGAGCCGGGTGGGCTCAAGGTTGCGTGCGTCGGGTGGGCGTCGGGCTTCCCCTGGCCGCCGCCTCCCCGACCAGGCAGGTGCAACCTGTGCGGCAACTGAGCGGATCATGTGTCACCTGCCTCTGGGCGGCGCATCGCTGCAGCTAGGCAGGTGACACTTATTCCGCAACTGAGCCGCACAGGTTACGTGTGCCCGACGGGGCAGGCCGGCCCCGCTGGGCAGAGTCCCGGCGCTCAGAACGCCTGGCGGTTGGTGCCGCGCTTGGCGGGGGCGGTGAGGGGATCGTCGGGCCAGGGGTGTTTGGCGTAGCGGCCGCGGTTTTCGGCGCGCACCTGCGGGTAGGCGTTCGCCCAGAACGACGCGAGGTCGTCGGTGACGGCCAGCGGTCGGCCCGCCGGCGAGAGCAGATGCATCAGCACCGGCACGCGCCCATCACCGACGGTGGGCGTCACCGTCAGCCCAAAGCACTCCTGCAGCTTCACCGCGCACACCACCGCGCCGTCGCCGTCGGGATACTCCAGCCGCGCCTGCCGCCCGCTCGGCACCTCGATTCGCTCGGGCGCGAGCTCGTCGAGGCGGGCCGCATCGGGCCATGGCAGGAGCCTTCTGAGGGCCGGCAGCAATTGCACCGACGAGACGTCGGCCCCGCGCGACAGTTCGTCGATCTCCGGGAGCAACCATTCGTCGACCCTTGTCAGGAGCGATTCGTCGCTCACGTCGGGCCACGGGTCGCCGAGTACGCGGTGCAGCCAGCTGAGGCGTCGACGCAGGGCCGTTGCGCCGTCGGACCACCGGAAGATGCCGAGCCCCCGGCTGGCCAGAGCTGCGCGCACGGCGGACTCGCCGACGTCGGGGGTGGCTTTGGCGGGCGTCGCCCCCAGCTCGATGGCGCCGAGCCGACGGACCTCCCGCACACGCACGCGCCCGTCGAACGTGGCCTCGCGGGCGGTGCGCACGTCGCCCACTTCCAGCGCCAGCGCCTCGGAGATCTCGACGGCAGCGCGCACGAGCCCCAGACCACCGACCCGCTGCGTCTCCCACACCGCCAGCCACGGCCCGCGCAGCGGCAGCCCGCGCGGCACCGTCAGCCCCGTACCCGAGGCCGCCAGGAACTCGCCCTCGCCGCGCGCCCTCGCGATCCAGCCCCGGCGCGCCGTCGCCACCACAAACCCGACGACATCCGGCGAGGCAGGTGACACTTGCTCCGCAACAGAGCCGCACAGGTTGCACCTGCCGGATGGGGAGGAGCCGTGGTTGCAGGGGCGCGCCGGGTCGACGAGACCCCGCAACCGATCAACCTCCCGCACCCAGGCCCGCGGGCGGTCGCGTCGGAGCCGCGCGAGCTCCGTCGCCAGATCACCCGACGGGGAATCCGCCAGCATGGCGACCACCTCGGCGGCAGCCCGAGCGTCGAACCGGTCAGCCCCCGCCAGCAACGCGACCCCCAAGCACGGCTCCAGCGGCATCGCCGCCACCCGCCGCCCGTGCTCGGTGACGCGCCCGTCGTCATCCACCAGCCCCAACGCGCGCAGTTCCGCCTCCGCCCGCGCCGCAGCCGCCTCCGGCAACGCCGTTGGCAAGGCCATCCCCTCGCCACGAGGGCTTCCCCAGCACGCGAGCGCGAGGAGCGCGTCGGTGAGATCCGCGACGAGCACCTCCGGCGTCTGCTCTTCCGCCATACCGGCCCATTCGTCGGCTGAGAAACAGCGCACCACGCGGCCTGGTCCGAGCCGGGCCGCACGCCCGGCGCGCTGGGTGGCCGCTGCCTGCGACTCCCGCACCGTCACCAGTCCAGCCATGCCGCGGACCTGGTCAAAGCGCGGTTCGCGCGACAACCCAGCGTCCACCACCAGCCGCACCCCCGGCACCGTCAGCGACGACTCCGCCACCGCCGTCGCCACCACCACGCGCGCCCCGCCTTTGTCGGTGAGCGCCGCATCCTGCGCGCGAGCATCCAAGCGCCCGTGCAACGGCAGCGCAGGCACGCCGCACGCACTCAACCGCGTCACCACGCCGTCGACCTCCCGCGCCCCCGGCACAAACACCAGCGCAGACCCCTCTACCTGCCCGAACTCCGCGGCCGTGACCTCCGCGACGTGGTCGAGGAACTCGTCGCGCACTCCCCGCTCATCCAGCACCCCGCCCCGCGCGGGCGCCCAGCCCACGTCGAGCGGATGCAACACGCCCGGCACCTCCACCACGCGCGCCCCGCCCAGCAGCTCTGCCCATCGTGCCGCGTCCAGCGTGGCCGACATCGCGACGACGGTGAGGTCGTCGCGCAACTCCGCCAGCTCGGCGATCATCGCGAGCGTGAGGTCGGCGTCGAGATGCCGCTCATGCACCTCATCAAGCACGACCGCATCGACGCCAGCCAGCTCCGGATCACGCAATAGTCGCCGCAGCAGCACCCCCGTCGTGACGAACTCCACCTTCGACGACGCGCGCGCCGTCGAGTCGCCCCGCACCGTGTACCCGACGTACTCCCCCGGCCGCGTGCCGCTCAACGCCGCGAGCCTCCCGGCAGCCGCCCGCGCCGCGATGCGACGAGGCTCCGTCACCACCACCCGCCCCGGCACCAAATCCGCGACGGCCGGCGGCACCGCCGTCGTCTTACCCGTCCCTGGCGGAGCCTGCACCACCGTGCGCCCAGGCTGCAGTTGCGACAGCTGGGCCACAACGGGGAGCTCAGCGAAGGTGGGCACGTCGAGGAGCCGCGCCAGCATCGAGCGCCCGTCGAAGTCAGGCAAGCTTCACCGTATTCCCGCCGAAAATGGAGTTACCGCGCAGCACCAGCGTGCCGTTCGAACCGTCGCCGCGCGCATTCTTCTTAATGGTGTTGCCGCCCGCGACATTCGACGATTCGTCGACGATGTGCACTCCGAGCGGCACCTTGATGGTGGCCCCACCGAGCACGGCCTGCGATTCGATCACCAACGTCACGCCCGGCCCCATGCAGTTGCTGACGTCGACGTTGTCGCCGCCCATGAAACTCAGCAGCGTGTAGCTGGTGGTGCCGCTCACCAGTGCGATGTCTTTTCCGGAGAGGATGGCGAGGCTGCGATTACCGCCGCTGAAGTTGGGGGTGGCGAACCGTAATGGATTGGCCCGACGCGGCTCCGGCGTCGGCTCCGGCCGCAGCACGGCTACCACCTCGGCGCCTTCGGGGAGGTCCTCGAGCAGGGGGACGAACTCGTCGGCATACTTCACGGAGAACGTGCGGTCTTGGCGTTCGTTGAGTTCATCGACGTCAAGCCTGCCGGCCGCGTGCGCCTGCTGGAGGAGATACAGGACGTAATCGCGCTCCTCGTCGCTGGCGCGGAGGCGCTTCGCTGGCTCGTTGGCAGGCATGCCGCCAGTCTACCGGCGCCAGAATTCAGTAAGGGGCGGCAGCTGAGCTTTCACTCCATCACTGCCCCACAATGCAGACAAGTGGCCACCCCCGAAGGGGTGACCACTCATCAACGTGTGTAAGCGACGTGTAGATCAGACGCCAGTGGAAGGCAGGCTGGGCTTATCCTTATCGCCCTTGTCGCCGCCCTTGTCGCCGCCCTTGTCGGGGTTCTTGTCGCCGCCCTTATCGCCGCCGTTGTCGCCGTCTTCATCCGGGGTGACACCGATGTAGAGGTTGCCCTGGATGGGGCCGGCCACATCCTGCGTAACGTTGTAGAAACGCACCTCGTACTTGCCCTCAGCAACATCCGGCGACGTAACCTTCAGCTCGGTTTTGCCGTCCTCGTCAACGGCAACGCTCTCACCGACGTTCTTGAAATCGACCCACTTGCCATCCACGTGAGCCTGAGCCTTGAACTTGTCACCGATGATGCCGTAACCGAGCTTCAACACGAAGGGGTTCTCGGCAGAACCGTTGCCGGTGGCGTCGCCCACGAGGGCGGCATTGCGCGAGTGCACGGTGAGCTGCGCGGCGACAGTCTGTACGGCGTTATCGACAGCTTGCGCAAAGTCGGAGGTGGAAACGTAAAACTTGTCGCCACCGACGTAGTCAACGAGCTTCGGAACAGCGAGCTTCGCGGAGCCCTCGCCCTGAGCGTCGAGCGTGACAGACACCGTCTCACCGATGAGCGTGAAGCTCTCGGGGCCGGGTGCGAAGATCGCCAACTCGACGGTGGCGTCGGCGTTGCCCTTGACCTTGACGGACACCTGGTTGCCTTCGATCACCGTGGAGGCGCTTTCCAGCTCGATCGCGCAGCCAGCAGCGGAGTCGTCGCAGAGTTTGGAGAGTTCAGGTGTGGTGCCCTCAGCGTTCGCGACGGTCACACCACCCAGCGTCATGCCCCCAGCGAGCGCGAGCGCAGCGAGGCCAGCAAACAGCTTCTTCTTCAAATACCTTTTCCTTTGTTCTCCACAATGCGGCCTTCTCCGCATCGAGACAGCCAGGAATCTACACGATAGAAAGGTCAAAATACAGGGTTTGCGTCATGAATTCTTGGTGAACACACGCGGCACTGGTGCCTGCCCTTGCCAGATGGGATTTCAGCGCCACCACTCATCAACCAACGACGCCGGCGTCGCGCGCTTGTGCCTGCTCCGGAACCACTTCTGCTCAATCTGCTCCGCCACTTCGACGGGGACCTCGCGGCCTTCGAGGTAGTCGTCGATGGCGTCGTAGGCGATGCCGAGCTCGTCTTCATCGGTGCGCAGCGGGGTGCCGTCGAGCAGGTCGGCCGTCGGCACCTTCTGCCACAGCGGCTCGGGCGCGCCGAGGTGCTGCAACAGCTGCCGGATCTGGCGCTTGTTGAGGCCATAGAGTGGCAGGAGGTCGGCGCCGCCGTCGCCAAATTTCGTGAAGAACCCGGTGACGGATTCGGCGCCGTGGTCGGTACCGATGACGAGCAGGCCCGCGTCGCCGGCGATGGCGTACTGCGCGATCATCCGGGCGCGAGCCTTCACGTTGCCCTTGTTGAAGTCGCTGATCTGCACGCCCATCGCTTCTTCGTAGGCGCGCTCCATCCCGTCGACGGAGTCCTTGATGTTGATCGTCACCTCGGTGCGGGCGGCGACGAAGCGCATGGCTGCAGCTGCGTCGGCCTCATCGGCCTGGACGCCGTACGGCAGCCGCACGGCGACGAACTGCCCGTCGTCCATCCGCTCGGCCGCGAGCTGCGCGAGGCGCCCGGCGAGCATCGAGTCAACCCCACCCGAGATGCCCAGCACGAAGCCCTTCGCGTGGGCGGTGGCTGCATAGTCGACGAGGAACTGCACCCGTCGCTCCACCTCGGCCGCCGGGTCGATCTCGGGGCGGACGCCCATCTCAAGGATGATCTGCTTCTGAAGTTCGCGCATACCCCAAGCCTAGGCGCTTTCTCTGCCGAGCACGGCGCTCGACGTCACCCCGACGGCTACACCAAACGCACGCTCGGCTGGGGAGACATGGATCTGTTGCGCATGGTGCGTCAGTAGCTGATCCCGCGTCGGGCGTGATACTCGGCCAGCGCCGACCAGTGAGCATCCCCACCCCAACGGGCGCCCCGACGAACTCCTCGCTCCGCGCTGCGATGCCCTTCACCGACTGCAAAACGGCGCCAACCACTGCGCCCACGATTCCCCCTACCAACACGAGGATCAGCAGCACGAGCGGCAGCACCATCACAGCTAGCCCGCCACCTCCTCGATGATGCGCTTGACGGCATCCACGTCGTTCGCCACCTCGGTGACGTGCCTCGGCTTGCCCTCCAACCCGACGAACCGCTCGTCGCGCTCCGGATCCACACCGACGGCCTCCCGCACCGTCTCCGCAAACTTCACCGGCAGCGCCGTTTCCATCACGGCGCGCACGCGCCCAGGCACAGGATGTTGCAACGCGACGTGCATCCCGTCGGCAGTGTGCGGGTCGATGAGGCGTGCGTCGGACTCGTACACCGCGCGAATCGCAGCCAACCGGTCGGCGTGCGTCGACGAGCCCGCGACGAACGCGAACCGTCGCTCGATCTCCTGGAACTCTGCGGTGCCGGAGAGGTCGAAGAACCCGTCGGTAGCGAGGCGCTCGACGAACAACTCACGCAGGCGTGACGCATCTCGCCCGACGAGGTCGAAGACGAAGCGCTCGAAATTCGACGCCTTTGAGATGTCCATCGACGGCGAGCTGGTCTTCAGCGCGCCGGCGCGCGGGCGGTACACCCCCGTCGTGAAGAACTCGGCGAGCACGTCATTCTCATTCGATGCGAGCCGCAGTTCGACGATGGGCAGGCCCATCTCGCGCGCAATGTGCCCGGCGGCGATGTTGCCGAAGTTGCCTGAGGGCACCGTGAACGCCACGCGCGCCGCGGGGCCTTCCTCGTCAGTGATGCGCAACCAGGCGGCGAAGTAGTAGACGATCTGCGCGAGCAGCCTGGCCCAGTTGATGGAGTTCACGGCGCCGATGGAGTAGCGCCGCTTGAACTCGGCGTCGGCGTTGACGGCTTTGACGATGTCTTGGCAGTCATCGAACACGCCGTTGACGGCAATGTTGCAGATGGCCGGGTCGTCGAGCGAGTACATCTGCGCCTGCTGGAACGCTGACATCCGCCCTTGCGGCGACAACATGATCACCCGGATCCCTGGCTTGCCGAGCATCGCGTACTCGGCGGAGCTACCGGTATCGCCCGACGTGGCGCCCAGGATGTTGAGCTCCTCACCGCGACGCCCCAGCTCGTAGGCGAACAACTCGCCGAGCAGCAGCATCGCCATGTCCTTGAACGCCGCCGACGGGCCGTTCGACAGGTGCACGAGCCAGGTGCCGTCGGAGAGTTTCGTGGTGGGTACCACCTCGCCCTGCAAGAACTTCGACGGCGCATACGCCCGCTCGCAGATGCCGCGCAGGTCGTCGTCGGGGATGTCGTCGACGAACAGCCGCACCACTTCATAGGCGAACGCGGCGTACCCGTCGCGGGAGAGCAAACCGCTCCACGCTTCCAGCTGGGCGGCGTCCACCTGCGGGTACGTTTCGGGCAGGTAGAGGCCGCCGTCGGGGGCGAGCCCCTCGAGGAGGATGTCGGTGAACTTGGCCGGGCCGGCGCCGCGCGTCGATACGTATTGCACGTTCCCAGACTATGCCACCGGCGCAGCACCCAGGCTGTGCTGTGTCCGCCCATCAGGTACGGCGCCGCCAGCCCCGTCGCCCGTGAGAACGCTGCCACGGCATCGTCTCGTAGTCGCGAATGCTCACCGACGGCACCTCGTCACGCTAGGTTGGTGGCATGGTTCGCACATGGATCAAGGGGTTCCAGCACGTTGCGCTGATGCTGGCGCGCGTGGCAATCGGTGTCATCCTCATCATGCGAGGGTGGCATCGCTGGTTCACCGTCGGCATCGATCAGCAGGCCTCGATCCTTGCGAATGCGGACATTCCCGCCCCCGACCTCTTCGCGTGGCTCATCACACTCTTTGAGCTGGCAGGCGGCGTGCTGCTCGTCTTCGGGCTGCTGACGCCCGCCGTTGGGCTCGGGATGCTCGCGCTCAACATCGGCGTCATCGTGCTGCGCAAGCTCGATGCGTTCTACATCCATGAGGGCGGCTTCGAGTACAACCTGGCGATGGCTGCCGTCGGGTTGCTCTTCCTGGCGTTCGGGTCGGGCAAGCTGGGCGCCGACGCGCTGTTCTTCACGCCAACCCCCGAGCAGCCACGTGAAGGGGGAGCGCCCGAGCCGATGCCGCCGCCGCGACCGACCGAAACGACGCTGTTCTCACAGCAAACGCACAGGTAATCCATAGCGCCCGCTGCGGCAGGCGTGGGACAGTGTTCTTATGCCGCATGCCGAGCCCATGACCCGCCCCGACGGAACCCCCATCCGCGTCCTCATCGTCGACGATGAACCGAGCCTCATCGAGCTGTTGTCGATGGCGATGCGCTACGAAGGATGGGAGCTGTCGACCGCGACGACAGGCACCGATGCGGTGCGCACGGCCCGCGAGGCACGGCCCGACGCGATCGTCCTCGACATGATGCTCCCCGATTTCGACGGGCTCGAGGTGATGCGGCGCATCCGCACCGAGCAACCCGACGTGCCCGTGATCTTCCTGACCGCCCGCGACGGGGTACAAGACCGCATCGCTGGCCTCACTGCCGGCGGCGACGATTACGTCACCAAGCCGTTCTCGCTCGAGGAGGTGATCGCCCGCCTGCGCGGCCTCCTGCGCCGCACGGGCGCCACCACCGTGCGCCCCGAGTCGCAGCTGATCGTGGGCGACCTCATCCTCGACGAGGAGTCGCACGAAGTCACCCGCGGCGGGGAGGCCATTTCGCTCACGGCGACGGAGTTCGAGCTGCTGCGCTTCCTTATGCGCAACCCGAAACGTGTGCTCAGTAAGGCGCAGATCCTCGATCGCGTGTGGGACTACGACTTCGGTGGCCAGGCGAACGTCGTCGAGCTGTACATCTCGTATCTGCGCAAGAAGATCGACGCGGGCCGCCCGCCGATGATTCACACCATGCGCGGGGCGGGTTACGTGCTGAAACCGGCGGTCGAATGAGCGCCAGACCAACCCAAGGCACACTCACCCGCCAGGTACAGACCAGGGTGGCGGTCACCGTCGCGATCATGGCGGTGCTGCTCTCGTTGCTGACGCTCGTCGTCGCGCAGAACGTGCTCATAAGCCAGCTCGACAGCGAGATCGACGCCATCCCGCAGACGCTGGGTGCCGGGCCGGATCCGCAGCGTCCGGGCATTCCCAGTGGCACCCTCATCGCCGGATCGACGGGCGGCGCCACCTTTGCGAGCGTCGTCGCGCCGGGTGAGGTGCGCAACCTCGACGACGGGGTGACGTCGCTGCTATCGCTCAGCCCCGGCATCCACAACGTGAACATCCCCGGGCTCGGCAGCTACCGCGTGCACATCTCGAGGGGCAATTCATCGCAACTCGTGGTGGGGTTGCCCACCGCGGAGGTCGAGGAGACCATGCTGTGGCTCTCGCTGTCGGCGCTGGCCATCACCGTCGTGACCGTCGCGACTACCGTGCTCATCACTCAGCGCATCATCCGCGACGCGACCAGGCCGCTGCACGCGCTCGGCGAAACAGCCGCGCAGGTGTCGGCGCAGCGGCTGGATCGGGGCGCCGTCGAGGTCCCCCGCTTCAGCGACGTGTCCCTCCCGCCCGAGCACGAGGTGGCGCGGGTGGGCGCTGCGTTCAATCAGATGCTCGACAACGTCGAGGGCGCGCTCGTCGCCCGCGAGGCGTCCGAGCAGAAGCTGCGCCGGTTCGTCGCCGACGCTTCCCACGAGCTGCGCAACCCGCTGGCGTCGATTTCAGGCTACTCACAGCTCGTCGAGCAGCACGCCGACGGGCTTGCCGACGACACGGCCTTCGCGCTCGGGCGGATCTCGGCGGAGTCGCAGCGCATGCGCAAGCTCGTCGAGGACATGATGGTGCTCGCCCGCCTCGACGCGCGCCAGCAGGTGGAGCCGCGGCCGGTGGATGCCGTCGAAGTGGTGCTCAACGCGGTTTCCGACGCGCGCGCCTCGTCGTCGCAGCATCGCTGGACGGTCTCGCTGCCCGACGAACCTGTCGAGGTGCTGGCCGGCGCCGACCAGCTGCAGCAAGTGATGGTGAACCTGCTCGGCAACGCGCGCACGCACACACCCGAGGGCACGGTAGTGGAAACGGCGGTCTCCCCCGACGGCGTCATCACCGTCACCGACAACGGGCCCGGCATCCCTGCCGACGTGCTCCCCCACGTATTCGAACGCTTCACGCGCGCCGACGAGGCCCGTCGCCATACTGCGGCGCAGTCCACCGGGCTTGGGTTGGCCATCGTCAAGGCGCAGGTGGAGAGCTTCGGCGGGGCTGTGCGGGTGGAGTCGCGTCCCGGCCGTACCCAGTTCGCCGTCCGGCTTCCCTTGGCTGGGAACGGTTTCGATACGCCGGCTTCGCCGGCTACTCAACCGCCGGAGGTGGGGCGTCCTCCCTCGGCCGTCGAGTAGGCCGCCCTCCCCCGATCGTCGAGTAGGCGGCGCAGCCGCCGTATCGAGACGCAGCACGTGGAAAAAACTTCAAAATCCGTACGCAGATGGATCAAACCCCATGATTTTGGGGGGTTAAGCGCAGCTGCGTACGGATTTTGAAGTTTCGTGGAGGGTGATTTCGATACGCGCCCTGCGGGCGCTACTCAATCACCGGAGAGAGCGAGGTTTCGATACGCCGGCTTCGCCGGCTACTCAACCACCGGAGACGAGCAGGCGCTACTCAACCACCGGAAGGCAGAAGTGACGGCGGTCAGTGGGCGCCGTCGAGGACTGCGCGAGAGCCAGACAGGCCGAGCCGCGTCGCACCCGCCTCGACCATGGCTACGGCAGTGTCCCAGTCGCGGATACCACCCGAAGCCTTGATGCCGAGGCGGTCGCCCACCGTCTGCTTCATCACCTCGACGGCGTGCACACTCGCGCCGCCCGCGGGGTGGAAGCCCGTCGACGTCTTCACGAAATCAGCGCCCGCGGCTTCGGATGCCTTGCACGCGGCGACGATCTCGTGGTCGCTCAACGCAGCCGACTCGATAATCACCTTGAGCAGCCCCGGCGTCGCCTCACGCACCATGCGGATTTCTTCCTCGACGAGGTCCGCGCGGCCCTCCTTGAGCAGGCCGATGTTGATCACCATGTCGATCTCGTCGGCGCCATGCTCGGACGCCTCAGCGGCCTCGCGG
Organism: Actinomycetes bacterium; assembly: GCA_023443125.1. Classification (GTDB taxonomy): domain Bacteria; phylum Actinomycetota; class Actinomycetes; order Propionibacteriales; family Propionibacteriaceae; genus Arachnia. The sequence goes on from JAEZVO010000065.1 coordinate 33,254, forward strand.
GCCTTCGTCACCGCCGTGTGATTACCCGACGGGAACCCCACCACGGTGGCCACCTTCACGTCGCCAGTTGCCACCTCAAGCGGCAGCATCGACGGTGAAATGCACACCGAGTAGGTGCCCAGCGCCTGCGCCTCCTCGACGAGCTCCGCCACCTGGGCGTGCGATGCGTCGGTTTTCAGCAGGGTGTGGTCGATCAGCTTGGCCAGTTCGTCGCGCGTGATGCTCATGCCAGAAAGCCTAGCGGCCATCACTACTTCTGGTCGACGGCAAGCCTCACAAGGCGGGGCGACGCAGCACCGTGAACCAGCGGTCGCCGTAGCTCACCTGCTGGCCCTCGCGCACTCGCATCTGCACACCGGCCGGAGCGGGCTGATACTCGCCGCTCTCGGTCATGAGTGCGGTGCCGTTCGTCGAACCCCTATCGACGATGAACACTCCGCGCGGGTCCGTGCCGATCAGCACGTGGGTGCGAGAAATCATGCGCCCATCCCTGAGCGCGGGCACGAGCTGCACCTCGGGATCGGATTCTTCGCGCTGCGGGTTACGGCCCAGCAGCACGGTCACCTTCAGCTCTACCTCGCGGCCATCGTCGAGGCGGATGTACCAGCCCTCGTCACCGGGGCGGCCGCCCTCGCCCTTCTGCGGGAGCGCGGCGATGGTGGTGCCTTCGTCGTCCTCAATGTCGCCAAACTCGCGTGGGCGAACGCGCACCGAGCGCTTCGACGGTTCGAGCACCGACGTCGGGGTGGGCATGGGAATCCATTCGGGACGCACACTCCGGCGGGGCTGGTCGTCGCCTTGTCCTGCGTGACTGCTCGGCGGCATGGCGGGGGAAGGCTGCGCGGTACCCGGCGACGGCGGCACGGCCTGACCGCCCATACCCTGCGGTGGCTGCGGCTGCCCGCCAGGCGGGAACGCCCCGGGCCCCGACGCAGACGCGGCGCTCTGCGGCTGACCGACAGGCGACGGTGACATCTGCGGTGGCTGCGGCGACGCAGACGGTGCCGACATCGGCTGCTGGCCACGCCACGCGGGCTGCTGATCGTTCACCCACGGGGCTTCGGGCGCGCGCCACGGCTCCTGCTCGGGCGCACGCTGCTGCTGCCAGTCGTCGTTCGGGGCCCACGCGGAATTGGCGTAGTCCGCCGCCTCCGGGCTGAACGCCTCAGCGAGATGCGGAGGCAATCCGACGGTGCTCACCTGCGACTTGGGCGAGCGCCCCGCCGAACGCGCAGGGGCGGCGGAAGCCTTCGGCTGAACGAGCACCGCCCTCACCGCCATGTCGTGCCAACCCTGGCGACGTTCATGGATGATCAAGAACACGAGGAATGCGATGCCACCGACGACGGTAACCATCAGGCCGATGTACACCAGGAAGCGCAGGAAGACTCTCCACCAGCCAATGGGTTTCCCGTCGGCCATGCCCACGAGCTCAAGCTTCATCGCCTTCGCTCCCAGGCCCGCGCCGCTCGTCGCGTATGCCCACCACTGGTACAACCCGTAGGCCAACGTCAGCACGGCGGAGGTAATCGACGCCACCAGCACCACCGTCGGGTTATCACCCCACAGCTGCAGTGCGAGCGCGAGCAAACCGCCAAACGCAGCGACGGGGGCGACGTCGATCAGGTACGCCAAGAAGCGTCGGCCGAGCCCTGCCACCTCGTGGCCACGGGGGATCATTCGACTCACGCTTGCCTCCTCACAACCTCAGAATATGGGTATACAACAGTTTCCACTACTTCATGTTCCTGAACGACTTCGTGGAAAGCCTGGACAGCACCCACCTCGGCCAGGCTACCGAGCGCCGCATTCCACGATGCACTGACTTGGACTCTTGCCAGTACTCCGCGGCCACTTGCTCGCTCGGCACGCCGGGCGCGAACACCAGCCAGTCCGCTTCCTTCGCGAGCGAAACGGCGTCCGCCTGCTCGGGAATCTTGTGGAACGTCTCTGTGAGCTGCATGGCCTGCTCAGAGCGCGTCGCGGACAGCGACGGCGAGTGCCCCAAGTCGCGCGCCTTATCGACGAGTTCCAGCCAGGCGCCGGCGACGCGGTTGGCGACGTCGGGGTCATTCTTGCGGCGAGCGCGCCGTCGCAGCTTCAACCCAATGATGAGCGAGATGGGCACGACGATGGTGAGCAGCGGGATGCCGGCGATGAGCGCGATGGTGCCGACGCGTCCCCAGTCAATCGTCCGCTCCTCCTCGGGGATGTCGCCCGGATCGGTCGGGAGCTGTTCCTCCTGCGGCGGCACGTCGGGCTTCTGCGGCGGCGGGGGCGGATTCACGACGTACGGCCGCGGTTTCGGCGGCTCCTTGGGAACCTCCTCGTCGGCTGTCCTGTCCTTGGGTGGGGTCGGGTCGAAGCGCACCCAGCCCAGACCGTGCAGGTTCAGCTCCGGCCACGCGCCCACCTGATCGCCAGTGATCTGCGACGAGTTCTCCACCTCGTAGCCGTAGATCACCCGCGACGGGATGCCGAGTTCGCGCGCCATGAGCGCCATGGTGGTGGCGTACTGTTCGTGGTCGCCGATCATGCGCTGCTGGTCGTCGAGCAGCTCCAGCAGCCGCGCCTGCGAATGCCCAGGCCGTGACTCCACTTCGTCTTCTTGGCCGTGCGAGAAGAACCCAAGTTTGAGCTGCTTCTCCAACGCGAGCGCCTGCGCTCCCGCCGTCTGCCGGCCCTCCGTCCATTGCCGCGCCAGCATGCGCAGGCTCTCCGGCACGCCGCTGATCTTCGCTTGCTTCACCTGGCCGGCCTCGGCGTCGGCGATGCGTGTCTCGGAGGGGCGCTGCGGGGCAATCGCTCCGAGCGTGTAGGTGTCGCCCTCATGCAGGCCAGCGAGCGCGACGCCGGTGCCGGAGCGGTGGTTGTAGAAGAACGACTCGCCCAGCTCGATCGCGCGATCCCCGTCGAAGTGCACTGCGGTGGAGCGTCCGAGCGTCGGCACCCACACGTCGTCGTAGTTGTGCACGCGCACAGTGAGCTCGAGGTGATCGCCGGCGGTGTCGTCGTCGATCCACTGCCCGACTCGCCGGAACGTCGTCTCGTCGACGGCCTTGTCATCGAGGGTGGCGACGCGGAACGCGACGCCGTCGTACGTGTCGAGTGTGGCGATGCGCACGATGTCTCCCGGCCGCGCACCCGCTACCTCGAACAGCGTCTCGCTGCGGTGTTTGGTGATGTTGCCACGGAACCCCTGCAGCGGGGAGCGCTGATCGGCGAGGTTGATAGGAATCTCGACGCCACTGCGCAGCGTGGCACGGTGGGCGTCGCCGGCGAGCGCGGGTGCAGCGAGCATCCCGACGAGGCCCGCCACCGCCAGCACCGCCAGGCCCATGAGCAGGCGCATGGGACGGATACTGCCCTGCGACTCAGACAGCCGGTCGCGCAGCGTGCCGCGCCGGTACGTCGTCCACAACAGCACCACCATGAAGAACGCGAGCCCCACCCACAGCGGCATCACAGCAACCCGCGCACCGAGCAACGCACCGACGGTGTACCCCACCGCCGCAGGCACCCACGCGGCTCCCGGGTGGCGCGTGCGGACGCTCAGCGAGCATCCGATCAGGCCCACCAGATATCCGACGATGCCCGGCACCGCGAGTAGGTTCCAGGTCTCGCCGATCGGTGGGTCGAGCGTCAGCATGTCGCGCCAGGCCGTCACTGGGCCGGTGAGCAGCCCGAACAGCGTGCGCCCGGTGGGCACCACGTACCCGATCCCAGCCGACGGCATCACCAGCCCGCTGCCGAACAGGAACCAACCCGCCACCGCGAGGAGCACCGTCGTGCCGACACGCAGCTGACGAAGGGCGCTGACGAAGGCAATCGCCATGCCGAGCGCGGTGAAGCCGAGCACGGTGACGAACAGCAGCGGCGTGCCGTACACCGGCCAGAACGCGAGCACGACCAGCGCCGCGAGCAGCAAGAGCACCCCAGCGTCGATGGCGAGCCACACGCGCGGCGATCCGGCGAGGCGCCACGAGCTCCTGGCGACCTGCGTTGAGGGAACCGACATCAGTCCATCGACCTCCTCATCACGCGTGGGAGGTCGTCGAGGCTACCGATCTGGTTCAGAGTGACGTTGCCCACCTTGCGGTTGCGGGGCTCGTCGCCCGTCGACACACGGATGCCGATGAAGCGGGTGTCGACGTCGAACCGCGCGCTCGCCACGCGTAGGTCAGCGAGGGTTGTCGTCGAACCTGAGATGAGGATCACGATCGATGCCCCATGATCTGCACGAGAGTTGGTGTACGCGAGATCCGCGACGCCGCCACGCGCGGTCTGCTCCACGAGGGCGAGTTCGTCGAGGGCCACCGTCGGCGCCACCGCCGCGAGTTCTTCCTTCGACGTGGCCATCACCAGCTGCGAATCCCCCAGCAACGTTTGCATCGCGATCGACGCAGCCGCGGACACCGCCGTCTCGAACTCATCCTCGTCGATGTACGACTGACGGCCCGTATCCAGCGCGACAAGCACCGTCGACATACGCGACTCCTCAAACTGCCGCACCATCAGCTCGCCGGCGCGTGCGGAGGATTTCCAGTGCACGTGGCGACGATCGTCGCCGGACACGTAGGGACGCAGCGCATGGAAGTTCATGTCGGATGCGCTGAGGTTCGGGCTCGCGTGGCCTTCGAGGTCGTGCACGAAACCCATCTGCCGCCCAGGCAGGCGCACCGTCTTGGGGTGCACGTACACCTCTTCTTGGCCCGTCCAGTGCGTCTCCCGGCCGGCCAGACCGAAAGGATCGCCCTGCACCGAGTTGGCGGGGCCGACGACGATGCGCCCGCGCCGGTGCGTCGGAATCCGAAACCGAAACTCGCGGGTGGTGCCTCCAGGCATGAGCGGCATCCAGAAGCTGGCCTTCTCTTTCCCGAGCGGAAGGTCGAGGCGGGAGCCGAGATGCCGCTTGCCGGGCTGGGTTTGCACGAGAATCCGTCCCAGGGCCCGCTCCCCCACCACGACCGAGCGGTCCGAGAGCTGCATCATGACACGCAGCCGCGGCTTGCCGATGGTGAACAGCAGCGCGATGGCCACGAGCACGATCGCGACGATGCCGACGAGCACAAACTCCATCCAACCCGCGACGAGCCCCACGACGAACGCTATGACGCCCAGCAGCAGAGCGATCCACCCGGCGTTGCGCATGCCGATGCGCTCGCTGACGCGTTTGTACAGCGAGCGAACGGCCTCACCGGTTGGCGGATCGACCGCTTCGGGGATCTCCCAGCGAGTGGTGGCAGTCATCAGTCGCGGGCGCGCTCCGTCGGAGGAGGCACGGAGCCGATCACGCCCGCCATCACGTCGACGGCTGTGACGCCGTTGAACTCAGCCTCGGGGTCGAGGATCATCCGATGTGCCAGGCACGGCACCGCGAGGATCTTGACATCGTCGGGGGTGACGAAGTGCCGTCCCACCGACGCCGCCCACACCCGCGACGCCCGCACCAGCGCCAGTGCGCCGCGAACGGACACACCGAGACGCACGTCCTCGGCGGTGCGGGTGGCTTCAACGAGACGCACGATGTAGTCCATCACGCTCGCCTCAACGTGTACCGCACTCGTCATCTGCGCCATCTCCGCCACCTGCTGGCCCGTCACCACCGACGGCAGCGCCGTCGAGCGTGGGCGCGAGCCGCCGGAGGCGAGAATGCGCATGGTGGCGTCGTGGTCGGGGTAGCCGAGCGTTGTCTTCATCAGGAAGCGGTCGAGCTGCGCCTCGGGGAGACGGTATGTGCCGGCCTGCTCGATGGGGTTTTGGGTGGCGATCACCATGAACGGGGTGCCGACGGAGTACGACTGGCCGTCGACGGTGACTCGCGATTCTTCCATCACCTCGAGCAGCGCCGACTGCGTCTTCGGCGAAGCGCGGTTGATCTCGTCGGCGAGCACGATCGACGCGAAGATCGGGCCCTGATGGAACTCAAACTCGCCGGATTTCTGGTCGTAGATCGTCACGCCGGTGACGTCGGAGGGCAGCAGGTCGGGGGTGAACTGGATGCGACTGTGCGTGCCCTGCACAGACTGCGCGATGGCGCGGGCGAGGCTCGTCTTGCCAGTGCCGGGATAGTCCTCGAGCAGCAGGTGTCCCTCCGCCAACATGCACGTGATCGCGAGGCGAATGGCCTCGCTCTTGCCCATGATGACGCGCTCAATGTTGCCGACGATGTTCGCGAAGTTCTCGCTGAACCATCGTGCTTGTTCTGGATTCACTATTTCCTCTCGACGTTATTCCAGGTCCAGCGGCTGCTATTGCCATTGATGGTGCAGTTGACCTTGAACTTCTCGTGTGGTTTGGGATCATCATCGGTCGAACCTGGCTGCAGGTACGTCTCCGATTTATAAATTCGGCCATCGACAGAGGTGATGGTGTCCAGCAAGTTCCCGCCATGATCGAGCACGTTGCATTCACTGCCTTCAAGTGCGTAATTGATGGAGACGGTCAGCTTCTTCGTTGCAGCTCGGTATTCCACCCTGGAGACATCCTTAATGTCGTATGACTCGCGCTGCACCTGAGGGATAGTCGATTGCGTCTTATCACCAGGTTTGATGCCTCTCCATCCGAGCGTGAAAGCCGAGTTTCCGCTCTTCAGAAGAATTCGGCCATCTACCCACTGCTGGGCGTTCGGGCCGAGCTTGGAGTCGACGTAGTAGCCTCCCGGGTTCCACCCTCCTGTGTCTTCCAGGGATACATCTAACCACGGGATGATCACGCGTTCTTTGTCGAAGGCCCAAGGGCCCTTGAACGGAACAGGTTTCGGCGTCTCGCTCATCGGCACCATGCCCGTCACGGGGTGCGTATCCACGAGCCCCTGATCGCCCACTGCCTTTGTGAGAATCATCCGTACCTCACCGGAGTATTCCCGTCCCGGGACGAGTTCCTGCGTGATGTACGCGTCTGGGGTGTACTTCAGATCAACCCAGTCGCCACCCTCGACGCGGTACTGCAGACGCGCCCCAGCCTTCTGCCGCTCCTCGGGAGTTTTCATCTTGGGAGTGATGAGCCGGAACCCGAGCCTATTGGGATACTTGGGGTTCCCGTATCGGGGGAATTTCGCGGGCCTTTCGACGACGAGCTTGGGTGCGCTCCACGAAATGAGTGCTTCCTTGGTCTCGGCGACGAGTCTGCGAGAGTGACGGTTCTGAGCGTACAGACGGAACTTCACTTCGCTGTGCCCGAACCCGTCAAACTTATGTTCTTTGCCCTCATCCGGCGGGAAGGCAATGACCTTGCCCTGCCGTTCTTGCCCGCCGACAACCGGCACGATCTCCAGGTGCATCTTCGGATCGCCGTTGGCCTCGAGCGTTTTCCGCGAGACTCTCACATGGAAGCTCCCGCCATGTTCGGTCGGTTCCGGGGCAGCGTCGATTACTGCATTTCCCTTCGGCGGGCCAACGGGAACCTCCGGCACCGTGTGCTCTGATTCCGGCGAAGATCCGGCATTGTTGGTGGCAACAATCCCGAACGAATAGGTTTTCCCGTTGGTAAGGCCGGTCCATTCGAACTGCCGGGCTGAGCCTTCGAGGTTCTTGGTGTCGATGCGCTTCCCGGACGAGTCGTACAAGTTCACGGTGTAGGTGGTAACCGGGCTTCCCTTGTTGTCCTCGTTCGCAAAACCGGCTTCCAACCACCGCACCATCAGCGCCTGGTCCCTGCTCTCCACGGCCGGGCGGCCAGGAGCGAGCGGTTTCACGTCGGGAATGTAGGCAGCCGACTGCGGGGACGGCTCCGACGGGCCGAGCTTGTTGTACTCGACGACGCTCAGCGTCCACGGCACGTTGTTGCGCAGCCCCGTGATGGTGCACGTCGTGCCCGGACACTCCTGCGTGACAGGCGAGTGCCCTGGCGCCGACGCGATCACTTCGCGCTTCTCGATCGGGAATCCGTTGTTACCACCCGAGCGGTACTCGAAACGGATCTGTCCGTCGCCTGGCACCCCGCCGAAGGGCGCCGACGGTGGCGACGGCTTGTTTTTCACGTCCAACCGGATGCTGCCGTCGACGACACGCCCCGGGTCCTTCGTCGCGTCTTGCACGGAGTAACGGGCAGTGAGAGTTCCGACGAAATCCTCCGCCGGCGTGATCGTCACGGACTGTCCGTCGAACTCGATCTTGCCCGAGCCGGAAGTGATCGACGCTCCCGTCACAGTGAGACTCGGGTCGCTGGTGATGTGCGACGTGTCGTTCGCGGTCACCGGAATCGACGTGGGAACACCACCCGCGGCGTCCTCTACGACGTCGGTTTCCGCGTCAGTCAGGGGCTGCCTGGACGACACCATCTCGAGCACCACTTCGAAGTCCGCTGACGCGCCCACCGCGTTCGTCACCACGCCACTGACGGTTCTGCGCGTGCCGGCCTTCGCCGTGATCGGTGCCGTCGCGACGATGACGGAATTGCTGGACTCGGTGCGCCACTCGATGGGCGCATCACCGCCAGTGTCCTTCCAGTCGCTGAAGCTGAAATCCAAGCCGCGGGGATCGCGGAAGAGCGGCATGGCGGACAGCCGGAATTCGCCCTCACCAGGCGCCACCTGCAACACACCGTCGGCCACCTTCTCCGGGGGCAACTGGGTCAGCGGATCGTCCTCGTCGTCGCCCTTGTTTTGCTCGTTCGCGCGCACCTCGACGTTGATGCTCACGTAAGCACGCTTCGCCGTCGTATCGCCCTCGGGCACGACGTCCGTGACTTCAAAGACGACGGCCGCAGGGCCTCGGTAGTCAAGACTCGGCGTGTAGTCGATCCCACCGGTGGCGGGCACCGCGCTGCCGTTCGTCGCGGTGATGGTATCGGCGCTCGTGAGCTTCACCGAACGGCCATCGGTGCCCTGGATGAGGTCGTCGAAACTCAGGTGCACGGGCTGGCCCGCGGTAGCGGTGATCTGGCGGGCCTTGCTGTCGCGCACCACGGGGCGCACGTCCTGCGTGCCAGGCACCGTGAGCAGCGCGTATGACGTCTGCTTGTCCTTGTCCGTCAGCGCGTACCGCACCTGCTTCATGCGTTCCCCGACGGGCACCGCGATCTCCGTCGTGCTCACCGCCTGGGGGCTGTCGGGATCGTCCTTCGATGCATCCGGCACCGAAACCTTCAAGTCGTTCTGCAGCCCATCGGGATCGAAATCGTTGGCCGTCACATCGACCTCGATGACGGGCTTGTTGACCACGTCGAGGAACGGAACGAGATCGTCACGCGCCACCGGAGGCAGCAAGGGCGCATTCTCGTCCACCACAATCGTGAAGCTGCCGATGCCCTCCTGCTGACGGCTGTCGGTGATCCGGTACGTGCCGCGATACTTCCCCGGTTTCGTGATGGGTGCCACCGAGATCTCACGGTCATTCACAATCTCAGCGGAAAGGGACGCGTCTTCCATCTTCACTGCGTCCTTGGCTGCGAACCCGACGTTATCGCCCTCAAAGTCGTAGTCATTGGCGAGCGCGGGCACTTGAATCGGGCGGCCCGGGCGCACCGTAATCGAGTCATGCACGGCAACGGGGGGCTGGTTCACCTTGCCCGGAGGAGCTACGCCGACGCGGATCTGGCCACTAGCGACTTCGCCGTGCGCGTCGGCCACCTCATAGCGGAATGTGTCGGTGCCCTGGCTCTTCGGGAATGCCTCATAGGTGATGTAGGTCTCACCCACTTCCACAACACGTCCCAGCGACGGCCCAGCGCCCAGCCCCAGCAGCGTCACCGCGTCACCGTTGGGATCGATGCCGTCGAGACGGATCGGTATGCGCGTCTGGCTGCCCGCGAGCACCCTGTCGACGACTTCCCTCGGCGCCGGCGGCTGGTTCGGGGAATCCTCGCTCACCGCGGTGACGTTGAGCACTGCCGAGGCAGTGTTCCCTTCCTCGTCGATGACCTCGTAGGCGACGGCCATCTGCTGGCGCTGCGAACCCTCGGGGACGCGTACCCGCAGCTTGTCGCCGTCGATCCATGTGTTGTCGCCGAGCGGCGACTCCAGAATGCGGTTCAGTTTCAGATCCAGCCCAATCGGCGACGAATCATTGACCAGCACCGGGGCGGAGGCGATGCTGCCTGCGCGCACGTTGATGTCGTCGTCGACGGCAATGGGTTGCACAGAGCCCGTCGTCTTCGTCGGAATCACGACGATGCTGCCGCGCGCGATGTGCCGCCCGTCGGAGACCACATACTCAATCGTGACGGGCCCCGCGGGTGCCGACTTGGCTTCGATCGTCATCAGGTGCCGTCGCTCCAGCTTCACCTTGAGCGACGGGTCAGGAGTGAACGACTGGATGACGAGCACGTCGCCGTCGGCGTCGGTGTCGTTGGCGAGCGGGTCGATGAAGACGCTGCCCTCAGGCGGCAGCAGTGCGACGTCGAGTGCCGCCACCGGCGGATTGTCGCTGCCAGGCGGCACGACGTCGATGCGCACCACGCCGGTGTCGAATTCCGTCGACGCGACGTTATAAGTGACGTAGTAGGTGCCCGGTTGCGGCGCGGAGAACGTGAAACTCTGGTCGGCGTAGTCGGGGGTGACCTTGCAGGTGCTGCAGTCCTCGACGGCCACCTCCTGCAGAATCAGGTTCTCGCCAATGTCATTCTCGAGCGGCCGCACCTCGACGGTTTGATCAACCTGCACCGTCGCGAAATCGGCGTAGGCGACGGGTTTCACCGGCTCGTCGACGACGTTGACCTCCAGCTCACCCTCGGTGGTGTCGGTGCCGTCAGAAATGGTGAGGTTGATCTTCTTCTTGCCGTCGGTTTTGCCGATGTCTTGGTAGTTGATGGTGCCGTCGGGGTTGAACGTGACGAGGTCTTCCGAGCCGGGCGGCATCGATGCGTTCTCCAGGATGAGCGGGTCGCCCTCCGGGTCACGCCAGTCGGTCAAGATGCGCTTGGTGAACTTCGAGCCCTTCTGGATCGTCATCGGCTTGGCGAGCTCGAACAGATACGGCGGCTTGTTGTCCTTCTTCGGATCAGCGTCGGCGACGTTCACGGTGACGTTCGCGGTGTCAGTGAGGAAACCGTCGGAAATGGTGTAGCTGAACGAGAAGCTCTTCTTCGTGTTCTCCGGCGGGATCGTGATCTGCAACCCGGTGCCGCCGCGCACTGTCTGCAGCGATGCCCCGTCGATCTCCTCGGGCGCCTGGATGGTGAGCACATCGCCGTCGGGGTCGGAGTCGTTGTCGAGCACGTCGAGGGTGGTGGCGCGCCCGTTGCGCGCGGTGAGCTCGTCATCCTGAGCGGACGGCGGGTTGTTCTCTTCGTTGCGGTCCGCCTTGTCATCGGTGGTGGGCGCGTCGGGCGGCGGGGGCTCTTCGGAGTCCTTGGTGACGAACTCCTCCCAGTTGTCGATGCGCGCCATGTTCTGATCGACGAGCCACACCACGCCGCTTTGCCCCTCGTTCAGGGCGACCGTGCGACGGTTCACCTGCAGTGAGAGCATCGCGCTCGTCGACGCGTTATAGCCGGGAATCTCGCGGGCGAACGTGCCGGCGTCGCCGCAGCGCTTCACGAACGTGGTGCCAAACGCGCCATAGAGGCAGCTTCCCACCTGCACCGGTTCCACGGGCGCACCCTTCACCTCGCCGGACAGCGAACGGACCCCGTCGGAGGTCACACCGACGAGGCCGGCCTCCGTCGCGTACACGGCGCGGACGTCTTCCTTGCCGCCCATGATCTGTTCCACCGGCGGCAGCAGCTTCGCGTTCGCCGCGCCCGAGACGTCGAACACCTGCGTGGAGCCCTCCACCCAGATACGCGCGCCGACGCGGTCCAGCACGACGGCGCGGTGGCCCACTGCGCTCAGCTCGACGGCACCGACGCGGTCAGGGTCAAGCTTGAACGGCAGCTTGGTGCTCTCACGTTCCCCGTTCACCTCGCGCACGAGCGATGAAGTGTTCACGTCGAGGCCAATGAGTGACCCCTTCGCGGTGAGCGTCGCGACCCCGTTGACACCCACCTCGAACTGCGCCTTGTCCTTATCCGGGTCCATGGCGAGCACATCTTCAGCTTCACCAAACCAGACACGCCCGTTCTGGGGGCTCGTCACGAGGAGCCGGCTACCCGTCAGCTGCACGTCGGCGCCCGTCGGTAACACCATGGGCGACTCGAGACGGTTGCGGCTCTGGTTGTAGCGCGTCAGCGTGTTGGAATCCTCGCCGCGCACGAGCACGAGATCGTCGCTTTGCAGCACCGACGATTTGCGGTCTGCCACGGTGGTGGCCGATTCGAGCGACTCGATCTGGGTGTTGACCATGCCCACCATCGCGCGGTTGCGGTTGATGGCGAAGACGGTGCCTTCATCGAGGTGCATGTCGGCACGGTCGAGGCCCGGGCTCGCGTAGGCGGCCACGCCGAGGGTGATCGCGAGCACCCCGACGACGAGCCACTGCCAGAAGCGCCGGAAGAACCGGACGAGCAGGCGCAGACCTCGTGAAGTTGGCTTGGCGAAGTGAGCCACTAATTCCTCCTCGGAGGGACGATCTTCAAGCGCACCTGGTCATCCAGCAGCAGCTCCGTTCCAATCTCGACGGTGACGCTGCGCCCGTCGCGAAGCTCGAACTCCGGCTCTCCTGGGGGGCGCACGAGGGTGCCATTGGTGGAGTGGAGGTCAGTGAGGACGATGTTCCACTCGTTGGGCGTAATCAGAATGTGGTTACGCGAAATGTCGTTACCGCTACTGCCCACGCGCATGAGGTACGAGCCATGAGGCCCGCGAGCGCTGTCTGGGGAACGCCCCACCACAACACCGCTCACGAGGTCGGTGCCATCGCCTTGGTTCGAAATCACGGCGGCGAGCACCGGACGGCGGATCAGGCGCGGATTGGAGGAGTCGACGGGCTCGGAACACAGTCGGCAGCTCGAAGCGCCGCGAGGGTTCGCGTGCCCGTTCCTGCATGGCACCGCCATCACCTGCGGGTCGGGGGTGGCCTGCGCTGCGGGCGGCTTGTGCGTCGCGGCGAGGTCGGTGGAGAACACCGTGCCGGGGTCGTCGTCGACTTCACCAAAGTTGCCGGGCACCACCACGGGCGCCTGGCGGCTACCGGGCGGTGAGACCTGCGACTGCGGTGCCGACGGTGCGCTCATCGGCGGCGGAGCCGAAGGCCGCGACAGCGGTGGGGGCGACGCGGGCTCGTCGAACTGCTCCTGCGCAGGCGACGGCTGCGGCGGCTCGGGCAGTTCGGGCTCCTCAGGCTGTTCGGAGCCCGTGGGCGGCGCCGGTTCAGCCGGGCTGTCTCCGATCAGGGAGGCCGCCGGCTGCTGCAATGGCTGCTCGTCTGGGTCAGGCTCGCTGGGCTCCGCGGGCTGCTCGGGCTCTGCGTCGAGCTCCTGCGATGACACCCCCGCCGCCGCTGCGGCGATGGACGGGGCGGCAGCGGGCTGCGGGGATGGCGGCTGTGGGAGCGTTTGCGTGTCGGCGCCCAGCGACATGGCGTCAGCCGGGGCAGCCGAGGGCTGGGCTTCCGCCACCGGGGTAGGCGCTTCGGGGCTCGGTGTTGCCTCGGGGGCAGGTGCCGCGGGGGCGGGCTTCTCGACGGGGCGCTTGCGTCGTCGCACACCCAACACGGGAATTTTCTCGAGGACGCCCATGGACTCCGCGTCGGGGAGTCGAATGAGCTGGTCCTTCGCCGTCGTCAGCGTGACCGACGACACCAATGCCGCACCGACGACGAGCGGCAGGCGCACCTGATCTCCCTCGATGGGTGCGAGCTGGATGGTGTACGTCTGGTCTTGGTCGAGCAACTCTTCGTGCCACGTCACCGCGTCGTTGCCTTCGGCGACGAGTTCGCCGTTGACGTCAAGCAGTTCTACCGCGCCCCGGAACAGGCCGTGCAGGCCCGCCTTGTCCCAGAAAAACGCGGCGAAGTCTGACAGCGACCCAATACCCACTTCGTGCACGAACTCGAACAGCGCATCAGGGGTGCGTGTCTGGAGCGTGCCGCGCCACAGGTTCGTCGCGAACTCTGACATTTCGGCGGGCGGGGCCGGCATGATGACTAACGACGTTGGCCCCGACAAGGCCAGCCATTTGCCACTCGTGTAGGCCAGCCGCCATGCGGCTACAGGCAATGCCATTGGGTGGCTCCTTTCCTTCTCGGCCTCGAACGACTAGACAAACAAACTCCAGTCAACCAGGCTCACCTAACGAAAAGGTTACGAGTTTCGCAGGGTCACCGCAGCCGACATGCGTCGAACGCTTTCCTCGATGATCTCCGGACTAGTGGCGAGATTCACGCGCACCCACTGCGCAGTCTCCGGCGCGAAGTCGGCGCCGAAGTTGAAACGCACGCGGCCCTGCTCGTGGAAGAACGCACCCGGGTTGTCGATGCCAAGTGGCGTGCAGTCCAGCCAGGCGAGGTAGGTGCCCTCGGCTGGTTTGTAGTGCAGCATGGGCAGGTGCTCGCTCACCAGATCGGCGAACAGCCGACGGTTACGCGCCAGTTCGCCTTGGAGCTCGACGATCCACTCGCGGCAGTGCGTCAGCGCCGTCGTGTGGGCGAGTGCGCCGAAGTGGCTCATGGCCTCGCCAACGTAGCTCGGCATGCGCTGCAACGCGTCGGCGGCGTCATCGCTGGCGAACAGCAGCCCGGCCTTCAAACCGGCGAGGTTGAATGCCTTCGCAGCCGACGTCGACAGGATGGCCTTGCCGGGATCGTCGAGGGCGAGGAAAGGCGTGAACTCCTCGCCGTTGAAGGATGCGTGGATCTCGTCGACGATCACCGTGACGTCGTGGCGTCGCGCCAGCTGCGCCACCTGGGCGAGCTCGTCGCGGGTGTGCACCGTGCCGTTAGGATTGTGCGGTGAGCACAGCAGGTAGGCGCGGGCGCCGTCGGCGAAGGCGCGCTCGAGCCCGTCGAGGTCGAGGCGATCGTCCACCAGCGGCACTTCAACGGGAGTGCGGGCTGTGCCGTCGATGATCTGCCGAAACGGCGGGTAAATGGGCGGGTTGAACACGACGGGGTCGCCGGGGCTGGTGACCGCTTCGATGGCGTAGCGCATGCCCTGCATCACGTCGCCGGAGCGCGTCGCATGGGCGAGATTGGGCGTCCAGCCCCAGCGCCACTCAGCGAAATCGGCGAAGGCCTCGCGGTAGATGGGCTGTTCTGGGTAGCCGGTGTCGCCGTCGCGGAGCGCCTGCTCGATCCGCTGCACGACGGGCTCGGGAACACGGCAGTCCATCTCCGCCACGAACATCGGCAGCACGTCCGGTTCGAAGCGCGTCCATTTAATCGAGGTGCGGCGACGGAGCTCGTCGAGGGGCACGTCAAAAATGGCCATGAGATTCCTTTCAGTCGTTGTCGCTCACCGCGAGCGGCAGCTGGCCTGCGATGTCGAGAAGCCATGTCAACAGCCCGTCGACGGAGCCGGGTGCGATGGCTTGGGTGGTGACGAGGGCGATGGAGTCGCCGCCGAACCACAGCCGGTCGAACGGGGGCGCCTCGTCGAAGCGCTGCCGCAGCTGCGGCCGCAAGAGCAGGCGGGCGCCGTCGACGTCTTCGGTACGGATGCGCCAGGTGTAGTCGAACGCGGGGTCGCCAACCTCCAGATCGCCGGCGCCCATGAGCTCGACCATCACCTCGTCGTCTTTGTTCAGCGCGACGACGGGCAGGCGCGTGCCGGGGATGCGCACGCCCACCACGTTGCGCAGCGGGGATGCTTGAAAGCCGAACACCGGCAGATCGCCGAACTTGCCGACGAAGCCATGCCCGTCCGGCGACACGGGCAGCTTGTACTTGAGGCGGCCGTGAATATCTTCCGACGAGGCGAACAGCCACTGCCGTTGCGCGGTCCAAGCGCGCCAGGCGTCGGCCGAGGTACCGAACTGGAAGCGCTGCCTGGCCATGGGGCCGGGGCGCACCATCGGCGGCTGCGGCACGGGGAGCGCGCGTCCGGCGCCGACGGCGGCCAGCACCCGCACGGGAATGGCGTCGACGATGGCGTGCAGCGCCGTGAGGTACTCGTCGATATCTTCGACGGTCAGGTCGCGGCGGGTGCTGAACAAGATGGCGTCGCGCTCGAACCACAGGCACTCGAACTCCACCCTGGCGAGCTGGGAGACGACCGCCGGGACCAGCACGTCACGCGCGAATGCCGGCGACGAAGCGACAGCCTGCCACTCGACGTCGAAGTCGCCGCCCACTTCCACGCGGGGGCCTTCGAGCGTTTCTAGTACGGAGGCGACACTCAGCATGGGGAACTGGGCTCCGGGCACGCGAAGCCCGACGACGCCGTACCCGCCCCAAGGGTCGGAGCCTGCCGTGGCGAAGAACGCCAGGCAGGGATACTCACCGAAGCGCCCTTCGATGCCCATGGGCACCTGGCGCAGGACGCCCTTGCGCAGGCCACCGCCGCCAAACTGGGCAAGGATGTGCGGCCAACCGCGGTGGAAAATCCAGCCTCTCCCCGCGGCCCATGCTTCCCAGTTGAACATGCGCGCCTCCTTCTCGCTGTCCACAGTCTAGGCCCGCGCCCATGCACGGGTCGGCCCTGCGGCGGGCGCGGGGCGTCGTCGATACGGACTCGGCGTGGTGCCTCATTGTCAAGTCCCCGCGAAATTGGGGTTGTGCCTCAGATAGTTTTCCTCGCGTAACTGGGGTTAGCGGGCGTGTTGTCGGATGCCGCTGGTTGGGGGAGTTTGGGTCGGGTTTGTTGTTCGAGTTGGCGGGTTTTGGTGGCGGCGAGTCGGGTGAGTTCTTGTTGGATGCGGGCGATTTCGCGGGGACCGAGGTGCCTCACTGGAAAGTGAGCGCGTGGGGTAGGCTGGTGCCTCACGGATTGTGAGCGCGAGGCTTGTGGTTCATGTTGTTCTGAGTCGTTGTATTGATGGTGTCAAGGATGTCATATCCAGGCCGCGCGTGGCGGCGAGGGCGTTGGTTTTGTGTTGGGAGAGCTTGATCAAGCGGTGTTGGATCTGGGTGATTTGCCGGGTCAGGTCCGCGGGGTTCACGCCCGCGATGCGGGCTTGTGTGGTGGCTGCTTGTTCGTCGGTGAGGAGGCCGGAGGCGAGCACGCGTTGCCAGGGGGTGGCTGGCGTGTCGTAGCGTCGTGTGCAGCGCCCTGAGGGGCCGGTGGTGTACCCGATTGGTTTCTTCGTCGGGGTGAAGAAGTTTAATCGCAGTGATACGAGCTGCCAGAGCTCGTTGAGGAGAGCGAGTTCTGCGGACGTGTCGTAGCGCCAGTGGAACGTGTGTTTGCGGACGACGTGGCTGTTCTTGAATTCCACGGTGGCTTGGTCGTTCTTGCGGTAGGGCCGGGACCGGGTCTGTGCGATGTCTTGGGCCTGTAGCCAGTTGGCGACTTCGTGGTTGATGAACTCTGGCCCGTTGTCCGAGTCGAATACGACCAGCGGAAACGGGAACCGCTGCCGTAATTGGCTGACGGCCCCGACGATCCATTTCGACGCGTTGTTGCGGATCGTGGCGTTCTCGGTCCACCCGGTGACCAGGCAAGTCATCGTCAGGGTCCTGGCGAACTCTCCGGCGAACGTGGGCCCGCAATGCGCCACCGTGTCCGCCTCGATCCCTCCCGGCGTGGTCGGTGGTGCGTCCCCGGCCTTGGACAATTCGATCGAGTTGCGCAGCAACGCTGGTGCAAGGGCCGTGGTCGAGATACCCCGTAGCCGCATCCGGTCCCGTGCCGGGGCCAGGTACCGGTCGATGGTCGCCGCGCTCATCGCTTCCAACTCCTCCGCGCGGCGGGGGTCGCGAACGGCTTGTTGTCCAGGTTCCCGGCGTCAGCGAACAGGGCAGCCACATCGGCAGCATCACGGTCAGATACTTCCCGCAGGGCATGCCCATGAGCGCTCACACGTGTTCCAGCAATGCTCGGGAATCGTCGCTGTAGCCCTTCGGGCGCAACTGGCGCCGGTCGATCTGTTCAGCAGGCGCTGGCAATGCTGGGCCCGTGAGCATCCGCCTGGCCGTGGAGCGGCCCATCCCCGTTGTCGACATCACCTCATCGAGGATCCGTCCCCGGTCCGTTTTTGACGCCCGCATACGCGGCCCTGAGCTTGTTCGTCACCTGTCGCCTCGCGGCCATCGGAATCTTGCCTTCCACCCGGCAAGCTTCGCGCTCAAACTATCTGAGGCACCGAGCCATCCCACGCGCTCAAAGAAGCTGGGGCACGTCGGGGACTTGACAATGAGGCACCACGGCGAGTTGCTCGAATCAATCACAGTCGCAGATTGGCCGTCAGGCCCGTACGTGTATCGGAATCTCCACGCACCAAAGGGCAGTCGTCCCTGCGATTCCTATTGCGAAAGGAACAATGATGTCCCTGAAGAAGAACCTCATCGGCGCGGCCATGGTTGGCTCCTTGCCCCTGGGCGTATTGGCTCCGGTTCCGGATGCAGATGCTGCCTATACCTACTCTGGCAAGACCGTGACGCAGTCGGGAAGGACCGCGGGGTACGCATACGGGAATGTGGCGATGGACATTCTCTACGTCAGGAACAACGCGACTGCGAAGGCGGGGGTCTACAACGGTCGGGGGGTATACGTTCAGGCCTATGCGTGGAACCTCTCGCAGACGGTGTCGGCGCGTAGCCGGAACACCACGAGTACCTCCTACAAGAGTGTCGCAAACAAGGTGAACTACGGCGCACCGACTGGCGGCACGTGGACCGGTGCTGCGAAGGTCTGCGTGGATGTCGCTTGGGCGATCGATCCGTGCGGGGCGCAGTCTCAGGGGCGGATCTAGTTGATCGAGACCAACGCGTTGTGCGTCCGGTACCCGCGGACAGCGAAAGCATCGCTGTCCGCGGTCTCAATTTCGGTGTCCGAGGGCGTCACCGCGCTCCTGGGTGCCAATGGCTCTGGAAAGACGACGCTGCTGAGAACGTTGTCGGGAGCACTTGATCCGACTTCGGGCCAAGTGACGATCGATGGCTTGAATCCGTATCTACGGGGAGAGCGCAGGGAGGCATTGCGCAATATCGCTTTCATGCCTCAAACGGCGGCGGTACCGAGGGAACTCACTGCTGTCGATTTCGTGGCGTACCTCACTTGGATGCGAGATCTTGACCGAAGTGCGGCTCGGGCCCAGGCGATGGAGGCACTTGCCGCTGTGGGATTGGCAAGCCGGGCTGATGACAAGCTGAAGAGATTGTCGGGCGGTATGGTGCGCAGGGTCTGGCTGGCTCAGGCATTGGCGGCGAAGTCTGGCAGTCTCCTGCTGGATGAGCCGAGTACGGGGCTTGACCCACGACAACGCGCCACGATGGTGGAGCTCATCCGGGAGCGTACTCACGGAGCTGTGTTGTTGTCGAGCCACATCATCGAGGATGTGCTGTCACTTGCCAGCTCGGTGATCGTGTTGCGCGAGGGAAAGGTGGTGCACCAAGGGCCACTCACCTCGGAAGTCAACGAGTCTTGGCTGCTCTCATTGATCGGAACCGCTGAGCTATGAGCGCGGTATTCATGTGGGTCAAGGCATCTTGGAAGCTGGTCCTTCCGACCTTGACGATTGCGCAGCTGATGGTGATGTCCAACGTGCGGCCTGTCGACGGAATTCCGTTTGGGTGGCGAGTCGACTGGTCTTGGATGCTGTCCGTTTGGAGCGGTGCGACACTGTTGATGTCTCCAGTGGCTGCCGCGGCTGTCGTCGCGCTGGTGTTGGTCAATGTCAAGCCCGAGATTCAGCAGGTGCTTCCAGCCAATGTGCAGCGATGGAAGCCCGTATTCCACATCTCAGCAGCGGTGGCCGCGCAGGGGTTCGCTGTGCAGCTCAGCGCGCTCACCGTCTGCGGCTTGGTGTGCTGGCTCTGTCAGGCAGATCCACGAGGGCTTACCTTACCTTGGCAATTGTTCACGGGACCCGCCGCACTCGTCGCCGGCATCGCGGTGGGGTCAGCCGTGGCCATGCTCATCCCATCGTATTGGAGTATCCCCGGCGTCTTGTTCGCGATGTTTCTCGCGCACAGGGTCTTCTTCTGGCACGGCTGGCCGGAGCTGTTCACCATCGAAATGCCCACGTGGATGGTCACCGGGGGACGCCCAATCCCAAGACTCCTGATCGCCACCGTCAGCTTGAACCTCATGACGGCAGTAGCAATCTGGTCCGGGCTGGTCTTCGTTACGCACCGTGGTAAGAACCGACCTTGGCTGGCAATGCTGCTGTGCGGAGCGTGCATCGGCGTTGCACTGGCAATTTACTTGCCCTTCGTGCAGGCCGATGCCTGGGATACCTACGAGCCCATCTGATGAGCGTCTCGGCATCCGCACGGTTGTGGCGATGGCCTGCCTTCGCGTTCGTGCTGGTCGTTGCGATCGTGTGCGTGTTCGCCCTTGGAGACGAAGCCATGGATCTGCCTGGTGCAGATGGGCATCGTTACGTGCGGCAGTTCGTCATCTCATTCATGCCAGTCTTGGGAGCGATTCTGCTCGTCGACCCCACACCCGAGCTCAGCGCAACTCTGCCGAGGACCTGCTACGTGTATCTCACATTACGTGCGACGACCCTCATGGGGATACTCGTTCCGCATAGCCTCGCATGGTCCCTCGCTGACCAGCCAGCCGCCAAGAGCCTCTACGAGGCCGCCATCGCCTGCGTACTGATCTCCTGCTCGATCCTTGCCGTCTCGGTGTGGCAAGCTTCTGGCGTGCTCCTGGCCTCACTCCTGGCGGTGGCATGGCTCCTCGCGGGCGACACTTTGGCCATGCTCCTCGGCTTCGCCGATATCACGGGGAGGGCCTTGCCGGTTTCCTGGTGGCACTGGGCACTTGCCTTGAGCAGTCTCGGTCTTGTCGCCGTCGCAACCCTGCGAGGCGCTGGGCCGACACGCTGGCGCTGTTCAAGCAACCGGTGAGGACTGCTTAGCCGCGGGAGGTTGAATTCGAGGGGAGCAGCGCGCCTCCGGCTCGCAGATCCCATGCTCCGACAGGGTGCCTCCTGCCGGGAATCTGTCCTAGTCCGAGTTCGCGATGTACGATCGTAAAGAGGGAGACAATCCGCCCGATGCAATTGCAGTTTGATCGTAGAGGCGTAAGGAGGCAGATCGATGACTAGGGCTTTGGACGTGCTGAAGCACATCAACGAGACGAGCCTTCGCCTCGGCGAGGTTCAGCGGCAAAAGCTGCTGTGCTACGTGCAAGGTTGGTCCCTCGCGTGGGATGGCGTGCCCATGTTCAAGGATCGAATCGAGGCTTGGAAGATGGGTACGGTCGTACCACTGTGTGTCATTGCGGGAGCGTGCGGGACCCTTCCACCCTCAGCCCCACGCAGAAGGCCACAATCGACGCGGTGGTGAAGCACTATCGCCAGTGGAGTGGGAAAGCCTTGAGCGAAAGGACTCACGCCGAGCGGCCTTGGCTGGAAGCGCGCGGGGATCTGCCTGTCGATGCCGCCAGCAATGCGGAGGTGACACACGACTCCATGCGCTGTGAGTTCACGCTCCAAAGCTTGGCTGGTCAGGGGCCGAAGCGGCCTCAGATGGGCATCGAGGACGCTGACGCTGCTGCTGCGTTGGCCATCGCCAGCCAGGCCAGCCGTCGTTGGAGCCGCACGTTGGCTCTCTTGGCCGAGTGACCCGCCGCATCGGCTTTGGCCTCTGTCTGCAGATCAATGCGGCAGAGGTCAAAGCGGGTCCGCTCCTGCATGAGGACATGCTTCGCAGTGCGCTGATCGCGCCTTTCCAGACTTGGGCGGGCATCGAGCTGTATCCGACGCTGATCGACAAGGCCGCTCGGCTCGCCTACGACATTGCCGAGGCGCAGGCGTTCAGCGACGGCAACAAGCGAACCGCATGTCTCATCACCGTGGTCTTCCTGGAGCTCAACGGAGTCACTCTGGACGTGGATCAGGATGAGGCTGCCCACGTCATCCGGGCGATCGGCGATCGAGACCCCCGAACCGATGCCAAACTGCTCAGCTTCGAAGGCCTGGTGGAGTGGCTCACCGCCTGTGCCATCGGGTTGCCCAACGAGCCCCGCACGCAGCACTGAGCGCGAGGCTTCGGGCCGCCCCATTCCGCTGCGGCCGCACCCGTCACGCGCGCCCTGCCGACGCGCCGATGATGCCCGGTAAGCGACATGGAAACATCGACCGAGTGCCTCATCAGAACATGCGAATGACTAATTTGAACAGCCCTTTTCTCATGTCAGGGCAGGTCACCAGAAACCTTCCTTCATCGGCCTTCGACTAGCCATTTCAGCCTTCACTCGGCCGGGTTTTCCCAAGTCGCGTAGTTGCCTGTTCTGTGATCTCGTTGAGTTTCGGGATTGACCGCGTTTTGTCTCGAGGAATTGTGACCCTGCCGCTGTGTTAACTTGACTCATCATCGCTTTGGGCGGTGGGTGAAACGGACTCGACACGATGAGGAGGTTGGGGCCCATGGGAGTCGACCTCGACGCCTTGCGACCCGATTCGGCGGCGATCGAGCTGCGGGGCTTGACCCGGGTCTTCGGGAAGGGCGAGCGAACGGTCGTGGCGCTCGATGAGGTGTCGCTGGTGATCCGAGCTGGTGAGTCGGTGGCGTTGCTCGGTGAGAACGGCGCTGGGAAGACCACCTTGACGAAGATCCTGGCGACCTTGCTCCTTCCCACCGCGGGAACGGCGCTGGTTCACGGCTTGGATGTTCGCCGTGACGCGAATCGTGTGCGGGAGCTGACGAACGCGGTCTTCGGTGGCGATCGGGGGTTGTACACGATGGTGACAGGGAGGGAAAACCTTCGCTATTTCGGTGTGATCAATGGGGTGTCGCCGAAGGCACTGCGAGCCCACGCGGATGAAGTGCTCGAGCGTGTGGGGCTCCGGGAGGCGGCAGATCGCCGCGTGGAGACGTACTCGAAAGGTATGCGTCAACGACTGCACCTTGCCATCGGGCTCTTGACCACGCCTCGTGTCCTGCTGCTCGACGAGCCGACCGTGGGACTCGACCCGAACGAGGCTCGCCGGCTGCGACAGACCGTCGCCGAGGTGCAGGCCAAGGGCACGACCGTGTTGATGACGAGCCACAACTTGCTGGACGTGGACGAATTGAGCGAGCGAGTCGTGATGATCGCCCACGGAAAGATCGTCCATGACCTGTCCATCGCACAGTTCCGGGCGTTGGCCGAGACGCAGGCGGTCGTGAAGGCCACCTTGGCTGGGCACGTCGACCCGAAGCTACCCGGCAGTGAGTGCCGTCATGATGGGCTGAACACGATCGTGACCGTAGCGGTGAGGTCTTGGTCTCCATCGATGCTGCAGACCTTGAGCGACTCGTTTCGGGGACTCGACATCATCGGTTTCGACGTGCGGGGTGCCCGGCTGGAGGACGCATTCTCAGCTGCCTCGCAGGGGCAGTCATGAGCGCCGGGGTTTCCCTCGAGGCGGGAAGGTCACTGTCGTGGGGGCGAGCCCTGTTTGAGATGGCCCGCAGCCAGTTCCTTGTCGTGGCGACGCGGCCCATGAACCTCGCGACGGGTGTGATTGCCCCAGCCATGCTGCTGGCCTTGCTGGTGCTGCCGAGGATGCACACGCTGGGCGCTCGAACCGCCGTCGAGGTGATCGCTGGCGTCTTGTTGGCTTCTTTGTGGGCTGCCTCATTGTGGAGCGGCGCGGGGATCATCCGCCGCGAGCGCTGGTCGGGAACGCTGGCCCCGAGCTTCACCGGGAAGCTCTCGGCATTGGTGGTGATCTTGGGCAAGACTCTGGGTGGTGTCCTCTACGATACCTCGCTGATCCTCGCAACCACCTTCGTGTTCTTCCAGCTCGTTCCCGTGGATGTGTCGATCGTTCACCCCGCAGCGTTCGCGTTCGGCCTCCTCTGTGTTATCTTCGGTGGCGTGGCCTCCAGCCTCATGCTTGGCGGGGCCTTGGTGCTGTCCCGGCACGCGTTCCAGCTGACGAGTGCGCTGGGCACCCCCGTGATGCTCCTTGGCGGTACCATCATCCCCCACCGGATGCTGCCCGACTGGATCGCGTTGCCGGGCAAGGCACTGAACATTGCGTGGTTCCAACAGTTCTTGGTCTCCACCAGCACGAGCAGCCCCCGGTGGGGGGCGCTCGCGATCGGGGTGGGTCTTTCCCTGCTCTACGCCGTCCTCGGCACCTGGGCGCTCAGGGTTCTACTAAAGCGCGCACGACAGGAGGCGACCCTTGAGCTCATTTGAGGCTGCCGCAGCGAACTCGAGGCTCTACACGAACATCCTGCGAGCGCAATGGCCCCCCGCCGTGTTCCTCATCGGCCACGTCCTTCCCGAGTTCTTCCGCATGCTCGTCTACGTGCTCATTGGCGCTCTCGTCGGAGGCACTTCGGGGATGGTGTTCGCCACCACGGGATGCGTGGTGCTGTCGACCATGCGAGCCACCGTCAGCGAAGTCTCCGACATTCCCATCTCCGACTATCACTCCGGTGCGATCATGACCGTCGGCCGGAACCGTCGAGGATTGTTCTGGCACTACATCTTCCGGGCACTCCCCCTTGCACTGGTGGCCATTGTCGACGCGGTGTCCGTCACCGTCTTGCTGTGCATCACCACCGGGCAAGTGGCTCGTCTGCCCGAACTGCTCGGCGCGCTGTGGATCGTGCTTCCGGCCATCTGCAGTGGCCTCGCGTTCGGGTTCGTCGTGGTCGCACCGGCTATCGCCAACGATTTCCAGAATCTGGCCCACAACGCCGCTGCAGCGATCCTGACACTCACCTCGGGCGCAATCGTCCCCACGACCGCACTTCCGACGTGGATCGCCCAACTCGGATCACTGCTTCCGTTCCAACACACCGTGACTGCGCTGCGCCTTCAACAGGCAGGGAACCCGTTCCTGGCTTCGCTGTTCCACGAGGCGCTTGTCGCATTCGGATGGATGCTCGCCGCGAGCTTTGTCTACGCATGGATGGAGCGCCGGGGCCGAAGCACTGGCCGCGGACTCTTCCGAACCTAGGACCTGGCCACTTGTTGGCCAGACAAACTGACCCAACCAGCGGAAAGGAGGCAACGACATGGACATCGAAATCATCGAAGATGGCGACTACATGACCGAGTTCATGGCCACCTGACGGACGTCTTGGCGTCTGCCGACACGACGGTTGGGGTGGCCGAGCCGGCCTCGGCCACCCCAACCCCCCCACCCCCACTGCTGAGAAAGGATGGACAACGACCACCATGGCTCCAGAAGACACCTTGGCACCGGAACAGCTAGCAGCAGCGAAACGTGCGTTGGACCAGATTGGGCAAGAGCAGGAAATTGCGCTCGCGGTCGTCTCCGGCAGTGTCGCCTTTGGGCTGTCCCACGCAATGTCCGACATCGATCTCTACATCGTTCCCAAGACCGAACCCACGGGCCGGATCCGTGTCATCGGTGAAGGTGGCTACAGCGTGCAGCCGAACATCGTCTCGCTGCACCGCTTCGAGGAGCTGGAGACGTGGGCGACCTCTTCCCGGGAGCCGCTGTCACAGGGCAACCGGAGCTACATCGTCTCCGATGCCATCTGCAAGGACGCGATCAGGTTGGCGCGAGGCCGAATCATCCACGCCGACGACAGCCTTGCCCAACGCCTCGCTCGCTTCGATTGGGATTTCATGGCTCGCCGGGTGATGTCCCGCGAAGCGATCCAAGCTAGTCAACATATCGAGGACATCGAGGGATCACTCACCGCAGGCGATCTGGACACCGCGCTACTTGCAACCCGCCTTGCACTGACCCACGCCGGCGAGGCGCTACTAGCTGCTTGTCGAGACCTCTATGTCGGACCCAAATTCCTGGCCAAGCGCCTACGACGAATTTCCCACCTCGGGCCCATCGTCGATCAGTTGCTCGCGGCCCTGGACGTCGCGTGCACGGAACATCCCTTGGCGCTCGTTCCGAACACCGGCGCTGTCGAACGCGCGCGCATTCTGGAAGAGCGTGCAGCGTTGACGACCTTCACGATTGCGCTCGCCCATCTAAACGGCTGGTCCTCGCCGCTTGCGCATGCGCCCCAAATGTCTTGGGGCAGCAAGGGGCCGAGAAGATCTGCCTGGTACACAACCCTGCGCTTCGACGACGGCATCGGTCTCGCAGGACAGGACAGAGGATTCCGACTCAACGAGGCAGCGATTCGCCTGTGGCTGTCCCTCGATGGGACACGCAATCGAACTACCTTGCTCACGGAGACGCCCGAAGTCGAGGCCGCACTGCAGCAACTCGCCGATGCCCAGCTCGTCGAGACACCGGGGTGAGTCATGCAACGTTCCTTCATTCTGCTCAAACCCGACGGGGTTCAGGCGGCACTGACCGAGCCGACTCAGGAGTGGCTCACTGCCCACGGGCTGAGAATCATCCAATCGACGCCGCTCGAGATCGGCGAGTCGCGGCTGTCCGGGATCTACGGAAAATACAGCCCTCAGCTACGCCCGTTCACCGCCGAGAACTTCAAATGCTACTTCCTCGGCAGGACATGTCACTTCATCGGGGTCGAGGGCGTTGATGCCGTTGCGCGAACCACCGAGCTCAAGGCGGAGCTGCGCCAACTCCACGGCTCGTCCATCTTGGGTAACGTCGCCCACACCCCCGACCCCCACGAGGTAGACGAACAGTGGCCGTGGCTCACCGAGGATGTTGCTGAGCAGCCGGGCGCCTTCACCTGCAACCTCGACGAATGGGGCATCTGGACACTGCCCGAGATCCAAGAAGCGGTACGCGAAGTTTGGGAAGAGGTGTTCTGGCCAACCACACATTGGTATCCGCACCTCACCACCCCACCGTCAGCCGGCCCGCAGTGGTCACTCACTTTTCCACCCAATTGGGACACGCCGTTGGACCAGATCATCCTCGGGCTAGCGACCTGGACAACCTCATACTCTGCAGCCGAGGCATTCCGGGGAGCTCTCGATGCGATCTACGCACCAGGTGGGTATCGCCTCGCCCACGACGGATACGACACAGTCACAGCACTCAACCGCACTGCACACCGTCTGGGTGGCCGTTTGGAACAGCTAACCCCCGAGGAGCCCCACCATGACCAGTGAACTCATGACACTCATCCGAAACTGGTTCGACACCTCCTTGAAGGCAGGCGAGCGATACCCCTACACGGGCATCTTCTCCACCCTCTGCCACGGAAAACCCGCCCAGCGCGCGATCACGATCCGAGGGTTCTCAGAACGCGGTCTGGTGTTCTTCGGTGACGAACGTTCCGCGAAGGGAAACCAGCTCCACGACGATCCCTCCTCCGCCCTGCACTTCCTGAGCCTCACTCGCGGCGCACAACTCCAGCTCCAAGGCGTCACGACCATCATTCATGACGACAAGACTCTCCCCAAACATTGGGCCAGTCGTTCGGAGGCGTACAAGATTGGTGTCCTCGCAAGCAGGCAATCAGAGACGGCTGCCTGCGCCGAGGACATCGACCAGGCGTTCGCCCAAGCAGCTGCCACGTTGATGACCAACCCGGAGGTGGGGCCCCCGCCCTATTACTGCGCGTTCGTGTTCGAGCCCACGGCGGCAGAGTTCTGGACCGCAGACGAGCTGCGACGGCACGACCGTCGAAGGATCACCCAATCTCCTACCCAACCCGATGTCTACGAAGAGGAGCTGCTGTGGCCATGAGCGAAGCAACCCAATCCCCGGAGTTGACCCCTCCTCCCCCGAACCGAGGGATTCTGGTCCGAGTTGAGAGCTTTGGCTACCTGCTGTGGAGCCATGAGCGCCGCGCCTACTACCGCCCCAGCAACGCTGCCGCCACCGAGGCAATCCAGCATTGCATCGATGCCCACGAGTCCAAGGACCCTTTGCAACTCCAATCCATCCCCCTCGCGCTGCACGAGCAGTTGCGCGACTTGGGCAGCGGTCATGGTCTGGAAGTCCTGCGCTACGACGGGCAAGACCGACTGGGTGCTCCCCTTGAGGCCTACTTCGACTACACATGGCTGTGCAACCTGGCCAAGCACAAGTGCGGTCTCGATTCCTTCTGCTACTCCGCGGAAGTGTTGGGCCCCACCACGCTCAAGCCCGAGCGGGTCAACGAGATCATCGCCGAACTTCGCGAATGGGGGGTGATGCGACTGCATCTGGCAGGAGGTGAACCCACCATCCACAAGCGCTTCCTCGAGAACTACCTTGCCAGCGCGCACCACTACGGTCTCTGGACATCGGTGAACACCAACGGGACACTCGTCGATGATGCGGTGATGGACATCGTGCTCGCCAACGGCCTCAAGTCCATGAGCTTCAGCATCGACGGCTCCACCGAGGAGGCATTCGCGAAGGTCCGGGGCGAAGGGCTCTGGTCGAAGGCGATCGAGGGACTACAACTGGCAATCCGACGCAAGAGGGAAGCCGGCTCAGCCATGGAGATCTGCGTCAAGCCGACATTCCCGCCAGACGTGCCCCGTGAGTTCTTCGAGGAGTTCGTGGAATTCGCGGTCGACATCGGGGCCGATGTCTTGAAGTTCGCCAACCCGGAACGATGCCTCCGTCACGAACCTCGCTACTACGAAACCACCATCGACCAGCACTACAAGAACATCGAGATCATCAGTGAGCTGATCGAGCGCAACCAAGACCGCATCGACATCACCAACATCGCGAACCCGATGGCCGGTTGTGGCGACATCGGGCTACCGGGCATGGAAGGATGTATCGGCGGTCAAGAGCTCCTGGCGATCAACCCCGATGGAACCATCACGCCCTGCCTCATTCACCCACGAAAGCTCGGAACCCTCGAACCTGGTGGCACGGGACTTCGAGACTTCTGGGCAACGTCGCAGGAATTACGAAAGTTCTGGCGGGAGCTCCAACGCCCCTCCGCGTGCAACGGATGCGACATCCACTCGATGTGCCGCTCAGGCAGCGTGACCCGAAGGGTCGTGCAGACATCCATCCCGGTGGGCCCGGACATCCCTGGCGAATTCAGCAACGTCAAGGATCCCCTCTGCCCACGCGACTATCTGGCCCGAAACTCCGACAAACAACTACCACCGCAGAAGAGCCGCAACCGGGACTTCCCGGACTTCGCCGAGGTTGTCGTCAAGCATGCCCTGTGACCAACGCTACGAGCCTTTCGCGGTCGCCTATGCCGAACGCACGAACCACATCTTGCTGGAACTCGACACCTTGGGCACACGCTTCCTCCCTTCGGTGGGCGGCGGCATGGCGTGCACCGAGCTCGACGCCGACGGCAACGTCCGGCATGCATCGGAGACAGGATTCGGGCTTCGCACCTTCCCCCACGACCTCATGCAAGAAGCCCAGCTGCTGCGCAACATCTTCTCCAGAGGATCCCCCACGCTCGAGGTGCCGCCCTGCCCCACCGGGGAATGGTTGAGGTCGCTGCTCTGCGAGCTCAACGACGAGGTGGGCGACGATGCCAACTTGAGCATCCGGCTCAACGACCGCGCATGGGCCAGCTGCTGCGCCGGTCAAGAACCGGTACGCGGCTCGGCCTCGACCGCCCAGATCATCTTGAGACAAACCAACGGCCTGCCCAGCATCAGCTGGGCAGGCTCCCCCGCTGCGCTCGCCCACGGGATGCCAAGCGAATTCCTCCAAGGAGTCAAGCACGCATCACAACCCCAATCCCCAACGCACATCCCCGACGGCCCCCACCGCACACTGCTGTCTCCCGAGGCTGCCATCGCGCTCGTCCACGAGGTCATCGGTCACGCACTCGAAGGCGACCGAGCACTACAAGGCTCCCGGCTCTGGACGACAAGGCACTCCCTGCGAATAACCTCGGAACTCACGGTCGTGGAGGACGGCACCCATCCGGAGGCCTGGGAGCACTCCTTCCACGACGACGAAGGAAGCACCATCGAGCCGCTGCCACTCATCGAAGCAGGTAGCGTCCAACGCCTCGTGACCGACAAGCTCACCGCCGCAATGCTCGGCACGAGAAGCAGTGCGGGCGGGCGCCGAGAGAGCTACCGTCGCCCGGCCGTCCCGAGAGTACGGCACACCAGAGTGCTCCCCGGCAGCGCATCCATGACGGGCCTGCTGACACTCATCGACGACGGGGTCATGGTTGAACGTGTTGCCGGAGGCCATGCAGACACCACGACCGGGACATTCACCCTCCACGGGATCCAGGCCTACAAGATCACCAACAGCACTATCGGTGAACCGCTCACGTTCTCCACCATCCGTGGCGACTTGAGCGCGCTCGAGCGAATCCTCGCCATCGGCACGCACCCTGTGACCAAACGTTTCTCCTGCGGCAAGGGCGGCGTGTGGCTGCGCTCCTCCGCCAGCGCACCAGCCATCGCCATCGACGGATTGGAACTGCACAGATGATCACCCCCGACGAGCTGAGAGCCTGGCTATCCGCCGCCCCTGAACACGGCGAGCAGGTCGAGGTGTTCCTCAAGACATCGCACCAGCGCACCATCCACCAGGGAGAAGGCGGACTACACAAGACGACCCACTCCCATCACCGTGAGATCGAGGTGCGGAGCTGGAAGGGGCCAACATGCGGAGCATGCCGCCTCGACAGCACCGACCTCCCCACACTCACCGAAGGCTTGGCCCTCGCGCGAAGCTTGCGCCAACCGGCACCAGCGCTTTGGCAATCACCAGCTCACCGCGCTCCACTGCACTCCGACGACACTCTCAGCTGGAACGACGGGGAAATCCCGAGTCAACTGGAACTGGACATCACGCTCCGCCGCGCCTCCCCCCGCGACAGCAACGCAGGAATATCCGCAGTCATTCGCAGGTTCCTGCTCGCCGATACCTGCGGGACCTTCGCTTCCTACCATCAACGCGAGTGCCAGCTCCTAGCCACAGCATCAGGGCGGCGGTTCGCCACCGGCGGCACCACACCCGCGGACTTGACAGATCCCACCTGGCAAGACCCCACCTCCATCCCCGAGCCCCTCTCCCCGTGGATCGACCCCCGACAGCCAGCGACGATCTTGGTTACCGCACCTGCGGCCACAGCCCAACTCATCCACCGATGCACTGCGCCATGGCGACAACCAACCTCCCCCCTCCCCAGCGGCACACTCATCAATCCACAAGGGCTCACCATCATCGATGACCCCGAAACCCCCGACACCCCCGGCTACGCACCCTGGGACGATGAAGGGACACCACGACGCCGACAAGCGCTGCTCCTCGACGGAGAAACACAACAACCACTCCCCCAAGCAGGATGCGTCCAACGAGACGGATTCCGAGGCGGCTTCCTCACCACCTCACGCCTGACGATGAACCTGCCTAACCCCACTCAACCGGCTCCTGGCGGGCTCCTGCTCATCGACAAGATCATCGGCCGACCCCCCCGCCTCACCACTCTCGACACCCCCATCCCACTGTCCTTCACTGGCACCCAGTGGGCGAACAACACCCTCACGCCAGTACGCGGCACCGCCAACGCATCAGCGCGCCAACTGCTCGCCTCCATCACACAACTCCTCGGCCCCCGCTTCGATCTACGGGCAGAGGCCCTCGTGCACTCGCCATACACACGCTTCGAGCACTTCCCGAGCCTGCAATGGCGTGCCACCACCGCGACACATCACCCCTGACCGAAACCCAGCACGCCACCCCGACAAGGAAGCCCTGCCTTGCGCCTCACGATCGCCTTCTCTTCAGGAATACGCACTCTCACCACAAATGGGGTGCAACACTCAATAATTTCTTCCCAGCAAAACGGAAACAACCATTGCCCAGTCACGACCGGAGGATCATACTCCGCATATGAGCAGATCCAATCTTGGAGTCGGAATTGCTGCGATCATCATCGGATTTGCTTTCTTGGGTACCCCCACTGCCTTTGCCGATGTGATAACCCCTGTGCCTATCGCTGGCCCATACTCGCGATCAGTTGCGTGGGGAGGGGTGACTGCTTCCGCGAAGATCACCGGACACCGGGTCGCGATGGTGTCCGACCGTAGCGCCACGGGAAACTGGACGAATCAGGCCGCGTTTCAGCTCGGCTTCAAAGGAAGCCAACGGGAGCCTGAGGGGAACTTACGGTCGACTCTACACCTCCATCGATCGCTTGATCTATCGACCCATGCCTGGCAAGGGTTGGCTGTCGGCGATCGTTCGCGTCGGAAGCGAATCCCAGACCTCCAGGGTCAAGGGTGCGGCGACCATGACTGCGAAGACTTCGCTCAACATCGGCACTTCACAGCGAAATGGCTGGCTTCGCGACGCTCGCGTCTGTATGAATGTGGTACTGCGCCCTGACACTTGTTCCGCACCAGCCACATGGTGAATCTCGAGGGTGTTGAGTTCTCCTACCGAGCAGGCTGGAAGCTCGGCCCGGTGGATATCGAGTTTCGCACCGGGGTTACAGGATTGGTTGGCCCAAACGGCTCAGGCAAGAGCACCTTGATGCGTCTTCTGGTGGGGGCGTTGAAACCCAGCAGGGGCACTGTGCGAGACGGTGCCGAGAGGCGCATGGACCAGTTCCGCCGACGCTGCGGATACTTGCCACAGCAGGCAATCTGGGATGGGAGCTGGATGGTCGCGGACTATGTGGATTTCGTCGCCAGGGCGTATGGAGTTCCGCGCTCCAGATGTCTGCGGGCACGCTTGGAGGCGTTGCAGGCAGCAGGTGCACAAGGGCTGGAGCAGCAACGGCTGCGTGATCTTCCGGAGGTCAGCAGCAGCGTGTCCATCTGGCCAGCGCCATCGCCCATGACCCCAAATTGTTGGTGCTGGATGAACCGACAGCGGGGTTGGATCTGGCGGAGCGGGTTCGTGTGCGAAAGTTCCTGCGGGAGCAAGGGCGGCACCGTTGCAACGTGCTATCGACCCGCTTGATGGACGACATCGCCATGTCCTGCGACACGATCGCGATCATGGTTCGTGGCCGCATCGCGTGGTTCGGAACGCTGAATGAACTCGAAGCACAAGCCTTGGAGGTGTCCCCTGGACGTTCGAAGGCCGAGGTTGGCTATTTGGCGGTGACGGGGCAATGAGTTGGCGATCGAGGGCGTTGCTCGGCGGGGTCTGGGTTGCGGTGTGGGTGGCAGTGTGGTGTGGGCTGGTGTCCTCCCGCGCGGATTGGTGGCGCTCTTTCGCGCAATCCGCCAACGCTGTTTCCTCTGCAGTCGTCATCGTCTGGCCCGTTGCGGTGGGTTTGGGTGCGGCGCAGGCGGTGCGGCTGCGCAGAACCGGCGTCCTCGAGCGGGTCGCGGCGTGGCCCGGTGAACCGCTCGCAGGGCTGCTTCCGTGCTTCCTGACGTCGGTGTATCCCCTCACCGTTGCCGGTGGTGCTCTCGCGTTGATGCTCGCCGGCTGTGGGGCAGCATGGGCGGGCTCCGATGTCACCCTTGTCCGACTGCGCGAGTTCATCATTGCCGTATTGGGGATTGGGGCATGTCTGGCGTGGGCATGGGCGCTGGCGTTGCTAATTCCAAGTTTCGCAATTGCCGCGCTGGCTCCGATGGTTGTCTATGCCATGTTGTGGTTGTTGCCGGCGAGGGCTGGGATTGATCCTGTGGTGTTCGCAGGGAACACGATGATGATCGGTTCAGCGATGGCATTTTGGTGGAAGGCACTCGCCATGTTGGTCGGCTGGCAGGTGAGTTCGCTGTGCGCCGCTTCCGCCTGGATGGTTGCGTTGGCGGGAAGGCATCGTCTGGCTGGGTGGCTGGCAGCCGTACCGTTGTCGCTCGTGAGCGCCGGGTTGCTGCTGTTTGGACCCGCCACGTCGACGATGCTGGCATGGGGCGAACGGGGCAGCGAAGCTTGGCGCTGCCGAGAGGTGGGGCCGTGCTTGTCAAGTTGTTGGTGTAAGTGGTCTGTTTTTTGGGTGGTTTGAGGGAATCGTTCGGGGTAGCGTAGTGCGAGTTCGTTGAGGGTTTTGGTCCAGCCTTGGATGGTGGCGCCTTCGACGAGCTTGCCGGGGGCCTTCCGGTTGGTGCCTTTGGGTAGGCCTGCTTCCTTGGCTCGTTCACGGGCTCGTTTGTCTTCGATGTTGCGGATCGCGAGCCAGAGCAGTTTGACCACCGAGGCGTCGTTGGGGAACTGGCCGCGGTTTTTGATGATTTTGCGCATCTGGTAGTTCAACGACTCGATCTGGTTGGTGGTGTAGATCACCTTGCGGGTCGCGGGCCCAAAATCGAGGAACGGAATGAACCGGTCCCAGGCGTCTTCCCAGGTTTTGACCGCCATCGGATATTTCCGGCCCAGGACCGAATCAGCGAATGCGGTCAGCGCCATCAAAGCGTCGTTATCGTCGATGGCGGTGTAGATCGGTTTGAGCATCGCGGCCACGGCCTTACGATCCGAGTAGGACACGTAGCGCATGGAGGCGCGGATCAGGTGGACCACGCAGGTCTGCACCAGCGCGCCAGGCCAGGTCGCCTCGATCGCTTCTAGGAAGCCGGTGAGCCCGTCGCAGCACACGATCAACACGTCCTGGACGCCGCGGTTGGCGAGCTGGGCGCATACCGCTGCCCAGAACTTCGCGCCTTCGGAGGCTTGGACCCAGATCCCCGTGCACATGTTTGATGCCGTCGAGGTCGACACCGACCGCGATGTGGGCATGCCGGTTGACGACCCGGTTTTGGTCACGGACCTTGACCACCAGCGCGTCGAGGTAGATCACTGGGTAGAACGCCTCCAACGGCCTGTTCTGCCAGGCAGTGACCTCCTCCACCACCGCCTCGGTCACATTCGAGATGGTCTCGTGTGACAAGTCGGTGCCCAACGTCGCGGCGAGATGGTGCTGGATCTCGCGGATGGTCATCCCGCCGGCATACAAGCTGATGATCTGGTCCTCGAGCCCACCCCCACGCCGTTGACCATTGGGCACCAGCCTCGACACAAACGACCCGTTACGGTCCCGGGGCCGATCCAACTCGATAGGCCCGACCTCGGTGGTGACGGTCTTCCGCGTAGTGCCGTTACGCGAGTGGCCCGACCCCCTACCACAGCAGGGTCGTCCTTCTCATACCCCAGAAGAGAGGTCAGCCAGGCGTTCATCCCGCGCTCCAGCACGGACTTGACCAACTCGAGCAAGAACCCGCCCTCCCCAGTCAACGAGATCCCCCGCTCACCAGTCGAGACCAGCAACTGGTCATCAATCAACTCACGACGCAACTCACACGCCGGGCTGACCGGCTAGTCATCACTCTCGGACATGGCCAGAGTCAATCCCCTTCAGATCAGCTCGACCTCTTATACAAACCATTTGACACCCCCGCGATACCTGATCCAAGGTCAAGCCCTTGTCTGTCTTCGACGCCGCCTCGTACGCAGCAGCGTACTTCTTGGTTACCTCAAAACGAGCCTGCAACGATAACCCCTCACGGTCCATACCCCATGATCGCCACCACTCCAGTCATTTCGCGGGGAACAACCTGTGAGGCACGGCCCCTAACATCCGGAGACTATGTGTGAGCCTCGTCGCTCGCTTGAGGAAAGCGCGCAAGTCGGCGCATAATGGGCGGGCACGCAAGGCAGTGATGGGGCCATCACCCCGGAGCCGCCGGAAGAACGGTCGACAGACTCATTAGAACCGGCAGCGGCAGCGAACCAAGCGGGGCGCATCAGCGCCCAAGAAGGGTGGTACCGCGGGCAGATGCTCGTCCCTTCGTCGACGTGAGATGAGACGAAGGATCGAGCATGACCTACCGCGCAGTGGACACCCAGGTGAACTTCCCCGCGCTCGAACACGAAGTGCTGCAGCTGTGGCAGGAACAGCACACGTTTGAGCAGTCCCTCGAACGCACCAAGGATGCCGAAACCTGGACCTTCTACGAAGGCCCCCCGACGGCGAACGGCAAGCCGGGCACGCACCACATCGAAGCGCGCGTGTTCAAAGATCTCTTCCCCCGCTACAAGACCATGCGCGGCTTCCGCGTCGACCGCAAGGCCGGCTGGGACTGCCACGGCCTGCCCGTCGAACTCGCCGTCGAGAAGGAACTGGGCTTCACCGGCAAGGAAGACATCGAGAAGTACGGCATCGAGCCGTTCAACGCGAAGTGCCGCGAATCCGTGCTGCGTCACGTCGACGCGTTCACCGAGCTCACCACCCGCATGGGCTACTGGGTGAACCTCGACGACGCCTACGTCACCATGTCGACCCCCTACGTCGAATCCGTCTGGTGGGCACTGAAACAGATCTTCGACAAGGGGCTGCTGGAGGAGGACTACCGCGTCGCCCCGTACTGCCCGCGCTGCGGCACCGCGCTATCAGATCACGAGCTGGCGCAGGGCTACGAGGACGTCACCGACCAGTCGATCTACGTGCGTTTCCCCGTCGCGTCCGGCCCGCTCGCCGACACGGCCGACTTCCTCGTGTGGACGACGACGCCGTGGACGCTCGTGTCGAATACCGCCGTCGCGGTGCATCCGGAGGTCTCCTACGTCGTGGCGACGAAGGAAGGTGAGCGGCCCGTCGTCGTCGCCGATCCCTTGTTCGACGCGGCGCTCGGCGAAGGCTGGGAGCGCACGGGCGAGGCGTTCGTCGGTAAGGATATGGAGCGCTGGGAGTACACGCGGCCGTTCGACCTCGTCGAATTCCCTGACAAGGCGCACTTCGTGGTGCTGGCCGACTACGTGACCACCGAAGACGGCACCGGCCTGGTGCACCAGGCGCCCGCGTTCGGCGCCGACGACATGG
The DNA here is from genome assembly GCA_023443125.1 of Actinomycetes bacterium. Taxonomy (GTDB): domain Bacteria; phylum Actinomycetota; class Actinomycetes; order Propionibacteriales; family Propionibacteriaceae; genus Arachnia. The sequence goes on from JAEZVO010000065.1 coordinate 69,703, forward strand.
CGGTCTGTCGCGCCTACGGGCTGCCGTTCGTGAACCCCATCGACAACCACGGCCACTTCGAGGAGGACGTGGAGCTCGTCGGGGAGACGTTCTTCAAGGACGCCGACGCCCCGCTCATCGACGACCTCAAGGCGCGCGGGCTCATGTTCCGCGTGCAAAGCTACGAGCACAGCTATCCGCACTGCTGGCGCTGCCACACGCCGCTCATCTACTACGCGATGCCGTCGTGGTACGTGCGCACCACCAAGCTCAAGGAGCGCCTGCTCGAAGAAAACGAGAAGACGAACTGGTACCCGGACAACGTGAAACACGGGCGGTTCGGTGACTGGCTCAACAACAACATCGACTGGGCGCTCTCGCGCAGCCGCTACTGGGGCACGCCGCTGCCGATCTGGCGCAACGTCGACGACAAGGACGACCTGATCTGCATCGGCTCGCTCGCCGAGCTGGGCGAACTGGCCGGGCGCGACCTCTCCGAGCTCGACCCACACCGCCCCTTCATCGACGACGTCGAGATCACCCGCGACGGCAAGACGTACCGTCGCGTGCCCGAGGTGATCGACGCGTGGTTCGACTCCGGCTCCATGCCGTTCGCGCAGTGGGGCTACCCGCACGCGCCCGGCTCGAAGGAGAAGCTCGAGGCGAACTACCCGGCCGACTTCATCTGCGAGGCGATCGACCAGACCCGCGGCTGGTTCTACTCGCTCATGGCCGTCGGCACGCTGGTGTTCGACGAGTCGAGCTACCACAACGTCGTGTGCCTGGGGCACATCCTCGCCGACGACGGCCGCAAGATGAGCAAGCATCTGGGCAACATCCTCGAGCCGATCCCGTTGATGGACAAGCACGGCGCCGACGCGGTGCGCTGGTTCATGGCCTGCTCCGGTTCGCCGTGGATGGCACGGCGGGTGGGCGACGCCACCATCGGCGAGACCGTGCGCAAGGTGCTCATCACCTACTGGAACACGGTGAGCTTCCTCTCGCTGTACGCCCGCACCAACAGCTGGGAGCCGACGGGTGAAGCGCCCGCCGTCGCTAGCCGGCACGTGTTGGACCGCTGGCTGCTATCCGCCGCCCACGCGCTTATCCGCGACGTGACCGACGCGCTCGACGACTTCGACACCCAGCGCACGGGCACGCTGATCGCGAACTTCGTCGATCTGCTGTCGAACTGGTACGTCCGACGCTCGCGTCGCCGGTTCTGGGCGGGCGACCCAGACGCGATGTGGACGCTGCACGAGGTGCTCTCCATCGTGACCCGCCTCATGGCGCCGATCACGCCCTTCGTCACCGAGCGCGTGTGGCAAGACCTTTTCGTGGCGACGGATCCGACCGGGCCGTCGTCAGTGCACCTGGCCGAGTGGCCGGAGGTGGACGAGGCGCTGCTCGACGAAGGCCTCGAGGAAGCGATGGCGTTCACCCGTCGCGCCGTGGAGCTCGGACGAGCCGCGCGTGCCGAGTCGAAGGTGAAGATCCGCCAGGCGTTGAAGCGGATGCTGGTGCCGTCGACGGTATTCGCGAAGCTCTCCCCCGAGCTCGTAGAAGAGATCAAGCAGGAGCTCAACGTCGCGGCGGTGGAAACGTTCGCGGAGGCCGGCGACATCGTCGACGTATTCGCGAAGGGCAACTTCCGCAACCTGGGCAAACGCTTCGCGCAGCGCACCCCGAAGGTGGCGGCCGCCATCGCGGAGGCTCGCGCCGCGGCGCTGGCCGAGCGGCTGAAGGCGGAGGGCAGCGCCACCGTCGTGGTGGATGGCGAGGAGGTGGAGATCACCCCTGACGACGTGCTCCTCACCGAGCGTCCGCGCGAGGGTTGGTCTGTGGTGAACGAGCAGGGCGAGACGGTAGCGCTCGACCTCGAGCTCACGCCCGAGCTCGTGAAGGCCGGCCAGGTGCGCGAGGTGACCCGCTTCGTGCAGGAGGCGCGCAAGCGCTCCGGCCTGGAGGTCTCCGACCGCATCTCGCTCCTGCTCGCCGTGGCGGACGACCTCGTCGACGCCGTCGACGAGCACCTCCAGCAGATCGCCGACGAGGTGCTCGCGACGTCGATCGAGCGAGTGGCCGAACTCCCCGACGCGGAGCACGTCGACGACGAGCTCGGCGTGGCGGCTGTGCTGCGGAAGGCCTGACGAGGCGCCCCCAGACGCTGCACTCGGAGACGCGAGGGCACCCTGTGCAGGGTGCCCTCGCACGTGTTTTCGGGCTCTCGTCAGACGCCGGTGCGCGGTAGACCTGCGCGCGGCGAGTCCCCACCTACGGGGGGCACCATCGTGCCCTGCGTCGGCTGGTCCGTTGGCTCGTCGGTCGGCTCGGGCTCTGCTTGCGTGCCCGCGACGAAAGTCCAGTTGTCGACCTCCATCAGCCGCTCGCCCTCGGGCCCGGCAAATACGAAGAACACATCATGGGTGCCGCTGGCCCCAGCCAATGGTGCGGACACCTCGGTCCACTCGCCGACGGGTGCGTTGACATCGATGGTGGCAACGAGCCGTCCCGTCGGAGAGTCGAGCCTCACCTCGATCTGGCCGCCGGTGGTCAGGGGCTTCACCGATGCTCGGACTCGTTCCGCACGGGCGCCCAAGGCGACACTGGACAGCCCTGCGAAATCGCCGTCGTCGATTTGTGTGAGTACGGTATTGCCCGCCCCGTTGTGTTGCGGGAACTCGACGGACTCACGATCCGACGGCAAAGTGGCGATGCCAGACTGCCAGGCAAGCGTCTCGGCTTCGAACGTCCGGAAGGGGTCGAAGTCTTGAATCTGCTCCACGCCAGATCGCGTGCCCTCAACCTCGCGGATGGTGCCATCTTCATTGAAGGAGATCTCATCGAGGTGGACGCTGCGGAAATTGACCGTGCGTCCGTCGTTCAGCGCGTCCCCCCAAGCAATGCCGCGTGTCTGGGTGTGATAGGCGAAGTAGTCCTTGCCTCGGTAGCTAAAGATGTCCGAGTGATTGTTGCCACCGGACTTCGGGAACCACTTGCCGTGCGATGCGAAGGCAGTGCCTGCGAACTGGCCCCGGGTGAGCTCCATGGGGCTGTCGGAAATCATGTACGCGATCTCACCACGCCCCGGATAGCCCTGTCCCTCGATGGCCTTGTCGGCGAACCGTTGGTCTCCGACAACGAAGTTGGAGGAGTACGAGTAGTAGTACCGCCCGTCCTTCTTGAACATCGAGGATGCCTCGAACATGCCGGGAGCATCGATCTCGGTGATGCCTGCCCCTGACGGATCAGCCAGTCTTGAGTAGTCATTGGGGTCCAGCTTCACCACTCGGGTCGACTTCGGGTGGTACGGATCCTGCACGTGGTCCCAGTTTCCACCGAAGTAGAGGAACGGCTGGCCGTCATCGTCGACGAAGACCTCGGGATCGAAGAGCCACATGCCTCGCGGGAATTCCACCGGGTTGTTCTGGCTGATCAGCATTCTCCCGTTTGGATCCGTCCACGGGCCCAAAGGCGACCCTCCCACAATCACACCGGTGCCAGAGCCGCCGTTGCAGAAGAAGAGGTAGACCTCTTCCTTACCGTCGCCGTCTGGATCGCCAGAGATTGCGGCTGGCGCCCACGAGTTGCCGGCCCATTTGGCCACTCCGTCAGGGCCGGCCACCGGGATCGTCCCATGGTCGACCCAGTTGACCATGTCGTCGGTCGAGATGACCTCGAGCGTGTTGATGCGATCATATCCCCCGTCCTGCAATGGAAGACCGTTCTCGCGCTTGGCTGCGGTCCGATACTGCTGGTCGTCGCTCGTTGCGTAGATGTACAGCCGTCCCTGGAAGATGACGTGGTGAGGATCGGCCCCGAACTTGTGGCCAGTCAGGGGGTTGTGATCGCCCAGTTCCTTGACCAACACGTCTTCCACACTGCCCTGTGTCGTCGGCTGTCCCCCGGGCTCATCTCCCGCATCAAGGCGAACGACGGACACGTTGTCGACGAGGAACGGGACCGTGGACGACCACGGAGTCTCGATCTGGAAGTGGCCGAAAACGGTGTTGACGTGGTTCTCCCCGTAGTTCGGGGAGTCGCTGGGCACGAATTCTAAGCTGTACTCCGACCAGTCCCCTTGCGGGATGGGTTTGATCGCATTCCGTGCGGCGACGCACCCGCCCGACGCCGGACAGAACGCGAACCCAAAAGGCTCGCTGGGGGCACCGTCGGTGTGCTTGATCCTGGCCGTCACACGGTATGAGCCGTCATGATCCAGGGGCTCGATGAGCGTCCCCTTGAGCCCATGGAAGAACTGGGTGCGCTCGCTCAGATGTCCGCTCGCTTGACCGGAATATGCCTCATCACTGAGACGCAGTACACCTCCGTTGCCAGCGGCCCAGCCTGTGAGCCCGTCTTCGAATCCGGGATTCGCCACGAGGTTCGCCTCCGCCGGTCCCGCAATGCCAGGACCCGCGCCGACACCTGCCAGTGCGAGACCGAGGGAGAGGGCCGACGCCACCAATCCGTTGCCGCTGCTACGCGACTTCGCCATCTCATTGCTCCTTTGCCACGAGTGTTGTCACCTCTGCGACGATTCGAGAGGTCTCCTTCGCTGTGCACCCATGCCTCGGCACCAGAACCAGACGTCGCCCCGAGGTGGGCGAGGGCACAAATGTTACCGGTCACCGGGTTTGTCGGCAGCGAAAGTGGAGAATTCGCAGGCGTTGTCGTCCAGCACGACGGCACGGGGCGGGACCCGGCACTGGCCGAGCCCCGCCCCGTGGTGGGAGGTGCGGATGGTCACTCCCGTTGGCGCGCCATCACCGCGCGCTGTAGCAGCACGAACAGGAGGAGGATCGCTCCGGTAATGATTGTGGTGGTCTCAGGCGGAATACCACCGTCTCGAGTGATGAGGACATTCATGAGACCGAGGACGAGCGCGCCGACCACAGATCCCAAGACGTAGCCAACGCCACCGGTCAGCAGCGTGCCGCCAATGACCGTCGCGGCGATCGCGTCCAGTTCCCAGCCAATGCCCGTGATGTTTTGAGCGATACCCAGTCGGGAGGTGTACACCACCGCCGCGAGGCCAGCGAGCAACCCGCTGATGATGTAGACCATCATCTTCGTCCGGTGCACCGGCAGGCCCATGAGCTGAGCCGACTGCTCTGATCCGCCGATGGCATAGACCGTTCGGCCCATGCGTGTGCGATGCAGGACGAACACCGCGACGGTCACCACGACGATGGCGATAATCACGCCGGGTGTGATGACCAGGTCATTCACTTTCGGGCCATCCACCAATTTGATGTTTGTGGCTAGTACTCGCATCGGTGACTCATCGGGCAGCCGTTCGGGCACGGTGCTGAGGATAGACGCGATCCCACGCGCAAGGAACATCATCGCCAGTGTCGCGATGAAGGGCTGAACATTGAAGTACTGGATGAGGATGCCTGAGGCGAGTCCGAACAAGCCTCCCACGGCGATCATCAGCACCATCACGAGCCAGGCATTCCATCCGGCATTAATGAGCAGCACACCCATCACGGAGGTGAGGGCGATGACCGCTCCGACGGAGAGATCGATCCCTCCGGTGATGATCACGAACGTCAATCCTACTGCGAGGATGATGAGGTGTGAGTTGTTGATGAGGAGGTTGGAGATCGAGTTCATCTGGACGATGCGCCCGTAGGCGGCTTCGCCATAGATGATCATGCCGACGAAGATCGCGACAGCGGCAAGCGTCGGTAGGTGTTCCAGACGGATAGGGATCCGACGTTCCTTCTTAGCCACCACAGACTTGCTTTCGGCTACGACGTTCATGCCGCGACCTCCTTCTCCTCAGATTGGTTGGCGGCCTTCGTCCGGCGACGCCGCTGGAAGGACTGCCGCACTCGCTCGGACTGCAGCAGGCACAAAATGACGATGACGATCGCCTTGAACGCCGGAGTCGCAGATGAAGAGATGCCGAGGAACACGACGGTCTTGTCTAGGGTGGCGATCAGCAGCGCGCCGATCGTTGCACCTGCGATATTGAATTTGCCGCCGGCTAGGCTCGTCCCACCGATGACGACCGCAAGAATCGCATCCATTTCCATTTGGTCGCCAGTCTTTGCCACATCGACGGTCATTACGCTCGCTGTTGCAAAAACGCCGGCTAGGCCAGCCATAAGACCGCTGATCGAATATACCGAGAGCAACAACCCGCGACGGTTCACACCTGCCATGCGTGCCGCCGTCGGGTCCATGCCGATCGATTCGATCATGAGCCCCAGCGCACTGCGACGAACGAGCACTGCAATGAGCACGACGATGGCGAGTGCCAACAGAAATACCACGGGCAAGCCTAAGACGTACCCGTTGGCGATCCAGCGAAACGCGTCATTGTTGCCGGCAGTGTTCTGGCCTCCCGTGACGACTTTGGCGATGCCGCGCCCAGCCATCATCATCACGAGCGTCGAGATGAAGGGCTGCAGTCCGACCACGGAGACGAGGAACCCATTAAATAGGCCGAGCACCAACGTGAGACCCAACGCCATGCCCAGGGCGAGCAGTGCGGAGCCAAGGGTGTTCGGCGCGGTCGACAGGAATTCCATCGACACAGCCCCCGCGACGACCATGAGGGACCCAACCGACAGGTCGATGCCGCTGGTGGCGATCACGAGGCACATGCCGACGGCGATCATCATCACCGGAGCAGCGGCTCGCAGAATATCAATCAAGTTGCCGACGAGCGCGCCGTTGCTCGAGTTGTACCCAATGGAGAGATAGCTCGGATCCTTGATCATGTTCACCACGAGCAACAACAGGATCGCGAGGACGCCACCCACATACTGATTCTTGAGGAAGCCATGCAGACGAGATTCCGACTTCCGAGTCGTAGCCGCGCTCATGAGGCACTCCCTTCTTTCACGTGTTCCGCTGCGTCGTTGGCAATCACTGAGACGATCGACTCGGCTGACAGCGAACCGTCGTTATCCAATTCTGCGATGAGACGATGGTCCTTAAGCACCAAGATACGGTTACTCAGCCGGACTACTTCTTCGAGTTCCGACGAGATGAAGATCACAGCGACGCCTTCAGCTGCCAGCTGCAGTACCTGCTCTTGGATCTCTGCCTTCGCGCCAACATCGATGCCGCGGGTTGGCTCGTCGAGGATCAACACGTCCGGTTTGGTGGCAAGCCAACGTCCGAGCAGTGCCTTCTGCTGGTTACCACCAGACAGGTTTCGGATCGGACGCCCCGGGTCTGCAGGACGAACGTTCAGGTCCTTGATGTAGCGCGTGACGAGCTCGTCGGCCTCCCGACGAGGCACCGGGCGAGCCCAACCACGCTTGCTCTGCAACGCGAGGAGGATGTTCTCACGCACAGACAGATCTCGGATAATGCCCTCGTCACGACGGTTCTCGCTCGACAACGCGATCCGGTGGGCGAGGCCAGCCGCGGGTGTCTTGATGTCCACCTTCTTGCCATGCACGGATACCTCACCCGAATCGGCACGATCCGCGCCATAGACGAGCCGGGCGAGCTCCGTCCGCCCCGATCCAAGCAACCCAGCGATGCCCAATACCTCACCTTTGCGGAGGACCACATCGACGGGCTTGATCGCTCCCTTTCGACCGAGAGAGCGTGCTTCGTACACGACTTCCGCGTCGCTCAGGTCACGACGTTCCTTGCTCGAACCGAGTGCTTCGAGCGTCGCGACGTCCTTGCCGATCATGGCCGAGATCAGCTGCTGACGCGGCAGGTCTTTCGTCATGTGCTCGCCGATGAACTGCCCGTTGCGCAGGATCGTCATTCGATCACTAATGGCATAGACCTGGTCAAGGAAGTGAGAGACAAACAGAATCGCAACGCCCTCTTCGCGCAGCTGGCGGATAACACCAAACAGCTGCTCAACCTCGTCGCTGTCGAGGCTGGACGTTGGTTCGTCAAGAATGAGCACACGGCAGTTCGTCACCATGGAGCGACTGATCGCGACGAGCTGCTGCATCGCCAGCGACAGGGCTGACAATGGCTGCCGCGGGTCGATGTGTTCGAGGCCAAGCTTGGCGAGGGTTTCAGAGGCACGCTGGTATGTGCGCTTCCAATCGATGCTGAACGCGCCCCTCGTCTCATGGCCCAGCATGACGTTCTCACCGACGGTGAGGTTGGTGCAGAGGTTAACCTCTTGGTACACCGTGGAGATGCCCGCAGCCTGCGCATCGGCAGTGCCGTTGATCTTCAATTCCTTGCCGTCGAGGAGGACGGTGCCTTCATCGACGGTGTAGACGCCGGTGAGCGCCTTGATGAGTGTCGACTTCCCCGCGCCGTTCTCACCCATCAGGGTGTGAACTTCGCCGGGAAAGAGACGGAAATCCACATTATCTAGGGCTTTCACACCCGGGAACGTAATCGAGATGCCCTGCATCTCGACAATAGGCAATGGAGCAACCATCACCGACCTCCTCGCTGGCCCGCCGTGCAGGCCGTGAGTGTGGTGCGTGGGTTACCGCGTTGGCAGCCCACACACCACACGGTGCAGATGTCAGAACTTACGCTCGGGCAGGGCCTCCGACGCCGCTTCAGGCGAGTCGAAGGTCGCGCTCTCGACGATGATGTATGGCTCGACATCTTCACCCTTGAGTGTCTTCTCGACGACGTCGAGGGCAGTCTCACCGAACAACGGGTTGTACTCGGCGACGAAGCTCAGCTTGCCATCTGCGAGGGCTTGGAGGGCGTTCTTAGTGCCATCAATCGTGGCAACCTTGACGTCCTCGCCTGGCGTGAGCCCAGCCTCTTCGATGGCCTGAACAGCACCCAGACCCATCTCGTCGTTCTGTGCGAAGACGAGCTGGACGTCGTTGCCCTCCGACTTCAACACTGTCTCGAACACGCTCTTGGCCTCTTCCGTCGACCAGTTTGCGGTCTGAGCGCCGACCTTCTCGAACTTCGAGTTGCCGCTCATAACCTCGTCCCAGCCTTCATTACGTTCGTTCACCACAGAGACGCCTGCGGGGCCTTCGAGCGTGAAGTACTTGCCGCCGTCGGGCAGCGCCGAGGCGGCCCATTCAGCCACAGACTTGGACACCTGCTTGTTGTCCGGCGCGATACGGGTTACGTACAGGTCGGTGTTATCCGGCTCGATGCCGCGGTCAATCAGGACGACGGGGATCTCCGCCTCTTGAGCACGCTTGAGCGAATCTTCCCAGCCAGAGCCTTCGGTGGCCGACAACAGGATGATGTCCACTCCCTCATCGACGAACGATGTGAAGGAGTCGATCTGTGACTTCTGGTCCAACTTGGCCGCCGGGGCGTACTTGAGTTCGTAGCCCTTATCCTTCGTGAAAGTGTCCTGGATGTTCTGCTCATTGGCCTTGCGCCATCCGCCCTCTGGGCCTACCGCCACGAAGCCAATCGTGGTGACGCCGTCGCCGTCGTCACCGCCCTTGCCGCCTTCATCTCCACCGCAGGCAGCGAGACCCAGGGTGAGGGCTCCTGCCGCCAGAAGCGCCAAGGGGGTCCGCAAGCACTTATTTCGAATCATGCTTTTCTCCTCGAGAACCGAGCTGCCATCCGCCATGGATGCTGCTCAACGTTAGGTTGATGATGCACGCGATGCTGCGTGACACAATGAATGTTACCGTGAACATTGACCGGTAACAAGGGCCTTGCAGAACTACTTGCTAACGATTTGGTTACGTTCCCAGTTCACGCTCCACAGGCGGCGATACCTCATCGTTCGAGGCGATCAGTTCGACGAGCGTGTCGACGGAAACGCCTGGGCCGTTGTTCAGCTCACCGATCTTCGCCCGATCCTTTTGCACGACGATCCGATCGGCCAAGCGGATAAGTTCGGGCAGTTCCGACGAGATGAGTAGCACCGCGACCCCCTGATCGGCGAGCGTAGCGATGAGCCGTTGGATGTCTACCTTCGACGCGATATCGCAACCCCGTGTCGGTTCATCGAGAAGCAGCACCTTCGGTTTGACCACGAACAACCGAGCGAGCATGACCTTCTGCTGCTGCCCGCCCGAGAGTTCGTCGACGGGACGGGTCAGAGTCTCCGGCTCGAGACCAAACGCGCGCATGGCCCATGCGACGAGCACCTCACGCTCACGAAGCGGCACTGGGTGCCGCCAGCCCCGCAATGCCTGCAACGACAACAGGATATTTTCCTCAACACTCAACCCGTGTACGAGCCCTCCCCTATGACGCCACTCGGGAGAGAGCACTAGTCCATGCAACATACCGGCGCGGGGCCCGTCAGCACGCACCACACGATCCTCGAGGATGAGCTCTCCGCAGTCAGGGCGCTCGACACCGGAGAGCAACTTCGCTAACTCCGTGCGACCTGAGCCGCGCAACCCAGCCAGCCCGACGATCTCTCCACCGTGCAGGGCAATATCGGTGGGCAGCACGGTATCCGCCCGACCAATACCGGTGGCGCGCAACAAGGCAGGGCCCTCATGCATCTCACTATGCTCGGCGCGTTCAGACGCCAGCTCTTGCAAGGCGCGCAGATCCGATCCGAGCATCATCGAGATCAATTCCACACGGTCAAGCTCATTGGGAGCGACGGTGCCAACCGTCGCGCCGTCGCGCAAGACCGTGATGCGGTCACTCAGTTGGAAGACCTGCTCCAAAAAATGAGAGACAAACACGATGCCGACACCCGCCGCTCGCATACGTCGAAGAACGCTGAACAGACGGTCGACGTCGGCCTGCTGCAAGCCGGCGGTGGGCTCATCGAGTAGCACCACCCGCGGGGCCCCCACCATCGCACGCGCGATGGCAACAATCTGCTGGGCCGCAGGAGGCAGCGCAGACAACAACTCCCGCTCATCGAGATCGTCGAGACCGAGCATCGCTAATATTTCGCGGGCCCGACGACGGGTGGCGCGCCAGCCGATGCCGAACCGACCCCTGCTCTCATTGCCAAGCATCACGTTCTCGGCCACGCTGAGATGCTGCAGCAGCTGCGTTTCCTGGAACACCGTCGAGATCCCAGCAGCGCGGCTCTCCTGCGTCGAGCGGAAAGACACGCTCTCGCCATCCAACAGGACTTCGCCCCTGGCCAACCGTTGCGTCCCATTGATGGCTCGGATGAGGGTGGACTTCCCCGCGCCGTTCTCACCCATCAGCGAATGAATCTCGCCGGCACGCAACGCCCAGTCGACGCCTGACAGGATCTGGTGACCGCCAGGCAACTCCACCGTCGCATCACGCAATTGGAGCACCGGTCCGCTCATGATTTGATCCCCCGTGGTGCTGCGGTCGACTGCCGCACGACTAACTCGACGGGCACCCTGCTTTGCCGCGGAGTTTCCTTACCTTCCACCGCGGCGACGAGCATGTCCAGTGCCCGAGCCCCCATCTCATGAAAATCCTGTCGCACCGTCGTCAGCGGCGGCAGGAAGTGTGCCGCGAGGGGAATGTCGTCAAAGCCGACGATGCTGAGCTCTTCCGGCACATGGATGGCCCGCTCGGTAAAACCATGGATGAGCCCTAACGCCGTCTCATCATTTGCCGCGAAAATCGCTGTGTACTCGGGGCGACGTTTCAGCCCACGCGCGAAATCGTATGCAAACTCTGCCGTCCAATCACCGACGACGATTGGACGCTCCGGAAGATGCCACGCCTTACAACGCGCCTGAAACGCGCGCTCTCGGACTCGCGCATCCAACCAGTCAAGCGGCCCCGACACGTGCAGGATGTCCCGATGCCCCAGCTGAACGAGGTGGTCGACAACAAGCCCCGTGCCCATCCCCTGATCCACTGACAGCGTCAGGCCGTGAGGGTCCGCGTCGGACTTAATCACCAGTATCGGCAATCCGACGACGACTTTGCGCAGCGCCGCCACCGACGAAGAGCGTGGCGCGATCACGCAGATCGCATCAACTCCCTGCGCCACCAGCTGATCGGCTGCCCACTGTGGTGTCGCACCATCCTCAGGGTTGATCGTGACCGAAGTGACTGAGTACTCCGATTTCCCCGCTGCCAGCTCAAGGCAACGAAGAGCGCTCGTCGGGCCAAAAGCCGACGTGCCTTCCAGCAGCACGCCGATGCGCCGGTTGCGATGCGTCGCCAGAGCACGAGCGGCACTGTTGGGCCGGAAGTTGAGTTGTTCGATGGCATCGAGCACTCGTTGCCGCGTCACATCTCGGATTCCCGGATAGTCGTTCAGCACCCGGGAGACCGTCATGTGCGAGACACCAGCAACCGAAGCAACCTGCCGAATGTTGGGGCGCCCCGGCCGATCACTTTCTTTCATTCCATGCCTCCAGGGTTCAGGACTTGACCCAGCTTAATGAGTTGGCTGCCGGGCCCGGCACATCCTGTCGAAGCAGGTATTGCTTTCCCTCGCTTGAACGACGTTTCATCCACCCGCGGGCCGAAACGTCAGAGGCGGACGCCGGTCCGCAGGTGGATGAACACGGTTCGCTGGTGCCCTACCTCAGCAACCCGTACGGGGCAGCCCCGGACGTACCGGTTTGCCCGGCGTGAGACCAGTACCGGGTGTCGGACGATCCGGTCGCGTGCCGTCGCGGCCTGCCGGGTTTTCCGAGGAGTCAGGATTCTCGGGATCGGTCGGGTCGCTGGGATCCTCCGCCGGCTCCGGTTCTCCTGACAAGACCTCGACGACCAACGTCGCCACCGTGCCCGGCGCAACCTCTTCGTCGGCGCTCATCTCGAGGTTGGGCAGGCCATCAGCATTCCAGTGCACGCGTCGGACGTACATGTCACGACCGCTGCGGTTGCTGTAGCCCTCAGTTTCTGGAGCGTACGCATGGAACACGTACAAGAGCTCGCCATACTCGTCCTCGGACCACATGCCATGCCCCGTTCCGAGCTGCCATGCACCATCGAAAATGGCCGACTTCTGGATCGGGTAGTTGAGTTTCTTCCACGAGGCGGGGTCGAGCAAGTCCTGTTTCCCCGAGGCATCAGCCATAGCCAGCCCAGTGGTGTAGGTCACACCGACGGCGGAACCGGAGTACAGCAGGTAAAGCTTGCCATCGCGGTTGAGCACGTTTGGGCCTTCGGCGATGGAGTTATCCCACGCGTACTCGGGCGACACGATCAGAACCGGATCGGAGGTGATGGTGTACGGATCGCTCGGATCCATCGTCGCAATGTAGGTGGCTCCCAGCTGCTGCCAGACGTAATAGGAGTTCCCAAGATCATCCTGGAAATACGTCATGTCCAGTGACATGCCGATGCCGCCACTAGCATTGATGCTCAGCGGCCGCCCGTCGGCGCGGGTCACCGTCTTGGGAATAGTCCAGTTCTCTGGCTTAGTGGGATCCAGATCGAAGCCTTGCTCATCCTTCTTCAACTGCATGATCGCGGATGCGCCGTCGAACCAGTTGGAGTTGTAGCTCGGCATGAAGAGGATCGAGAGGTTACCCCCGATCTCATGCAGTTCTGGCGCCCAGAAAGAGCCGGTAATCGGCTGACCGTCAGCGTTCTTGTCTCCCTTCTCGAGCAGGATCGACTCCTTTGGGTTGAAGCCCTCGGATGTGATGAGGCCCTTCGGATCGCCGGGTGTATCCGCCAGGCCCAGGATGGAATCGGCCATTCTGATTGGCATGTGTGGTGTTCCCTTTTGCCAGACCACGTCGCCGTCGATGTCATTGGTGGCGATCATGAGGTACTTGGTCTCGGTCTGGCCGTCACGCACCCACTCCCACTTGTAGACGCTCGGGTCTGCTCGGTCCTCGGCAAACGGCATCGGGTAGGGGTCCTGGCGGTTGATCTCACCGGTCAGCGTGTAGGTGCCTGGCGTGGCGAACGTCGTCCCAGCTTCGTCAAGAGCCGAGGCGAGTGTCGAGGTGTCCCAGTCGTCGAGTCGCTTGGTCGCCCGGGAGCCGTCAGAGTAGGTGAGTTCCACCTCTTCGGGAAGATTCAGAGAATCAACTGAATCTCCGACCTTGAACGTGACCTTCGGCAGCTCTTCGACGCCGGTGTTGCTCACGCGGAGGAACCGGGTCTTCAAGGCGTCGACGAGCGACTGTTCGACGGGAAACGCGTAACCTCCCGCGAAATCGTCGATACCCGTGTTGGAGACAGGGGTGCCGAGGTCGGCGCTGCCCAGTCGGATGCCATCGGTAGTTGCATCATGGGTGAGGCTGTCGAGCGTCGTGTACTTCGCGACACCCGCATCATCCTTCCACCCGACGACGTACCGGTCTTGCGAGGAATCAAAGACGATCGTGGGAGAGTTCACGCCGTTTGTCTCCCCCAGATCGATGAGGGATTCCCCATTGGGGGCCTCGTCATACGAGAGGAGGTCCTTTGACGTCGCGATCAGAATCGCGCCGTTGGGATCATCCGGGTGCACGCTGGCGCTGCCCCGGTTGGTGCGTACTGCCACGATCCCGAAGTCGCCGTCGGCGGTTCGGAAGACGTAGGGGTCTTTCAGCGAGCGGACATCCAGACGCACATCGACGGAGTTGGTTGGAACCTGCGCAGTTCGCGCAAAGAAAATGCCGTAGTTGTCGTTGAGCGTTGTCCACCCATCCTCGTCCTCCAGCGCGAGGTGCATCGAGTACGCAATGTCCGCGTTGTTGGCTTCGCGATCGCTTGTCGGGTGCCGGTGGTAGGCCACTAGATTCGTCGTCGTCTCAGCGCGCAGCAAACGCACGTCGAACCGCTTCTCGAAGGTCACATCACCGCGACGGAGCAACGCGATCACCGTTCCCGAGACCTCGTCGGCCTCCCCGACGATCGTCGCCCGGCCATCCACGACGTCGATACCGTTCTCGCCGGTGAGCTCGACGGTGAAACCTTCTGGTGCCGCCGGCAGTGTGGTGTCCGTCGTCAGCATTGGTGGAATGACGTACGTGGCAGCGAGTTCAGCGGCTACCTCCGAGTCATCCTTGGTAGTCGGATGGACCGTCACTGTGAAGTCGCGGCTCGCCGAGATTCCCCGATTGACAGTGGTGGCTGTGAGCGTCACGTCGACAGGATCCGCGCCCTTGGCCGGTTGCGTGACCGCACCATCGGCAGAAATGACTTCAGTCTGATCCGAAGCCCATGTGACCTGCCCCTGCATCGTCGGGAGGGGGAGATAGGGGTCTTCTACGCTCTTGGGCAGCGAGAGGGCCTCGAGCTTCTGCTGAGCGGCAGTTCGTATCGCGTCCTCGTGCAGGAGGGCATCCGCATCCGAAAGCGCAGCGATGCTCTCCGCATCCAGTGCGCTATCATAGACGCGGAAGGTGGAGATCGCTCCGGAGAAGAGTTCATCGGGCCATGGTGAGCGTGCGATGGCGTTGAGGCTCTGATCTCCGACATCTCCCACCTGAGCGCCGAGTGCACCACGCGCCACCTCGTCGCCGTTGATGTAGAGCGCCCCAGTGCCGTCGGCGTTCGACACAGCAGTCACCGAGAGCCATTCGCCCGGGGTCCATCCGCACCCGTAGGCGCCCGCTTGCACCAGGCGCTCACCGGCGCTGGTCTTCAAGCCGACGAGGGGACTGCGCCCGTCGGTGGCGCATTTCAGGGACGTGAAGTAGTACTCCGCATTGTTGGCGTTACCGATATTCCAAAGGAAGTGGAACTTGCTTGCCATATCCTCGGAGGCGCGTACCTCGGCCTGCACTGTCGATGCCGTGGCTCCTGCGAGGATGTCGTCAGGCAACCGCACCCAGGTTCCTCCAGCATCCTTGCTTCCCCCGGGAAGCAGCAGCGAGGCGTCGTCGAACGTTCCGGTGTTCTGAATCAGCGCTGGCCCCAGATCGCCGGGCGCACGGTTTTCGACGGTGGTGCCGTCGGTCGGCGCGGTCGCAAAATCGTAATGAGCTACGGGCGTCGGCGTATCGGCTGCGGCGCTATCCGCCAACGGCATTCCCACCGCAACCAGTGCGGCGACCAGGAATGGTAGCCCCAGCCTACGTCTGCGTGTCTGTGTTGAATTCAAAGCGATACTCCTTTGTCTCTGCTTATGGGGGAGCGAAAGGGGCCCAGCGAGGAATGCCGGGCCCCTTGGAGGCCGGTGCCTCAGCGGCGACGCAGCACGGCTGCGGATAGCAACAACAGCACCACCAGTGCCACACCCGGTCCGCCTGACACTCCTGTCGGGGGCAGTCCCGGTCGAACGGCAGGTCCGGGCGTCGTGCTGCCCGAGGGCTTCGGCTCGACCGGCTTCGTCTGATCCGGGCTGGGCTCGGGCGACTTGTCGGATTCCTCGCTGGAGTCCTCATCCGGCTCCTCGCTGGGCTCCTCACCGG
This sequence comes from Actinomycetes bacterium, assembly GCA_023443125.1. GTDB lineage: Bacteria > Actinomycetota > Actinomycetes > Propionibacteriales > Propionibacteriaceae > Arachnia. Next base: position 85,839 of record JAEZVO010000065.1, read on the forward strand.
GTTCCTCACCTGGCTCCTCACTGGGCCCTTCACCCGGCTCCGGCGTCGGCTCGCCCTCCGGCACTTCATGGACCGTGACCGTCGCCGTGATCGGCGCACGGGAAGCATCCTGCGCAACACCGGTCACCGTGAAGGTACGCACGACCCGATCTGTGTTATCGGCATCCTGCTCCTTGGTGTAGAGCGATGGATCGATGGCAGACCACTCGACGTCGGCTTCCTGCGTCGAGCCATCAGCCATGGTGAGCTGTACTGACTCCGGAAGCACCGGCGCGACGCCAATGTCGGTGGACACGGAGATGTTCGTGCCCCCCTCGACGGCAATGTTGGGCTGGTAGGCCTTCAACACTTTCTGGTACTCCGCACGGGTGACCGGGATGACGGTTCCGTGACGAGGCTTGCCACCGTCTGAGTTCTCAGGGAGGTTGGCATGCAGCTTCTCGCCGACGGCCGTCCAGGATTTGGCGTTGATGTCCTTCAACGCGTCCTTAGTTGCAAACGGCACGTAGTGGTTCGGGCCGCCGTGGTAGTTCGGCTGATCGATGAAGAGGTACCAGTTGAATCCGTTCACGTCGCCTGGGTTCGACGGGAAGATGCTCGGGCCCTCACCGCTGCGGAAGGTGCCGCCGGCGCCGTTGGGCAGACCGGAGGCGATCTCCTCCTGCATGAGGCTCCACTTCGCAGGATCTGAATGCTTCTTGGGAAGCGAGTCGTTGCCTTCGAACGTGTCGAGCATGTCGGTGCTCTTCTCGAGACGGACGGTCATGTCCTTGTCTTCATCCTTGTAGAAGCGGTAGTACACCCCGTCTTCCTTGGCGATAGAGACATCGATCGTGCCCCATTGGTTGCTGCTGTGCATATCGATCCACGGCTTGGCCTCTGAGAACGTGACGAAGTCGTCGGTCAGGGCGTACATCATGCGGTTGTACGTCGGTCCGGTGCGATCCTCGGGGTTCTCCGTCGGATGCAGGTTGGATGCCCAGTAGACGACGTACTTTCCGATCTCGTCATTCCAGTAGGCCTCCGGGGCCCACGTGTTGCCAGCGATCTCCGGGGACACCTTGACATGACGCTGGTTAGACCAATTGACGAGGTCATTGGACTCCCAGATCTCAAGGTAGAGCGAGCCATTGGCCTGCGCTCCGGCGAAGTTAGTGTTGCCACGCGCGGACATCTTCAGGTCGGTGGCAAGCATGTAAAACCGGTCGCCGTCGTGCGAACGCATGATGAACGGATCGCGCAGTCCTTCTTCACCGAATTTCGATGTGAAGACCGGCTGGCCATCGTTGAGGGTGTTCCAAGCGAGGGCATCATTGCCGCGAGAAGCAGCTAGCGACACCTGCTCAGCACCATCGCCCTCGCCTGTGAAGAACGACCAGACGTACGCCTCGTACTCGTCCTCCGTGGTCTCGATCGCCGGGACGACAACGGTGAAATCCTTGGTCTTCTCGCTGTCGCCATTGCGAACGGTGGCGCGTAGCTTGAGCTCCGTGCCCTCAGCACCCGCCGCCGGACGGGTGATCGTCACCGTCTTCGACGTGTCGCGGACGCCTTCCTCAATGGTTGCGCCGGTGGCGCCGGCATCGACAATCTCCCACGAGACCGTCGAACCAAATTTCCCGAGCGTGGGGACGGAGAAGTTGGAGCGCATGTCGTCGTCGTTGTGGATAGCAAGTGCGTCAAGATCGTGTTGCAGTTTGTCCGACGAATCGAGCTCAGGCTGGACAGTCACCTTGTAGGTCTTCGTTGCGTCCTGCCCACGCAGCGACGTGGTAGCGGTGAGCGTGACCTCGACCGCTTCCTCCCCCGCTGCGGGCCGTACGACGGTCCCGTCGTTGGCGATGACGGCCGGATTGCTCGAGGACCAGTCCACGTCGCCACCCTGTGTCGGCAAAGTCAGATCAGCCTCGGTCGTGCTGGGGATCTCGATACGCTCCAGACGACGCTTCGCCGCAGCTTTCAGATCCGCAGCATGCAGTTCGGCATCCGCATCACTCAACGCCGCCACCTGCTCAGGCGAAATCGCCTCGTCGTAGACCCTAAACGTGGCGATGGCTCCCTTGAAGAGCACGTCCGGCCATGGGGAGCGGCCGATCGTGTTCAGCGACTGGTCGCCAACGTCCTTCACGGAGTACTTTTCGAAGCTGCCTTGCGCGACGAGCTCGCCGTTCAGATACAGCTTCGCCATTACCGGAGTACCGGTGCCGTCGATGACCGCAGTCACTGACTGCCACTCGTCGGCACGGAAGTTGCAGCCACGCGGCATGTAGAGGAAATCCTTGCCCGGTAAGGGACGCAGACCAAGCGCTGACGCACGGCCCTCAGTGCAGGTGAGCGACGTGAACAGGTACTCCTGGTTGGTCTCGTTTCCGATGTTCCACAGGAAGTGAAAGCGGTCGCGCATCGAGGCGTCCGGTTTGACCTCGATCTGGATCGTCGCCGACGACGCATCGGCGAGAATGTCATCGGGCAGACGCACCCACGTGCCCTTCGAGCTCTTCGCGCCGCCCGGGAGGACAAGCGAGTCGTTCTCGAACGATCCGTTCTCCGGGTGCTGGATCACCGCTGCCCCCAGAGTTGCCGCCGGAGCGATGTTCGGCACACTGGCGCTGTCTTCGGGCGCAGATGTGAAGTCGTACTCCGCGATCGGTGTGGCCGCAGGTGCTTCTCCGCCGTCGAGAGCGACTTTCGCAGAGGACGGGGCCACGAGCTGGTCCCTGTAGCCGACGTAGCGTACGGTCACCGTGCCATCAAGGCCCTCGGCATCGATCGAAGCGGCACCGTCGATGAGCGTAGCGCGTCGTTCGCCTTCGCTGCTTACAACGACGACCTCACCTGCCACTTGTCCCTTGTCCGCCGCGGAGACGGCGATGTTCAGCTTGCCGTCAACAAGCTCAGCCTCAACCTTGGACGAAACTGGCTCGACGCCGCGCCAGTCGGCGAGGGCCTCCATGATCTGCTGAGGTGCGCTCACGAAGGAACCGTGACGTGGGTGTTCGGGGAGACCGGACTTGCCCGACGTGTCGACAACCTGCCAGTCCGGTTGACGGGAGATGCGTGCATCCTGCTTCGATGCGGCGATCTTCTCGCCGGTGGTCAGGAACGCACGGTATCCGCCGGCCCCATAGTTATCAACGAGGAAGACGTAGCTGTCGCCCGTGGTGTTGTTCGGATCGCCCTCGTTGAGCTTGACGATCTGCGGGCCTTCGCCGGCTTCGCCAGTCACACCGGTGGTCATCGCTGTATCTGTGAGCTGCCAGGTGGTCGTCGGATCGCCGTTCCAATCCGACGTATGCGTCGGAGCGGTGAGCACCTTCGAACGTTCCATGAAGATGTCCTTGCCGCGCTCGAGGCCGTCGGCAGCGCCGCCTTCCTCATTTTTGGTGAAGCGGTAGTAGTGGTCATCGATCTTCATCACGGTCGAGTCGATACGCGAGTAACCCGTGTCTTGCCACGTCTGCGGTGGCTTCGTGAACGTCACGAAGTCACGCGTGAGCACGTAAAACATGCGAGAGTGGTAGGACGAAATGCTCGTGTGCGCAGCGTCGTCGTAGAGGCGGGAGGCGAAGAACACGACGTAGCTCTGCAGCTCATCGTCCCACCACGCCTCAGGCGCCCACGTCATGCCAGCCTCCGGCTGGTTCACGGTGATGCCGGAATCCTCGGGCGCGTTGGTGCGGGTCCAGTGCACGAGGTCTTTCGACTCCCACACCATGATCTTGAGCGAGCCCTTGGACTGAGCGTCCCCCCAGCTCTGCCCGCAACCGATGCACAGGTCGGTAGCCACCATGTAGTAACGATCGCCGTTGTGCGAACGCAGGATGTAGGGATCCCGCAGGCCCATACGATCTGTCGTCGACGTGATCACGGGCTGTTTATTGTTGGATTCGACGAAGGTGAAGAAGTCATTCTCGGTGGTATGCGCCATGTAGATCTTCTCGTCACGGCGAGCGGTGGAGGAATCCCCCATGAAGTAGGCGGCGGCGTAACCGGTGTCGGGTGCTGTCCTCGCGAGTTCCTCGATCTCGACGGTGTAGTCGCGCGTCGCCGTCGCATCACCCCGGACCGCAGTTGCGGTCAGGGTAACCGTCTTCGAACCAGTGCCGTATTCGGGCCGGGTCACCTGTCCCCCGCCAGCGAACGGGTCAGCTGCCCCCACGGCCGGAGCTTGGTAATTCGCGTTCGTCGGGGTAACGAGCGCCGGATCCGAGGAGGTCCAGGTGATCGTCGAACCGTACACGGGACCTTCGACGGCGAGCGGCAGATGTTCGTGAGCGCTCGAGGGGATGCGCAGCGCATCCAGATCTGCTTCGAGCGCGTTCGCTGGGTTGAGCGCCAGCACCGTCAGTTCGTACTCGAAAGTCATACCGTCGGCAGTGGTGGCAGTCATGGTGACGACGGCGTCGTCGGTCGTCGGGCGAGTGACGGCACCGGACTGGGAGATGAAGTCGGTATTGCTGCTCTGCCATGTCAGCCGAACGCCATCCACGGACGACGGTGGGGTGAGCGCCTCGGTGATCGCATCCGCCGAGTCGTTGTTCCCCAGCAGCTGCGGCAGGATCTTCGGCTCGATAAGTGCGGAGAGCGCTGCCGCTTTGTCGGCGCTGGCCGGTTGGGCTGCTTCGATCTGCGGCTGCGTGAGGGCTTCGTCCCAGAACTTCACGTCGAGGACAGTACCTTCGAACAGTGCGTCCGGCGCATAGAGAGAGCGCGCCAAGTAGCCAAGACGTTGCCCGGCGGGAACCACGTCGGACATCTGGTATTGGTGCTCCTGGCTGGCGATCTGCTGCCCATTGAGATAGAGCTTGATCGTCTGTCCCGACGAGCTCATGGTAATGGTGTTCAGCTTGCCTTCGTCGAGGACGGTGTTGGACATGACGCGGACTTCGCCGTTGCCCGAACCTGTCTTGTGGCGGATACCAGCGAAGATCTGAGACCGTTCATTCGAGGACGCTGCGGGGTTCATGAACACATGCGAGCCGAGCTCGTTCGTGTTCCAATTGCCGATCCCGTCTCCGATCACCCAGGCAAACTGGTTGGTGCGCTTGGCGGGTGCGACGGTCATTTCCACGGCAAAGTCGTTGTCGTTCCCTGTGACGAGCCCCTGTGGCAAGGTGGCGTAGCTGGTGCCGTCAAAAGTCAGGCCGCGCAGCGGGCCGTACTGTCCGAAGTCCTCTTCGTCGACCTCAACCAAGGTGGCGTGCCGGGCGTTACCTGACACATCGAGCAACCTGGTGCCGTCGTGAGACATGTCATAATGCGCGGTTGGTTCGGGAGCTTCTACTGGATCTACACCCAGTGCGGGCGCGATGGGCATGAGCGACGCCATCAGTCCAAGCGCCATGCCTGAGATCAGCGTCTTTGAAGACCTTGTGGCCACGTATTCCTCCTTTGGAACAATCCGATGGAATCTGAGCCAGCAAAATGTGACCGGTCTCATTTCATCGTCTCTGCACCGTAGCACGCCGCATTCACTTGCATCAAGGGCTAATTGTGCGACCCAAAACACATCAACTGATGAGCACGACTCATCGTTGAATTTGTGCATGACTACGACAAACTCAGTTTCGACGTCGCTCAGGGCGAGTCGACGACGAACTCGCCATCCGCGTGGTGGTCACCAAGGCCTAGCGCCCAGCGCTGCAAGATAGATCAAGTTCGTGGTGGGTAGACCAGCCACGAACTTGATCTATCTTTGCCCTGTGGCGCGTTGCGTGCCGGTGTAGACTGATTGATCTACAACCGTGAGGCGGTGCCATGACTGAATCCACCACGATCCGCGTCAGCCGGGCGACCCATGCGCGCGTCACCAAGCTGGCTGCCGAACGCAATGAGACCGTCGATCAGCTCGTCAGCGAAGCGCTCCGAGCTCTTCGCCAAGACGCCATGGCGGACGATCTCGCTGAAGAATTGACCCCACACGAGACGGCGTGGCTGGATGCTGACGCCGGGTGACATCGTCGAGATCGACCTCGGAACTCCTATCGGGAGCGAAGCCGGGCTCATTCGCCCCGCAGTGGTGATCACCGCGGGGCGTGTGCTGCGCGGTGGGCCGAACGTCGTGCAGGTCGTCCCGCTCACACGCACACTCCGACGCAGCGCAGTGGAAGTCATCATCGATCCCGATCAAGGCAATGGACTCGCTGCACCTTCCGCCGCGCAGTGCCAGCACGTACGCTCAGTGGCGACGCTTCGAATTATGCGGCGAACGGGCAACGTCGGGTCTGTGTATCTGGCTGAGATCCACGAGACCCTAGCGATTCTGCTCGACGCGTGACTTCAGCCGAGGTCGACCGTCGCTTCTTCGTACGAGATGCCTGCTTGGGTGACGCATTCGTCGAGGATGCGCATGACTTCAAGTGAGTCGGCCAGCGGCATCGTCGGACTCTCCGTCGCGCCCTGCTGCACAAGACGTGTGACCTCCGCGAACTGGTGGGCGTAGCCGCGCCCCACTACCTTGGTTTCGATGACGCGCGGCAGCGTGCCGGAGCGGTGCACCGAGATGGTCGTCGGGTGGAAGAAGGGCGGCTCCACCTCGATCCATCCCTTGGTGCCCGAGATGATAAACCGGCCGGGGCCGTGGGCGTCGATGGCGCTAGTGAGCGAGCTGAGCGCGTCGCCTTCGTGGCGCAGCGAGATGCTGGCCGCGGCGTCGACCCCGTTCGGGCAAAGCCGGGTGAGACAGTGCACGTCTTTGACATTGCCGAGGAAGAACTGCGCAAGCGAGACGGGGTAGACGGCGAGGTCGAGGATGGAGCCTCCGCCCAGTTCCTTCGCGAAGAGGCGGTCGGCGGGGTTGAACTCGTGGCAGATGCTGAAGTCGCCTTGCACGCCGACGACGTCGCCGATCCGCCCCCAGGCGACGACTTCCTTCGCCGCTTGCATGGCCGGCTGGAATCGCGTCCACAGACCCTCCATGAGGAACACGCCCCGGCTACGCGCGGCCTGCACGAGTTCCTGGGCACCTGCATACGTCGCGGTCATGGCCTTCTCTACCAGCACCGCCTTCCCGCGCTCGATCGCGGCGAGTGCAATGTCCAAGTGCTGCGGGTGCGGCGTGGCGATGTAGACCACGTCGATGTCTTCGTCGTCGAGCAAGCTGCGGTACGAACCGTACGCTTTTTGTAGGCCGAACTCCCGGGCCCACTCGTCGGCGCGCTGCTGCGTGCGCGAGGCGACAGCCGTGAGTTCGGCTCCCGCCACCTCGCGGAAGTCCTTCGCCACGGCCCGTGTGATGCGGCCGGTACCAATGATTCCCCAGCGAATCGTATCCATGCCCCCAGCCTAGTCGGGGCGCTCGCACGGCGGGCCCGGATGACCGTTATCCTCCACGCCTGCGGAAAATCGCGGAAAAGCAGGGGCCATCGGCGTCTCGTGGAGGATAACGGTCAACTTTCCGGCTAGCCCTCCCCCGAAAGCCGCTTCTCGAACCCACCTCGTCGCAAGATTTCACGGAACCCGAGCTGCTCATTCACACGCAGCATGTGGCGATTCTCCTCGGCATTCCACGTGAGAATGCTGCATGCTTCGATGTCCTCAGCGGGCAACTGCACCAGGTTGGCCGCCTTGACCAGCAGCCCGAGACGTCGGCCCCGATGCGCGGGCAACACGATGGTGTTCCACTGCTCCCACAACGCCACCGGGTTGTGCCGCGGCTGGGCAAGCTCGCTCACCCCGACGATCTCCCCCGTCGGGCGATGACGAACCACGGTGCAGTAATAGTTGAACTCGACGAGCACCTGCCGGTCGCGTTCCCGAACCCGCTCGGCTGTCCACGTCGTCTCCGCCGTGGTCATGTCACCAGACGGTGAGTCCACGCTCATCCGCTGCAACAGCACCGCCACCTCCTCCTGCAGCTCGTCGGGCGTCGTCCCTTTCCAGGAAATGAGTTCATACTCGTCGCCCGCCGCCGCCTCGGCCTCACGCAGCGCGTCCCTCGGATCGACTAGCGGGCTCGCAGCGTCGTACCGGCTGATGCGCTCCACCTGGCCGAGCTTGAATCCATCCCGAAGCGCCAGCCGCACACCCGGATGGTCGGCGGGCAGCTCCCCAACACCGTGCCTCGGGCTCACCATTTCCCCTCGTGGGACCGGGGTTGCAATCCAGCTTTCGAGGCGAGCCAAGCCGAGGGATGCAGCCTGCTCACCGACGACGTCGAGCAGCGCCGAGCCGATCCCTCGGCCTCGATGCTCCGGTGAGACGAAGACGAGCACGTCGCCCGCGTCGGGTGCATCGACGGTGTTGACGGTGAGGTTCGCATATCCGACGGCGCAGCCGTCGATCTCGGCAAGCCAGCGGTGGCGCTGGTGTTCGGTGTCGAGGCGTGCGGCGGCGAGTTCTGATTCGGGGTCGCCATCCCACTGCGGTCCGCCAATGATTTCGCGGTTGTACGCGTCGAATAGGCGTGTACGGGCCTGGTAGTCGGGGTCGAGATGCGTGGCGGGGATGGGGTTGATTGAGCGAATAATGAGCATGAAAATTCCTTGAATGTTGGGTTTGGTGGGTCGCTGGCTTCGCCCGAGCGGTGCTCGAGGGCGAGGCGATGCATGCTCACTTGCGCATGCGTTGATAGTGGCATGCCGCTGCGGGGGGCGTCAACAAAACTGACCGTTATCCTCCACGAGAAGCCTCCAACCCCCGCTTTTCCGCGATTTCTTCACGCGTGGAGGATTTCGGTCACCCGGGGGATCTCCGACGATGAAACACCGCCGCAACTTCCGCGCGAGGCCCACTAGGCTTGGGCTGGCCAAGAGGAAGGAGCCCGGATGGGACGCATCGTCCAGAAGTTCGGCGGCAGTTCGGTGGCCGACGCCGAATCCATCAAGCGCGTCGCTCGTCGCATCGCCCGCACCTGTGGGGAAGGCAACGAGGTGGTCGTGGTGATTTCTGCGATGGGCGACACCACCGACGACCTCATGGACCTCGCACTCCAGGTCTCCCCCAACCCACGCTCGCGCGAGCTCGACATGCTCATCACCACCGGCGAGCGACAGTCTGCCGCGCTGTTGGCGATGGCGCTGTGGGACATCGGCGTCGAGGCCACCAGCTACACCGGCTCACAGGCCGGCGTACTCACCACCCCGGTGCACGGCAACGCACGCATCATCGATGTCACCCCCGGCCGTATCGAAAAGGCCCTCGACGAGGGGAAGGTGGCGATCGTCGCTGGCTTCCAGGGCGTGTCGCAGACCACGAAGGACGTCACGACGCTCGGGCGCGGCGCATCCGACACCACCGCCGTCGCGCTCGCCGCGTCGCTGGACGCCGACCTCTGCGAGATCTACTCCGACGTCGACGGCATCTACACCGCCGACCCGCGCATCGTCCCGTCGGCGAGGCACATCAGCAAGATTGGTTACGAGGACATGATGGAGATGGCCGCCTCCGGCGCCAAGATCCTCCACCTGCGCTGCGTTGAGTACGCCCGCCGCGAGGATGTGCGTGTGCATGTGCGCTCATCGTTCACTGACAAGCCCGGCACCTGGGTGGTCCCCCAGGAAGAACTGGAAGGAACCGACATGGAAGAAGCCATCATCACCGGCATCGCGCACGACCGCGACGAGGCCAAGATCACCGTCGTCGGCGTCCCCGACCGACCGGGCAATGCGGCCACTATCTTCCAGGCTGTCGCGGATGCCGACATCAACATCGACATGGTGGTGCAGAACATCTCCGACTTGAGCGTCGAGCGCACCGATATCACCTTCACGCTGCCCTCCACCGAGGGCCGCAAGGGCGTCGACGCGCTGGAGCGCATCAAAGAAGAGGTGGGCTTCGACCGCATCCGCTACGACGACCAAGTCGGCAAGGTGTCCGTCGTGGGCGTCGGCATGCGCTCTCACCCTGGCGTGACCGCCACCTTCTTCAAGGCCCTCGCAGCCGCCGAGGTCAACCTCCAGATGATTTCCACGTCGGAGATCCGCATCTCGGTGATCGTAAGCGCCGACGAGGTGAACAAGGCCGTGCAGGCCGCCCACACTGCGTTCGGGCTCGATGCCGAGGACGTCGCGACGGTCTACGCCGGCACCGGCCGCTAACCGACGCCACCCTACGCCGCCGCGCCCTCCAGCCCGGCGGCGTAGGGCTCAGCCCGGGCGGTAACCGTGGTCGCGCGCGAACGCGCTCGGCCCGCCTGGGTACGCCTCGCCGAGCGCCTCGACGACCCATCCCCCATGGGCGCGCTCAATCTTCCATAGCTCCATGCACCGCTCATGGGCGTACACCGTCGCCGGCGGCGAGAACACGAACGGCGTGTGCGCTGTGGCGAGGTCCATCACGCGGGTTCTGACCGTGCCGGCGTCCCCCAGCGGCTGGCCGCGCATCACCGCGGTGAGCGCGATCTTCACCGCCACGATGCTCTCGTCAAGCCGGTCCAGGTCGACGAGCACCTGCGCCCTGTCGATGCCAGCCTCTTCACCGGGCATCTTCCACGTGACGAACGCCGAACGCTCCGGCGCCCAACGGTTGCGGCGATACACGAAACACTGCTGCGACGGGATCTGCCCGTAGTCGTCGACGAGCACGGCGCACATGTCGATGTCGAAGTCAACGTCGTCCCAGGTAGCCCCGAACATGATGCGCCTCAGCGGCTGCCCGTCAAACCCGACGCAGGGCTCGGCTGGCTGCCCCACGCGCAACACTTTCGGGCGGTTGCTCGGCTTACTGGCCTGCATAGAGCGACCTCCTCTTCTTCGCTATGGCCGCCTGCAGCACGTCGAGCACTCTAAACGGGATGATGCCGCCGCTGCCGACGGATTGCGCGTCGGGTTCTGAACCCAACGCAGACACGGCGAAGAGTCGGTAGGGCAGGTCGGCCTGTGCCGCCGCCGAGATCACCATGCCGGCGCCGAGCTTGTCAAGCAGTCCGAGCAGCTCCTCGTGCAGCAGGGCGCCGTCGAGTTCCGCGTCGTGGCCGGAGACCATCGACGGGTCGCGCTGCATCGCGGAGCCGGGACGGTTGAAGATGGACTGCCACGGGGCCGCCCGTAGCGTGCGCAGCCGCTGCAGCACGTCGAACTTTGACAGCACCACGGCGAGCACCTGCTCCGGGCCGCCCTGCACGCGCTGGGCGGCGCGCGCCTGCAGCACCTGGCGCAGCACCATGATGTCGTTGCCGGAATGGCTCGGCACAGTGACCACGCCGTCGAGCACCGCGGAGACACCGGGCACCTTGAGCGGGTCGATCAGGGTGACGATGAAGTCGGAGAATCCGAGGTAGCGGAAGCGCTCATCCGACGGGCTCAGTCGCTCGAAGTCTTCGCCTGCGGCGTCCATCACAGACAGGCAGAACTCGGTGCCCCCGTCGGTGAATTTCCACAACATGGGCGACAGCGGCTCCTGCTCGGCGGGCGGCGTGGCGCCCAGCAGGTTGCGCTGTTGCAGCAACGGCACGCGGTACTTTTCGTGGAAGCGCGCGTGCGTGTCGCCGAGCGGGGTGAGGAATGAGCCCTTGTCAGCGAGGAAATACTCGAACTGATCCATCATTACACCGATCAGCACAGACTTGCCGACGGTGCGGGCGCCCGTGATTGCCATCGACAGCTGGACGGCGTCGAACCAGGCGGCGGGCACATCGAATCCGCACACGCACTTACCCGGTCCCTGCATCGGCTGGAAGCAGCGAGGACACTGCTGGAGATTCATGCCTGGCTCCTCGGAAACATTGCGTCGGCCAGGGCCGGCCCGGCATCGCCCACCCCCGCCAGCGAGGCCAGCGAGACAACGCGGGGGAACCCGTCGAACGCATCCAGCTCCTCTTCCCAGAACTGGGTGGGGCGGTCTTCCGCCCGCGCGCCGTACTTGGATCTGCCCAATGCCACGACGATGCACTCGCGCTCCGCGACGGCGTCGCGCACTTCGCGATAGTCGACGAACACCCCGTCGCAGATGATGAGCAGCGGGGCATCGTCGGGCAGCCCCGTGCACGCCGCTTCCACCGCTTCGCCCAGGTTCGGCCAGGGGGCGGGTGCGTGGTTCAGCGCCTGTTCCCACACGATGGCGTCGTGATCGAGGGTCGCGGTGAGGTCGCGGGGCGGCTGCGTGGCCATCCACCACGCCGAAGGCGCGCCGCCATAGGCCGTGGCGGCGGTGCCGAGCACGAGTTCCACGAACTGGCGGTATGCATCCTCGTCGGCGGTGTGCTGCGTCATGGCCGACCCGTCCAGCACGCAGGCCCACTTCGTCGCGCGCCCGGTGCGTTGCGAATGGTGCGCGTGGAAGGCCTGGTTGCCGCGCTGCATCCACGCCAGCTCCGTCGCAGCGGTCTGCCCGACGAGGTCGGCGATGCGCCCGTCAGCGATCTCCACCAGCGAGATCGCCGTGCGGCCTCCGGCATCGACGGGTGGACGCACCACCTCGTCGCCCGACCCGGAGGCGGCCTTCACCGTCACACCGATGCGAGTGCCCTCGATGAACGCGCGGCCCTCGGTGGGGCGGGCGATCACGATCACGGATTGGCCGGGGAGCACCACCACCTGCGACGGCGTGGCGCGAAAGGCGGGTTCGACGGGGTGACCGAGGGCGTCGACGAGGGCGAGTTCCACCCCGCGCTGCGTCGTGAGCTGCAGCTCGAGCGCACCGTCGGGGCACGCAACCGGGCCGCCGGTGAGCTGGATCATTGCCATGGTGATTCTCCCAACCACTGCTCGAGGGCCTCGTCGGGGCCGTAGCGTTCCTGACTGCGCCGGGCGACACGTCGCACGAGCTCCGGCGCGAGGTCGTGCTGCGTGCGCACAGCGTCGACGATGTGCTCCGGGCGAGGCGCCACCCACGACGCGACGGCGGCGACGGCCCACATGCGTCGGCGATCCTCGGGCGACGTGTGCCCCGCTCGAGTGATCCACTCGCCCTCGACGCAGTCGAGCGAACCGAAGTGGCTCACCGCCTGTAGTGCTTCATCAATCAAGTGGGGCTCGGGCGCACCGACCCCCTGCGGCTCGGGCGCCGGTGCCATCACGCGCTCCGGAGTATTCGACGCCTCCGGCGGCTTCGCCCCGCCCGCTTCGTCGTAGGGAGACCCTACCGACGGGCCCTCGACGCTGCCGTAAATGTCGCTCTGCGTCGGGGCGTCGTCGGCGAATTCCTCCCCGACGCTCGCCGCGAGGTTGCGCAGCTCCGGCCACGCCCTCACCCGCTCACCGACGCTACCCACTAGCTCGCGAATGACGTCGTCCTGCCCGAGCAACAACGCCCCAGGCCGGCTGAGCCACGCCACCTTCAGCGCTTGCAGTGACGTGAAGGAGTCGCCCTGCGCTTCCTTCCACAACCGGTCCACGAGCGCGTCGCGGTGCTCGAACACGCTGGCCGCGACGTCGTCGGGAGCCATCAGAAGATCTGCGACGATCTGCCCCCACGCTTCGTGCTCCGCGGGCTGGCCCGTGGCGTCGACGACGCCGTCGAGCATGCGCTCCGGCACGGCGGTGTCGGGGGCGACGACCGCGATGAACAGGCCCTTCGGGGCAAGCCTCGTCAGCGAGTCGCGGTCTTCGCCGATGTAGATGCTCCACTCGCGCCCCCAGGCGCTGTCGAGCATCCACAGCATTGCCGAGACCCAGTGCACGCCGGCCCGCACGTCGCTGGTTTTCACGATGAGCGGCTGCCTGGTGAGCAGTTTCGCCACCCCCACCGAAACCACCCAGCGGGCGAGCTGCAGCTGCTCGGGGTTGCCGCGCAGGAAGCCCGCGACGGTCGGCCACCCGGAAGGCGGCGTCAACTGCTCGGGCAGCGTGGCGTCGCGCACCTGCCTTGGCCCCCACGGCAGCACCCAGCCGTCGGCGTCGAACCAGTCGGTGACCCTGAGCGACGTCGAGCGTTCTACCCACGCGCAGTGTGAGACGACGTTGCCAGGGCGCTTGGTGTGGTCAACCCCGGCCTCCGCGCTCATGCACACCGCGAACCCGTCGCCGGAGGGCTCGGCTCTGAACCGACGAGGCCTCGTCGCCAGCTGATCCGCCGTCGGGAACTGCGGCATCGTCGTGGGCATCTGCACGCTGGCGAGCTTCTGCAGCTCGGCGACGCGCTCTGCGCTCATCCCTGGCGTCACGCGCAGTACGCCCCAGCCGCCTTGCGTGCGCCCGGCGATATCGTCGCCGGAGCCGTAGAGGAGTTGCTCCATCACACCCACATCCTCAAGCTATGCACCGACGGATCAAGCACGGCCACCGTGCCTGTCTCATCGGCTGGACGGTTGATGAATAGCCGCACGTACATACCCCTGCTACCCAGCGGCATATCGCCGACGAACACCCGCTGCTCGGGCGCGAGCGAGACGTGCGCCTCCTTGAGCATGACACCGTCGCCCGGCTCCAGCGGCAGATGCTGGGAGTTGCCGACGAGCACGATGGGCGCGTCGTGCAGTTCGTCGTCGGCGGTGCAGTAGAGCCGGTAGGCCGACGGTTGCACTCCAGGTGGCGCGGGCTGCTGGTTGGCCAGGATGGGTTCGAACTCGTAGCGCAGCCGCGTGATGCCGGGGTAATCGATGGTGATGGGGCGCGAGTAGACGGGGCGCCCTTCGAGGTACAGCACGCCGACGATATGTAGCGAGCAGCCGTTGCTGGGCAGGACGCGGGTGATGCGCATGCCGCCCACCTGGTCGTAGTCCTGCTTGGTGAGCTGCGCGATGGGCTCGTTCGTCGTCGGGTCGATGTCCATGCCGCGGGGCGATTGGAAGGCCTGGACGATCGAGACGCCGTCGGGCCAGGGGAATGTGAGGATTTGGGCGTCCACGCGTTCGATCACCTGCGCCCACTCGGGTGGCCGCGGGGTCACCATGGTGACGGGGGCGCCGGCCCAGACGATGTCGTCGTTGATCCAATGCACAGCGACGAAGTGCGTGCGCACCCAGGTGGTGTCGACGACGAACTGCTTGATCTGGTGTAGGCCGCCCAGGTCGTCGATGGGGTACGCGATGCGCCGCTCGATGCTGAGGCCGGCCTGCTCCAGCACCTCCGCGGTGCGCGCCTCGTTCTCTAGGCCCTGCTCGGGGCGTTCCTTCGTCGCGTACAGCACGACGCGCCCGTTCGCCGGTGGCTTCCAGGTGAGGTCGTACGCGCCGGGTGTGGTCTGCGATTCGCGCACGTCGAGCCGGATCTGTTCGGGCGTGGGCGTGATTTCGACGCTGGCCACCACCGGCGACGAGATGCCGGAGCCACCTTCCGCGAGTTGAGCGACGCAGAACACCGCGTAAACGAGGGGTTCGCCCTGCGGCGCTTCGCGGTCGAGGAACCCACCGCTCTGCACGGACTCGGCGGGCAGCAGCCGCGACGGATCGTAGGCGACGGGGACACCCTCGGGGAAGCGCTGCACCTCGATCTTGCTGCCTGCCGGGGCGTTCCAAGATGCGGCCACCATCTTGTCGGGCGTGACGCTCAGCTCCAGGCCCGACGGCGGCCACACCACTTCGCTCTTGGCGATGAGTGTGGGCTGCGACTGGGTGGCTTCGAGTTGTGATCTGCCCTGGTAGGCCCAGACCGCGAGGTATGTCGTCTGGCCGCGCGCGTGCAGCTGCACGCTGCCGGCGGTGGCCGACGTCACCCCGACGGGCGAGCCAAGATCTGGGGAGCCCACCGGCCAGGAGTCCCCTGACTGGACGATGCGGTACAGCGTTACCGGGGCCGGGTTCGGGCTGGGCGTCCATTCCAGCTGCACCTGCCCGTCGACTTCCAGGGCCGCCATGTGCCCGACGGGGGTTTGATTGCCCTGGCTCCAGTCGAAGCCCGCGAACCGCACGTTGGGCACCCACTCGAATGGGCTCGTCGGGTCGGGCTGCGCTGGTTCTGGCTCGGGTTCTGGCTCTGGTTCTGGCTCTGGTTCGGGAATGGGCTCGGGCTGGGGCGCAGCGACGGGCTCCGGCGCGGAGTCAGGCTCCGGCGCGGGGGCTTCGTCGGCGGCAATCTCGTCGACGCCTCGACGGGGCTTCACCTCATCGGCGCCCAGCAGCTGCAACACCTCGTCGCGGAACTGCCAGAGGGCGGCACCGCCGTCGAGGAGCGCCGTCGTGTACTCCAAATCACGCTTCGAACGGATCGACGCGGATGCCACCCGCACCAGATCGCCGTCGTCGATACGCGCAACCGACGGCGACTCGTGCTGGTCGCGCCACGCGCACAGGCGCTCGAACCGCTGCCGGTCACTACCCGGCGCGCCGGGCGCATCGGCGACGGCGCCCACGAGCTCGTCGAAATGGTCCAGCACGGCGTCTGGGGTCTCCCAGATCAGCACCTGCACGACGTTGCGCGACGCGATGTCGAAGTGAGCGAGCACGTCGAGGTCGAGCGGCGAAATGCCAGCCCGTGATTCTTGGTTGTAGGCACCCAACTTAGCCCTGCGTGCGGAGGTCACCAGCCGGCCCCCGTGTTGGTCGGCCACTGTTGTTGCGGGGGCGCCCAGCCTGGCTGCGGGGCGTCACCGGGCATTCCTGAGCCGGGCATGGGCTGGCCTTGCGGCGGTTGGGGAATCGTCGACGGTGGTTCCGGCGCCGCTTCGACGCGCAGCCCGAGTGGCAGGAGCACCGTGCACACGTAGGCGACGATCAGCGCGATGAGCGCAATCCATCCGCCGGGGCCGACGTTGAGGTGCGCCTCCACCTCGTCTTGGAGGTCGCGCAGGTCACTGTTGAACAAGCCCGCGCGCCCCCACAGGTGCACGAGCGCGGCGAGCACGCCCGCCGCGAGCGAGATGATGACACCCATCACGATGGCGACGCTCAAGTCGCCGCCTCGACGGATACCTACCGCACCGGCGATGAGCGCGAGCGCCAATGCCGCGACGACGATGGCAAGCAGCACCACATCGCGCGGCGCGTAGCCGTCGACGCCACCCAGATACTGCGGGTCACCAACCACCCAGTCCGGGAAGATCGAGATGATCGCCATGGCCGCCGCCACCCCGTACATGCTGATGCAGTAATGGCCCAGCCCCATCACTGTGCGCGCGCCAGCTGGCCGACTGTCAGTGAAGAACAACAGCCCTAGCCACGGCAGCAACAGGCAGGCGATCGCGGCGAGCACCAGCGACTTGCCGGAGCGGTTGGCGAGCACGAGGCCGTGCACGATCGCAGGGATGGCCATGGCCACCCAGACGATCAATCCGGCAGTCACGATGTCGTTCACGATGCCTCCCTCAGACGAAGTCGCCGCTGTGCTCGATGGTGGTGTCCCCGCCAGTGTCCACAGGGGTGCCCGCCAGCTGAGAAATTGGAATTGCCCGGCCAGTTTGGATGACGACGAGCGCCTTGTCGAGCCCGTTGGACTGGTCTTGGCGGATCGTGTCGGTGACGCTGCGGATGTCGAGCACGCTCGTCTCGCTGGCGAACAGCCCCTGCTGGAAGGAGTCGCGCTGCTGGCCGTCCTGGTCAAGGCCCGCCATGAACTCGTCGCGGTACACCTCGCTGGCCTGCCCCGAGTTCGACTCGCGCACGAGCACGCGCGAGAGCAGCCGGTTGCGGGCGTTCGTGTCGCGCAGCGTCTCACCCACAATCTTCGATTGGAACGACGGGCTCACCGTGCGGCTGGCTGCGTGCGCGGCCATGGCGCGGCTCCAGCGGGTGAGGATGGGCACGCCGTCGATCGTCGGATCGCTTTCGAGCAGCGCCGGATCGTTGGCCAGCTGCATCCGGAAGCTGCCGAGCGACGCGGGGAGATCACGCTGGAACTCCATCCACGGTTCCGAGAGCCAGCCGGTGGCGAATAGGGCGCTGCGCCACGAGTTCGCCACGTCGTCGATGGCGTCGCGGTCGGGAACGGCCACGCCGATGGCGATGTTGAGTGGCATCCCCTGGCCGACGTGCACGTCGCGTTCCGTGGCTTCCGACGGGTTCCCGTGCGGTGCGTGCAGGAAGGCGCCCAGCACGCGCGACCAGTCGAGATATTGGCGGTAGTTGCGGCTGATCTTGCGCAGATCTTCCAGCGCTTCCATCCGGTGCCGGATGGCGTCGTCGAGTGCGGTTTGCCGCTGCTCGAGGCGGTTGAGGAGCGCATATTCTTTCGCTTTGCTGCGCGTGAGCAGCAGGGCGCCAGAGCTCATCCAGCCAAGGAACGTCGTGACGATACCGACGAGCAGCCACGGCCACGCGAACACCTGCAGCGCCGTCAGCGCCACCAGAATCGCGATGATCGAGGCACTCACGCCCGTGAGCACCCGCACCTGCATCGCCAGGTCGTCCTGCAGCTCGGCGCTGTTATCGACGACCTCGGGCTGCGCGCTGAGGTGGTTCACCTTCTCGGTGAGCTCGTCCACCTCCTGGATGGTGGCGCGGTGCGCGTCGGCGAGTCGACGTCCGACGTGCCCGGCGTACGAGTTGCGCGCATCTTCCGCCCACTCCCGCAGGCGGTTCTTCTGGGCGGTGATTGCCTGGCTGAGGTGCGGCTGTGTGCGGGAGAGGTGGTCGAGCCGCTCGAACAGCCGCGCGACGGCGATGTCGTCGCCGGGTTCGATTTCCCAGTTCGGCAGGAAGGCGGCGAGCGACGCGGGAAGCGTGAATGTATCGCGTGGGTCGTGGGCGACGCGGTCGGTGGTTGGCACGATGGCCGGCTGCGAGCCGGACGTGAACGGTTCGAGCCCCTGGGTGTGCTGCCCGGCGTCGAGGAGGCTGAAGCCGCCGCCCACGAAATCGCGCCACAGCTTGGGGTTTTGCAGCACCGGCGGGAGGTCTCCTGAGGTGCGGGTGGAGCGTCGGATCACGCTCTCCAGCGACTGCTCATACTCCGCCCAGCTCGACGATGACCCGTCGGCGCGAACACCCCGAACCACCACTGCATAGCCCGAGTCGGAGCCCCCGAACACGGCGTTTTGCACCGTGCTGGCCACGGCCCGACTCGCGGCCTGATCCACCGCGCGGATGATCTGACCCGGCATGCCAGCTAGAGCCTGACCCACAAACTGGAAGAACTCCTTCAGCGCCGCACCCACCCCGATGTCTCTCGGGCGAGGTGGTGGGGAGGCATGCCGCACCCTGGGCATGGTGTCCGGATGCAGACTGAGCAGCCGCTCGGCCATGCCCACTGCGCGCGACGCCTCGTCGTCGACGGTCACCACATGCCCCGACGGGGTGTGCGGCGCCGGGTAGCGTTCCGACACCGACACGAGCCGCTCGCCGAGCGCATGTTGCACCGAGCCGGACGACAGCGCACGCGAGAAACCCCTGATCGGCACCACCAGCTGTCCGCTCGGCGGCTGGCGATCGTCGAACGGCCCAGCGGCCTGGCCCGGCCACAGCCCGAGCAGGCTCGTGAGCGTGCCGCACAGCAGCATTGCCCACTTTGGGTCGCGCGTCGAGCTGCGCAGCGGCGACGACGCCCGTCCCGGTGCACGCGACTCTTCCGGGGAAATCACCAGGTTGTGCCATCCAAACAGCACCAGCGAGCGACGCTGCCACTGCGAATCGGGACTGCCGGCAGACACGCTGAGCTGTGTGATCGGCGCCCCCGGCATGGTGGACTGCAGCGCCTCGAGTACGCGCACCGCCTGCTCTTGGCTGACCGTACACTCCTCGTCGTCGACGTCGCCCACCACCGCCACGCGCAGCCGGGCCACGTCGGCGTTCGCGAGGTCTTGTTGCAGCGCGGCGCCTGCCACACCGTCGGGGCGCAGCACCTTGACCGGCACGGCGGCGTGATCGTCGCGCAGCGCATCCAGATCGACGACACGGCATGGGTTGACGAGGCCTTGCGCGGTGAGGTCTTGCAGCACCGCGCTCAGCAACACCGCCAACGGGCGTCGCGCCGCGAGGATGACGTAATCAGATCCAGACGTCATTTCCTGCCCCACCCGTGGAGGTATCAACCGAGGCCGCATCGATCATCTGCTGCAGCAGGTTCAGCGCAGGCAGCGCGTGCGGGGCCAGCTCAGACATGAGGCTCATCTGACGCACCTGCGCCAGCGGCAAGTTCAGCTGGTAAGCCATCACGTTCTGCTCCGCCACGTTGCCGTTGGCATCCACCTGGCCCCACTGCTCGGCATACATCCGACGAAGCCCGTCCACCCATGCGCGGGCTTCCGCAGCACGAGCCTGGCCCACCGTCTGCGTGGCATCCGCCTCTGCCCTGGTGAGAACGGGGCTCGGGCCGTCGCACGGCATTGGGGCGCCGTCGAGTTCCATGGGCTTATCGAAGAACGCCGCGCGCAGCAGCGTCGTGCCGGCCAGCTCGCTGACGTCGTTCGAGTGCGCGTTGGAGTCGGCCTGGTCGACGAGTCGGCGCAGCGCGTCGTAAGGGGTGAGCGGGGTGAGGTCGCCGTCGCCACCGCAGCGGACGAACGCCCACGCGTGGCTCATCAGCACGGCCGCCAGCACGTCGTGGGCGGTGCGCACCTGGGTGTCTTCCGACGTGAGCAGCTCACCGAAGTTGCACCAGCCGTCGGGCGTGCTGACCGCGGCCTTGCCCGTCTTGTCCTGGCGCACCAGCCCGATGAGTCGACCCAGATACCAGCCCGCGATCACGCGCTGGAGCTCGGCTGGCGACATGGCGATGGCCGCCGACAGGGGACGCGTGCGCTTCCACTGCCACAGGTTGCGCTGCGCGATGAGCGGGGCCTTCGCCCAACGCTGCTGGATCGGGTCGAGCAGCGACGTGAAGCACAGCGGCGACACCTTCTGGTACGAGCCGAACACGCTGACCTTGCCGGCCTCCGAGACGGTGCCCACCAGGGAGTCTTCGAAGTTCTCGACGCTCGTCGGGTCGAGCGACGCGTTCGCGCGCAGGCGCTGGAGCATGGCCTGGCTCACGGGGTGCTGCTCGCCGATCGGAATGTCCGAGAACGAGTACACGAACTTGATGTCGGTGCCGTGCAGACGCTGCGCCATGTTGACGTCGATACCCACCACTGGCTTGGCCTTTTCCATGGTCTCCGCCATCTTCGCAACGAACGACTTCTGGCGTTGCTCACGGTCGATGGCCGTCACCGTCGGATCGTCGAGGTAGTCGGAGATGGACTGGCCAGCGAAGGCGGCGAACACGTCGCCCTTCGCTCCGAGCCGCGACGTGGCGCGGGCCAGCAGGTCGGAGTGCGACATCAGCAACGTGTAGTTCGGCTTCGCCTCCGGCGTCGGCTGACCGTCGGAAGCCCGGCTCGGGAGGGCGCCTGGGCGCCAGTGGCTCACCTGCCTCAGTACCTCGTGCTCTTCCTTCGAGCCCGTGGTCTCCCACTTGCCGTCGGTGGCTTCGGCGCGGATCTTCGCCAGCGACTGCCCGTAGTCGGTGTTGCCGTTTGCGGAGGCCACAACGTCGCTGTGGAACTGCTGCGGGAAGTCGTCGGCCGTGGTGAGCAGCACCTCGTTCTCGGCATGCTTGAAGCGCATGGGCACGCGGTCGGTCTCGTCGGGCCAGTCGGCGTACACCTCGGAGTTGAGCTGCGCGAGGCCGGCCCCCGACGAGGTATGCGCGCGCTCGACTTCCAGCAGCCGGAGCGCGTCGTTGGCAGCCTTCTCGAGGCCCGCCAGCACGTCGGAGGAGAACGCCCGCAAGATTCCGGCAGCGATGCGGGCACCCTCCAGGCGCAACGTGCGCTCCATCGAGTTGCTGAGCGAGCGCTGCACCATCTGGCCGATGGGGTGGCTCATGTCGACGGGCTTCTTGCCCAGCGACTGCGCCTGCTGCCCGACAGTGGGATCGAGAGCGACGGGGTCTGCGCCGTCGGCTTCCACACCCGCCTGGGCGAGCTGCGCGATGAGCTGATCGGCGTAGTCGTGGATGCGGCTCATCAGCTCGCGCCCGTAGGGCAGGCCGAACTGGCTGACGACGCGCAGGAACTCGCGCTTCGCCGCGTCTTCGAGCTGGTAGGCCCATCCCTCCGCCCACGCGTAGGCGGAGCGCTGCAGCTGGTTGCGGCACTGCTCGCGCATCGGGTTGAGGTTCATCGTGACGGTCGAGAGCCACTGCGACGCCGGCGCCTGCCCGGAGTTCGCGAGCATCCCGACGGCCGGCCCGGCGGCTTCGCGCGCGATGGCCTCCCACACCTGGCGCGGGAACGCCTCGGTCTGGAACCAGTCGGGAACGGGCTGCCCGTACTGCGGCAACCCCATCGCATTCAGGCTGGCGCCCCACTGGTTGTCCATGAGCTGCCGAAGCTGATCGTTGCCCGACAGCGAGCTCGTCGGGTTGATGTGGCCGCCCACGAGGTGGTCCGACGCGGAGTGCGCCAGCCGCTGCGCGGCGTAGTCGAGGTAGCGATCGCGGCCGAGCGAGAGCGACGCGAACCCGAGCGAGCCGAACGGCAGCGCGAGCGGATCGACGCGCCAGCCGAACTTCTGGTTGAGGTTGGTGAGCGGGTTGGGGTTGCCGAGCATGAAGTCGAGGTACTGCCTCGACGCGCGCTCGGAGAGCATGGTGCCCGCCAGCGCCCGTGCGATGCCGCGGTACACGGACTCCTGTGAACCGTCGCCGAAGTAGGCGCCCGAGCCGCCGATCTTCGAGCCGATCGGGAACACGCGGGCAAAGGGCGGCGTGTTCTGCTGCAGCGGGATACCCAGCGACCCGTAGGTCGCGGCGTCGAATCCCTCGGAGGTGCGGGCGATAGCCGCGATAATCTCCGGCAGGGCACCCATCGCGTTGCCTTCGACGTTGGCGCGCTTGCCCTCGTCGAGCTGCGCGAACACGTCGGCGGTGTAGAGGAAACAGCCGATGTTTTGGCTCTTCACGCCCGGCAGCGTGCCGAGCAGGCGGGCGACGTCGAGGAACATCGACGCGCCAGAGCCGCCAGCCATGGAACCGACGATGATGGGGATGATGACCTCCGACGACTGCTCCTCGGCGGGGATTTCGCCCCAGGCGCCCGGCGCCACGGACTTCGCCTGTGCCCTCACGAGCGTTTCGCGCAGCGGGTTCAGCCTCGGCAGCGTGAGCATGCGCCCAACGGCCCGGTACTGGCCGGCGCCGGAAGTGACGGGGATGGTATTCGCCGCAGCCGGGTTACGCGGCGCCCAGCCGGACAGGCCGACGTAGTTGCGGTCTTTGCTGGTGAGCTGCGCCTCGACGGTGTGCGAGGTCTGCAGGAACGAGTTCGACGGCGACGAGAACGACACGTAGTGGCCGCCCATCTCCTGGATGTTGCCCAGCGGTTCGGGCCCCTTATCAGGGTCGACGGGAACGTCGATGTGCACGAACTGCCACGCGTCCGGAAGCGATGAGATGCCGCGGGCACGGAGGTCGGCGCGG
Source organism: Actinomycetes bacterium (assembly GCA_023443125.1). Classification (GTDB taxonomy): domain Bacteria; phylum Actinomycetota; class Actinomycetes; order Propionibacteriales; family Propionibacteriaceae; genus Arachnia. The sequence continues at coordinate 108,986 of JAEZVO010000065.1, forward strand.
AGCTGATCGATCAGGAGACGAAGCGTGGTGCCACCAGAACCACCACATCCGACAAGAAGGAATCTACGCACGTTCAATCCTCACTGGGTTGCATTTCCTAGCTGTGGTTTACCATCCCGCCCCACCACTGGGAGGCTGATTGCCCCAGTTGGAGTTCGGCGGTTGTTGCCATTGTGACTGACCGCCCGGCTGCCCGGGAGGCGGCGGCGACTGCCAACCCGTCTGTGGCCCACTCGAGGGCGACGGCCCTCCTTGCGGATTCCAACGGGTGGTTGATTGCGTGGGCGGGTTCGACCACGGGTCGGGCTGCCCACCTGCGGAAGGGCCGCCGCCCCACGGGTCGCTCGTCGGGGGTTCGGCGTCTGGTGGCAGGCCCTCGCGGAGTTTGGCGACGGCGTCGCGGATGCGGCCGCGGATGTCGTCGGTGAGTTCGTTCAGGCCCGGCGCGCCGGGGCCGGTGAAGATGGTGACCGTCACGTCGCCGGAGGTGGGGCGCTCAGGGTGCAGCGCCACCGTCCAGTTGCCCTGCACGGCCAATGGCAGTTTGGCCTTGTTGCCGGCCGACGCGAGCGAGGTGCGTCCGCCTGCAGCCTTGCCGGGCTGTTCGACGACGACGTACCCAGGCTCCGTGAGCGCCAGGCCCGTCTTCGCCCGGAGCTGCACTCCCGCGACGTCGACCTTGCGGCGTCCGCCTGCGAGCTGTGCGATCGACATGCGGCTGAGGTCGACGTCCAGGCCGTTGTCGGTGAAGGCATGCGAATCGTCGACGGGCCCGGTGAACTGCTGCGCCAGCACTGCGTTGCCGGGGATCTTCGACGTGAGGTACTTGCTCAGGTACAAAATGCCGACGGGGATCGCGATGCCCAGCAGCGTCACACCGATGAGCGTTCCCCACAGCACTGGCTGCGAGGCCGGGCGCTGCATCTGGAGATCAAACTCGAGCTGCACGGGTGTGCCGGCCTTGGCGCTGGGCGACTTGAGCCACACCTCCGCCTTGCCGACGAGCGCGCCATGCCCCGTGCCGCTCGGGTCGAGTGTGAGCTCGAGCCCCGACGAGCTGCACGAACCCTCATCGGCGGCGGGAGAGCTCAGCTTCGCGGAATCGAGGCCCTTCGGATATCCGGTGAACTGCGTCTTCTCGCCGAGCCAAACGCATCCCTCGCCCTCGAGCGGCACCGTGACGGTAACCGGGTCGGCCTGCTCCGTCTCACCGAAGGACACCTTGGCAGGGATCGTCGGGAAATCTTCCGGAGGTGCGACCGAGAGCGGCGTCATCACCCGGATAGGCTCCAGCTTGGTGCCTTCGACGGTTTTGCCTTGCCCAGACCACGACTGCGTCGTGACGTTCAAGGTAATCCACAGCTGCGCGCCACCGGCGGGGATCGAGCCAGGGTCGAGGGCGATGGGTTCGGTGATCGTGGTCACCGGCTTGTCCTTGACAAGCTGGCGGGTTTCACCGTCGGAGCCAGTCAACGAGACGTCGAAGCGGGACTCGTCGGACAGCGTGGCCGGATCGATCGTCTCGCCCTTGCTGTTCACCAGGCCGAGCTGCAGGTCGACGGGTTTCGCGTCGGTGCGAATCGTGACGTCCTTGCGGTTCGTCCACACCGGCTGCACGTCGCCGAAGAGCTGCAACGACGACTTCGCCAGCTCGTCGGTGTCGGTGGATGCGACGAACACCAGCCCCCACGGGCCGATCCATTCCTCGCTTTGCCCTTCGCGCTCCAGCATGAGTGTGAGCGTGCGGTCGGACAGCCACTTCCAACGCAGCGTCGCGCCGGGGACTTTCGCATTGTCGCCATCCTTCGGCATGGGTGTGAGTGCGCCGTCGCGGGTCTGCAACAGAACGCGCCCACCGTCTACGGGAAGCTGCGTAATGGCTTGCACACGCCCGATCGAGCCGTCGAGGACGAACGTGCGGGTGCCCTCCGCGCAAGGCTCTTCGCCTTCCTTGCACAGGCCAGTTTCCTGAACATCGGAGCCCTCGGATGAGGCTTCCGCAAACGCCCAGATGAGGTCGTCGATATCGGTGGCCATGGTGAACGTACCAGGCTTGGGTTTCGTGATGTCACCGCAGGGGATGGTCTCCGCGGCGGAAAAACCCTGCATGAGATCGAACGTCTTCGGTTCGGAGTCGACGGCGAGCCCGATGCCGAGGGTGATGACGTCCATGCTGCGCAGCTGGTCGGCTACGCCACCCGGGCGGCACATGTCCTCTTGGCCGTCCTGCATGGCCCGCGCGGCGTCCTGTCGCGTCGCGAGCTTGTTGTCAGGCGCGTACGGCTTCAGGCCTCCCCACTTCTGCATCACGTCGGCGTTGGCGCGCTTGCTGATGGCGAAGCCGCCGTCGGAGAACCACACCACCATCGAGCAGTGGTCGCCTTCGGCCTGCTGGCGCTGGGCGAGCTCCTGGCGCGCTCCGTCGACGGCTTTCCAGTAGTCGGTCTCCGGCCCGTTGCGACGCTCGGCGTAGGCATCGAGATCGGCGTTGATGGGGTCGAGGTGTTCGGCGTCGAGATCAGTCCAGTCGAGCGTCTTGCTGAAGCTGTGATCGAAGCCGGCGAGCGCGACCTGCACGTTGGATTCGGGCGACTCCCCCAGGATTTCCGCGAGTCGACTCACGAACAACTTGCTGGCGGTGACCCGGGCGTTGTCCGGGTCGGTGCGTTTCAGCGAGCCCGACGTGTCGAACAGCAACAGTACGCTGCCCTGTCCTCCGCCGCGGGTGCAGCTCATGAACCGTGACGCGGGCGTTACCTCCGCATCCTCATCTGCGACGGCGCTCGGTGCGGCGAGCGGCACGATCACCAGCCCGACGATGAGGGCCAACAGCAGCGTGCGCATGGCACGCAGGCGGTTCACGACCAGACTCCTCTGGCGACGTCGCTCGCAATGAGCCACGCGGCGAGCGCAACAGCGACGAGCGCTAGCACGACGGCGATCCGTCGGCCCCACTCGGCCAGACCAGATGGCCGGTACCAGCCCGACTCGCGCTTCTTGCCGTCGGCGGAGGTGAACAGCGCGACGGCGGTGATGGCCAGTGGACCCGCCAGCACCCATGCGATAAGCCCCATCGTGGCTCCGTGCCCAACGATGGCAAGCACAAGCGCGACGAGTGAGAGCAGCACGCTGACGCCCAGCCACAACATCGGCGGGGTGTTCGGTTCCACGAATTCGACGGCACGCTGATCTGCTCCGAAGGCAGCGGTTTGCGCCTGCGCGTCGTAGCGGGGCGGGGGCGCCGACCAGTCCCCATCCGAACCAGACCAAGTCATGCTTTGCACTGTAGCGGAACACGCAGATCATACCGCCAAATCGCGCTCCGCTTGGGCACACGATAGGGTCGAATGGCGCCAATGCGCACTCCCCCAATGACGACGAAGGTGATTTCTGCATGTCTGAAACTCCCAAGACGGACGAGACGCACGAGGAGTTGAGCGCAGCCGACGAGCTTGCTTCGCTGCTGGCTACCGACACTCCCGCGCAGCACGCGACCGAGGAGGTGAAACTGCAATCTGAGGCTGACTCCCCCATCGACTGGCTCATCGCTGGTCCCGCCATCGCGATCACCGTCGCTGTGGTGGCATGGGGCCTGCTCGCGTCGACGTCGTTCGCGAGCTTCGCCAGCTCGGCACTCGATTTCATCGTCACGAACTTCGGCTGGGCATTCGTGCTGTTCAGCACCGTATTCGTCGTGTTTGTGCTGGTGATTGCCTTCAGCAACTTCGGGCGCATCAAACTCGGCGGGGCCGAGGAAGAACCAGAGTTCAACACCGTCAGCTGGGTAGCGATGATGTTTGCCGCCGGCATGGGCATCGGCCTCATGTTCTACGGCGCCTCTGAGCCGCTCACCTTCTACCGCGACGGTGTGCCCGGCCACGCAGAACATGAAGTGATGCCTGCGATGGCCACCGCCATGTTCCACTGGACCCTCCACCCCTGGGCCATGTACGCCATCGTCGGCCTGGCCATTGCGTACTCGACCTTCCGCATAGGTCGCAAGCAGCTGCTCAGCCAGGCCTTCGTTCCCCTGATCGGCGAGAAGCTCGCCGGCGGCTGGCTTGGACGAATTATCGACGTGCTCGCAATTTTCGCGACGGTGTTCGGCACCGCCTGCTCGCTCGGCCTGGGCGCGCTGCAGATTGGTGCAGGGCTGAAGGCGTCGGGGCTGATCGAAAACCCGGGGCAATGGGTTGTCATCGGTATTGTGCTGGTGCTGACGCTGGCTTTCTTGCTGTCGGCCATGTCGGGCGTGAGCAGGGGCATTCAGTACCTGTCGAACACCAACATGGTGCTCGCCGCGTTCCTGGCGATCTTCGTATTCGTTCTGGGCCCCACGGTGTCGGTGCTGAACCTCATCCCCGGCTCGATCGGCGCCTACCTCTCCGGATTCTTCGAGATGGCGAGCCGCACCGCCGAGACCGCCGACGGCACGGCCGGCGGCTTCCTGGCCGGCTGGACCATCTTCTACTGGGCCTGGTGGATCTCCTGGAGCCCCTTTGTCGGCATGTTCGTCGCACGCATTTCGCGCGGCCGCACCATTCGCGAGTTCTGCCTCACAGTACTGTTCGTGCCCGCGGCTGTATCCACCATCTGGTTCGCGATCTTCGGCGGCACCGCCATCCACTTGGAACGCGAAGGCAACTCCATCTGGGGCGACGGTTCGGCCCAAACCCAGCTATTTAACCTGCTGCACCAGATGCCCGGCGGATTCATTGCAGGCATCGTCGCGATGATCCTGCTGGCGACGTTCTTCATCACCTCGGCCGACTCCGCGTCGACGGTGATGGGGTCCATGTCGCAAGGCGGACGTTCCGACGCATCGCCGGGCCTCTCCGCGGTGTGGGGCGTAATGACCGCGATGATCGGTCTCACCCTGCTGCTGTCTGGTGGTAACGATGCGCTGTCCAACCTGCAGAACGTGACCATCATCGCGGCGAGCCCCTTCCTGCTCGTGCTCGTGTTCTTGATGCCCGCCATCGTGAAGGCACTGCGTGCAGACATCATCTACGTCGAGCTTCGCGAACACCAGGCGTTCCAGCGCAAGCTCGCGCGCGAGCGTCGCCTCCATCGCGAGCAGCTAGAAATCGAGCGCCAGAAGGCGCGTTTCGCCAAGCTGCGCCCAGGAGGTCGACCCACGAAGTCGCCGACGTCGAAGAAGTAACCTCACCGCGACGAGCGCCACTCGTCGCCTCAGTAACGAAGGCAGGTGCAACCTGTGCGGCTCAGTCGCGGCACATGTGTCCAACGCTTCTGCGCGACGAGGCATCGTCGGGAAGCAAAGGAACATTGATCCGCGACTGAGCCGCACAGGTTACGAGTGCCCCGCCGGCCCCGCGCGGGCCACGTCGGTTTAGGTGAAGCGCAGGAGTGCGATGGCGATGATGGCTGCGACGGCGGCCGCGCCCAGCAGGCCGATGAGCGTCCATTCCCAGCGACGCTGCTTCCTCGGCAGATGCACCATGAGCGCGGTGATCGCGACGCCGCCCAGCAACCCGCCGAGGTGCCCCTCCCATGAGACGTTCGGCACCATGAACGTGAGCACCACGTTGAGGCCGAGCCAGATGAGGATGCTCCTGAGCCCTTCCGGGTGACGCTGCTTCAACGCGACGACGAGGAACGCGCCCATGAGGCCGAAAATGGCGCCAGATGCGCCGAGCGTGCCACCAAAAGGCGCGCTGAAGAGCATCACGAGCGCGCTCGCCGTGATGGCCGAGAAGAAGTACATCGCGAGGAAGCGGGCGCGACCAAACACCATCTCCACCTGGGGGCCGAGCACCCACAGCGCCATCATGTTGAACATGATGTGCCAGGGCTGCACGTGGGTGAATGCGCTCGTCAGCACCTGCCAGAATGCGCCAGTGGCGACGCCGGGGATCCACGTCGAACCGTGTCCGGCGCAGCCGGCTGGGTCGGTCAAGATGATCTGGCTGGAGTCGTAGGGGCAGATGCCGTACGGCGTGAGCGCGAGGTGCTCGATGAGTGGGCTGCTTCCCATGCCGGTTGCCAAGATGGCCAGCCAGACTGCGACGTTCACGCTGATGAGCACCAGCGACGTGACGTGATTCGGTTGCACGCGACGCGTCTTCAGCCGTGCGTTCGGCTGCGGGTTCGCGCGCACGCACTCGGGGCAGTGGAAACCGACGGAGCCCTGAATCATGCAGTCCGGGCAAATCGGGCGCTCACAACGCTGGCAGACGATTCGCGCGGCGCGCTCTGGGTGGCGGTAACAAACTTGGGCGTCCATCGCCGACAAGTATGCCCCACGCCGACGAGCTCACCTGCCGCGGTTGCGGCGAACGCCGGCGGGTGGAACGCGTCGGTACTGTGTTCTCATGATGCATTCACATTCCCATGGCGACGTACAGATTGAGGTGGGCACGAAAGCGAAGGCCTGGCTGATCGGCTTTCTCGTGCTGCTCGCGGTGCTCACCGTCGCGGGAATCATCTGGCTGTGGCCAACGTCGAGTGAGATGCAGGAAGGCATCCACCATGTGCCCGCAGCCGAAGGGGTGATCGAGACCAGCGGGCGCATCACGCGCGTCGAGCCGACGTGTGAGGGGCAGTTCGATACGTCGAGCGGGCAGGTGGCGTGCGTGACGTACGAGATCACGGTGCTAGGTGGGCCAGACGAGGGGTCGACGCAGCGCGTCGAGGTGACGGGCCCGCAATCGTCGGCGGGGCTCGGCGCGGGCGACGTCGTGCAGGTGTCTCGCATCGACGCCGCTGACAACGTGTTTTACGCCTACCGCGGCATCGACCGCACGCCCGTGTTCATTGCTCTCGCCGTGCTGTTCGTCATCGCCGTGATCGCGGTCGCGAGATGGAAGGGGTTCTTCGCGCTCGTCGGGTTGGTGGTTGCGGGGGCGGTGCTCGTGCGGTTCATCATCCCAGGCATTTTGCTGGGGAAACCGGGCGTGCTCGTGGCGATCGTCGGCTCCACCGCCATCATGTTCGTGGTGCTCTACGTGGCGCACGGCATATCTATCCGTACCTCGACGGCGCTGGCCGGCACCATGCTGGGGCTGCTCGTCACTGCGGGGCTCGGTTCCGCCAGCGTGTATCTCGCGAAGCTCACCGGCTTCGCGGAGGAGACGGAGTGGGACCTGCAAAACCTTGCGCCGGGCCTCGATTTTCGGCAGTTGCTCATCGCTGGGCTGATCATCGGCGGGTTGGGCGTCCTGAACGACACCACCATCACCCAAGCCTCGGCTGTGTTCGAGCTACGTGCCGCGGCGCCGACGATGCGTCGTCGGGAGATTTTCTCGTCGGGCATGCGAATCGGGCGCGACCACATCGCGTCGACGATCTACACCATCGTGTTCGCCTACGCTGGCAGTGCGCTCGTGGTGATCATGCTCGTCTACTTCACGTCGACGTCGCTGCTGCTCACCATCAATCAGGAGCTGTTCGCGAGCGAGATTGTGCGCACACTGGGGTCGTCGATCGGGTTGATCTTGTCGGTACCTATCACGACGGGGATCGCCGCCCTGACCGTCGGTCCTGCGCAGCCGGTGCCTCACGCGGCTGACGGCAGCTAATACAACGTGGTTGCAGCCAACTCGGAAGTCGACTGCAACCACGCTGTGTTGCGACGAGGGATAAGTATCAGGCTGCCGCCAGACGACGACGCTTCTCTTCCGATGCGTTGCGCCGGACGTCAACGAACACCGCCACGATGATGACCGAGCCAATCACCATGAACTGCACATCGGACTGAGCGTTCATCAGCGTGAGTCCGTTACGGATGACGGAGATGATCAGCGCACCAATCAGCGTGCCCCAGATCGTGCCCTTACCGCCGGTAAACGAAGCGCCACCAATGATGCAGGCGGCAATGGCGTCGGTCTCGTAGTTACCGGACATACCCGCCGACGGATTGGCCACGCCCGAACGCCCGACGATCACGATGCCCGCAAGTGCGGAACAGAAACCGGCCGCTCCATACACGAAGGTAAGCACCCTGTCGGTGTTGATACCGGACAGCCGAGTCGCTTCGGGGTTACCGCCGACTGCGTAGATAGAACGTCCGAGCGCGGTCCGGTTCAGCAGAAGGTGCACGAACACGAACAGCACCAGCATGGCCAAGAAGGACAGCGGGATGCCATTGAAGCCGCCGCCCTTAAACAGATCAGCTGACCCAAGGAAGGTGACGCCTTCGTCGAATCCGGAAATCGTTCTTGTAGCGAGCAGGTAGAGCGCCAAGCCTGCAAGCACATACTTCATACCCAGTGTGGAAACGAAGGGGTGAGGAAGCTTGAGCTTGGTGAGCAGCAGGCCGTTGACTACACCCACCAGGGTTCCAACCAGCAGAGCGGTCAGCAGCAGCACAATCGGGTTCGAGATGCCGAATGTCACCATGAGGAACGCCATGGCACATGCGCTCAGAATGGCATTCGTACCAACGGACAAGTCGATGCCCGCTGTAATGAGCGTCAACAGCATGCCCGTCGCCAGAAAACCGTTCACGGCGGTCTGGCGAAGAATGTTCATACTGTTGTTCACCGTGGCGAACTGTGGCGTGAGCAACGACATGATGATGATCAGAATCGCCAATGCCAGCAGCGGCGCCAATTTTTCGAGGAACTTCACAGCCTTGCTCTTGTTCACAGTTCTTGCCTTTCTCCCCAAGCCGCTTTCATGATGTCGTCTTCGTTGAAATCAGGATCATCTCGGTCGATCTCCGCCATTACCTCGCCTCCGCGCATCACGACCACGCGATCGCTCATGCCTAAGACTTCCGGAAGCTCAGAAGAGACCATGATGATGCACTTACCTTCGGCTGCAAGGGCATTCATAATGTTGTACACCTCGACTTTGGCACCGACGTCGATCCCTCGCGTCGGCTCATCGAAGAGGTAGATATTCGACACCGAATTGATCCACTTGCCGATGACCACCTTCTGCTGGTTGCCGCCGCTGAGTTTCCCGACGAAGTTCTGTGCATCCGGTGTCTTGATGCGCAGCGACTCGATGCTCTTTTGGCTCATATCCCGAACTTTTCGAGCATGGAGCCAGCCCGCGCTGGTGACGTGCTTGAAGGCCGAGAGGATCAGGTTGTCGGCAATGGGCTGATTCAGCACCAGGCCCTGTCCCTTACGGTCCTCAGTCACATACGCAATTCCTCGACGAACTGCGTCGCGGGGGCTCGTGATACGGACTTTCTTCCCGTCAACGAACACTTCTCCAGAGTCGATGGGGAGGTCGCCAAAGATTGCCCGCATCGTCTCCGTGCGCCCGGCGCCAACCAGGCCGGCAAAACCGAGAATCTCGCCGTAGCGGGCTTGGAAGCTGACGTCCTTGATCTTGCCGACTGACGTCACGTTACGGAACTCAAGTGCAACCTCGCCGGGCTGCGTGTCTTGCTTCGGGAACTGGTTCTCTACGCTTCGCCCAACCATGGCACGGATAAGCTTGTCGTTATCCATGTTTTCAATGTCCTCGGTGACGATATGTTCACCGTCTCGCATCACAGTGACACGGTCGCAAAGCTCGAAGAGTTCCTCCAACTTGTGCGAGACGAAGAGGATGGCAACACCTTGTTCACGAAGCTGGCGGACAACTCGCATGAGTTGCTCCACCTCGGTTTCACCTAGGCTCGACGTCGGCTCGTCCATGATGATGAGCTTGGCGTTCTTGAGGAGCGCCCTTGCGATCTCCACCATCTGGAGCACGCCCATGCCGAAGATGGCTGCTTCTTTCGTCACGTCGACGTTGATGCCCATGGAAGACAGCAGCTCGGTGGCTTTGGCATCCATAGCCTTGTAGTCAAGAAGCCCGCTCTTGGTCTTGATCGTCTGGTTGAGAAAGATGTTGTCTGTGAGTGAGAGCTGTCGGACGATGTTGAGCTCTTGGTAGACGCAGGCGATTCCAGCGTCTTGTGAGTCCTGAGGAGAGGTAAAACGCTGTTGCTGCCCGTCGACGAAGATCTCACCTTCTTCGGGAATGTAGACGCCAGTCAGCACCTTGATGAGCGTGGACTTTCCCGCCCCATTCTCACCGATCAGGCCGTGTACTTGACCTGGTTCAATCTGGATACCCATGCTCCGCAGAGCGACGACGCCCGGGAATTTCTTGGTCACGCCCTTGAGCTCGACCACTGGAGACACGATCTCCTCCTTCGTTACGGTTGCCGTGCTGAGGCACGGAGCAGGCAAACCCATGCGCCGTGCCTCAGCGACTCATTCGGCGGTCACTTCTCGCCGAGCTGTTCCTTCAGCTTTCCGAGATATTCTTCGGCGTTGTCCTTGGTAACGACGGTCGAACCGGTGTCGATGAACTCTTCGAGCTTCTCACCCTTTGCGGCCTTCACCGCTGCTTCAACAGCCTTGTAGCCCATGCCGTAGGGGTCCTGAGCGACGGTGCCAGCAACGTTCCCGTCGATCACGTTCTGCACGCCTGCCTGGATGCCATCGAACCCGAAGATGACCATGTCATCACGTCCGGCAGCCTTAGCGGCCTTCGCAGCGCCGGAGGCCATCTCGTCATTGTTCGCCACGACGACCTTGAGGTCCGGGTTGCTCGTCAAAATGTTTTCCATGAGCGACGCGGCCTTGTCAGCCAAGCCTTCGCCGTACTGCTTCACGACAGTCTCTACGCCGCCTTCCTTGAGGCCAGCGATGAATCCAGCCTCACGGGCGTCGCTGGTGGTGTTGCCCTGAACGCCACCAATCCATGCTGCCTTGGCGCCCTCGCCAGCAACCTTTGCTGCTTCAACGCCACCAGACTTCGCAGCGGGCTCATTACCCGTGCCAATGTACGAGAGTTTCTTGTCGTAATCCGCGTCAGTGTCGACGAAGAGAATCGGCTTCTCGGTGCCACCCAACACAGACACAACAGAGTCAGGCTGGAGCGGCGAAATGACCAAGGCCTGGATGGAGTTGTCGGCCAGCATGGTCTCGATCATGTTGTTCTGCTCGTCGTAGGCCGTCTCGGAAGCCGGGCCCTGCAACTGCACGGTGACGTCTAGGTCCTTCTCAGCTGCCTTCACGCCAGCTGCGACGTAGCTCCAGTACTCACTCGACAAAGTCTTGAGGATCACTCCGACTTTGACTTTGTCCCCATTCGCAGCGCCTGTCGAGCCCCCTGCATCGGAATCTCCAGCTCCCATGCTGCAGGCCGTCAGTGCAAGAGCAACAGCGGAAGCCGCTGCTAGGAAGGTCTTCTTCATGGTTCCTCCATTGGATCCTGTTGTCCGGGCCCGTCTCTGTTGACGAGTTCTTACCCTCGCGACATGCAGGGAGTGTAACCAGGGGAAAAGCTTTATGTCAATACAAAGTGCAGCGACGTTTCCGCGTTGATGATCTGGATGTATCCCTGCTGCTCAGGATGCAGCCCTGGAACCTAAGATGAGTGCTCGTTCAGCTCTCATCCGACGAGTAGAACTCCGGCTTCTCCCCCGCATCCACAGCTACTTCACGCCCTGAGCGAAGCGCCTCCACACCAGCTTCACACGCCAGCGCGACGCGATACCCGTCCCAAGCGGTCGGACCATCCACGAGCCGACCATCGCGCACCGCATCGACCCACTGCTGAACCTCGGTGTCAAACGCTTGATGGAATCGTGTGTCGTAGTACTCGTGTTCGGCAATAGTGCAGCGGGCGTCGCTCCAGACTTCCATGCCGGAAGGCTGGCCGATGCGGGCCACCCCACGCTCAAACACGGCTTCTGTAGTCACTTGGTAGCCAAACTGGGCTGAGACATTCATCTCAACGTCGATGAGCACCCCGTTTTCAAGCTCGATGAGCACCAAGATGGGATCGTGCAGATGAGCGAGAGTGAGGGAGTTTCGGCGTCCCTGGCGTACTGCAACCGAAGTGATCGGTGAGCCCGCCAACCAGCTCAGGACGTCGAATTCATGGACCACCGAATCGTCGATGAGATTCTGCTGCGTGTAGTGCGGGTTCGTCGGACGAGCATTGCGGTGGGCTGCGTGCACCATGAGCAACTCCCCTTGCTGGCCCGATTCTACGAGGTCTCGAAGAGCGCGATACTCGGCGTCGAACCGTCGCATGAATCCCACCTGGATATGAGGACGGTCCAAGCGTTGCTCTGCGGCAAGCACTTCCTCTGCGGAGACGGAGTCGGGTGTCAAAGGCTTCTCAGTGAACGCCGGAAGCCCGAGATCGAGCGCTTGGAGCAACGCCTCCTTGTGGGCGAACCCAGGAGAGCAGAGCATCAGGGCATCGATGCCCTCACCAGATGCCAATTCCTCGAGGTCTCTTGCAGCGCGCACGCCAAACTCTTGCCCCACCTGTTCGGCGCGGGCCGCGTCATAATCAGCGACTGCCGACAGCACCGCCCCATTGATGCGTTGCGAAATCCGTCGGGCATGGTCGAGGCCAATCGAGCCAACACCCAAGATGCCAATCCGCACGTCTTCCATGACCACTCCTGACCTTATGCAGCATGCACTAGCCTATTGTTACGGAATTGTTAGTACAAGGAGGTTCACCGGCATGAAATTGGGCATTCTGACTGATGCGTTAGCGAAGCGCTCGCTGCGTGAGGTCGTCGACTTTGCGGCTGGGTTGAACCTCGACGGAATCGAACTCACAACAGGAAACTGGTCGCAGGCACCCCACCTCCGCCTCGATGAGCTCCTGTCTGATACGCGTGCTCGCACTAATCTCCTGCAGCTCCTCGACGAAGGAGGACTCGAGCTGCTCGCTTTGAACGCCAACGGCAATCCACTGCACCCAGTTGAGGGCGCCGCTCACGACGACGTGGTGCGTAAGACCATGCGTCTAGCCTCCGAACTCGGGGTTCGCACGGTGGTGGTGATGTCCGGCCTCCCAGCTGGCGCTCCCGGCGACAGCACCCCCAACTGGATCACCTCGTCTTGGCCCCCAGAGGCGGTGGCGATACATGAGTACCAGTGGAAGAGCGTCGCTATCCCCTACTGGGAGTCGCTCGCCGAGGAGGCTGGACGCCTCGGCGTCCAGCTCGCCGTCGAAATGCATGGCCGCCAGCTCGTCTACAACGTCAGCTCGTATCAGCAACTGAAAACGGCGGTGGATTCTCCATCGATCGGAGCGAACCTCGACCCTTCGCACCTGATGTGGCAGGGCTGCGATATCCCATCCGTGATTCAAGAGCTTGGCAAGGAGATCATCCATGTCCATGCGAAGGACGTACGAATTGAGCGGCGCCGAAGCAACGTGAACGGTGTGCTCGATCCGCTACCCCCAGCGGCGGCCTCGCAGCGAGCCTGGACCTACGTCACGCTGGGCAATGGGCACGCTGACGGAGCGGAGTTTTGGCGAGACTTCGTCTACACGTTGCGTACCGTCGGATACGAGGGTCCGCTCAGTATCGAGCACGAGGATGTGCTGGTAAGCGGCGAAGAGGGAGTCAAACGGTCGGTAGAGATCCTCAGCCAGACGCTCTTCCATCAAGCACCCGACTGGGTTCCTGCAGACGTATAGGGGACTTACTTCAGGACGCTTCGACGTCCCAGCCTTCGAGGTCGACGGCGAGGCGCACTGCGTCGCGGATGCGGGGGCCGTGGTCTACCCAGCTATGCGGCGACGCCAGGGTGGCGAGGACGCCTTCATCGACGATTTCGAGCCCGCTCAATACGCGGTACTCCAGCAGGGGTCCGACGGTGCCCGGCGCTGCGGTGACGTGCCCGGATGGGAGGTGGGCGACGTCGGTGACGAACAACACGCTGCGGGAGTCGCCGTCGATGGGCTTGGGTGTCACTTCACGCCTCGGCACCGGTGACCTCCTGTTCAGGTTTGTCGAGCAGTTTCAATCCGATGACGCACCCGACGATACCGGCCAGAAACAGACACTTCAGCCACGACAGTTCCTCGGCTCCGGTGGCCGACGCGTATATGACGGTGAGCACGGTACCTACGCTCGTCCACACTGCGTACGCGGTGCCGGTGGGGATGCGTCGCATCGCGATCGCGAGGCCGACGCTCGACAACGTCGTGGCGACGAGGAACAGCAGCGTCGGGGCGAGGAGGGTGAACCCTCGCGACGCGGCGAGCGCGTTCGCCCACACGGCCTCGAGCACCGCGCTGACAAGCAGAATTGCCCAGTGCTTCACGCGACCACCTTCAACCCAACGACGCAGCTGATGATGCCCACGATGAGCAGCACCTTGGCGAGGCTGACGGGTTCGGTGCCGCGCAACATGGCCCAGGCGACGGTGAGTGTCGCGCCAGTGGCGGTCCACACCGCATAGGCCGTGCCGGTGGGCAAGGCCTCCAGCGCGATTCCTAGCCCGACGAGCGAAAGCACCGCGCCAATGAAGAACACGACGGTGGGCTTCCACCGTCGGAACCCATCCGACGCGGCAAGCGCCGACGCCCACACCGCCTCAAGCACGCCCGAGGCCAACAAGATCACCCAGCTCATGCCACTTCCCAATGTTGGTTCGATTGCGGTTGGCCAGTCTTGTCTTCACCCGGTACTGATCCGTCGTCGGGGGCGCACGGCCACCCATACCCTAGCAACGTGACTTCGGCGGCTGGCTACGCTGGAGGCACGACCTGCGAAAGGACAACCTCATGGCCATCGGATTCCTCACTCGTTCAATGCTGGCTAGCGTGTTCGTCGTCGGCGGCATTGATTCCGCCAAGCAGCCCGGCCCGCGTGCCGACACGGCGCAGCAGTTCATGTCGAAACTCAACGTCAACCTCGACGACGAAGAGTCAGCCACGCTGGTGAAGACCAACGGCGCGCTGCAGGTGCTGGGCAGCGTGGCGTTGTCGCTCGGTATCTTTCCCCGCCTGGCAGCGCTCGGGTTGTTCGGTTCGCTCGCCGCGACGACCGTCGCCGGGCATCCCTTCTGGGAAGTGAGCGAGGAAGAAGGGCGCCAGGGGCAGCTCTTCCACTTCCTGAAGAACGTCGGCCTGGCCGGCGCCCTGCTCGCTATAGCTTTCGGCCCGAACACCAAGGCCTCGAAGAAGAAGTAGCCGCTCCGCACTCCTGACGGTTGAGTAGCGGCCGCAGGTCGCGTATCGAAACCGAACAGGAAACTTCAAAATCCGTACGCAGATGAGATGAAGGGCCCGATTTAGGGGTGTTTGGTCAATCTGCGTACGGATTTTGAAGTTTTTTCACCGGCACATCTCGATACGCGCCTTCGGCGCTACTCGATGACCGGATGGACCGCGGCGCCCATCGTCCACCGGTGGTTGCCGAAGCCCGGCCAGCCCCGGTGGTTGAGTAGCGAGCGAAGCTCGCGTATCGAAACCACACCACATCTCGATACGCGCCTTCGGCGCTACTCGATGACCGGGAGTGTGCCTGCGCTACTCGATGACCGGGAGTGTGCCGGCGCTACTCGATGACCGGGGTGGGGACCGGCTCACCCGATGGGTGGCCGGTAGTTTGGAACCATGACTGACCGCACACCCACCGCACTCGACGCCATCGCGGAAGACTACGTCGCCAAGTTGGCCGTACTCTCCCCCACCGCCGCCACAATGATCGGCATTCCCGGCCACGATCACGAGCTCGACGATTTCTCGCCCGCCGGCCACGCCGCCCGCGCAGACCTGGCCCGGGAAGCCCTCGCCAAGATCGCCGATACCCCTGACGTGGACGACGTCGACCGCGTCACTCGCGCCGCAATGAACGAACGCTTGGGGCTCGACGTCGAACTCCACGACGCCGGCGAAGACCTCGGCGACCTGAACAACATCGCCTCCCCGTTGCAGTCCATCCGCGACATCTTTGACCTCATGGCCACCGACACCGTCGAGCACTGGGAAACCATCGCCGCGCGCATGCGAGCCGTGCCCACGGCTGCCGACGGCTACCTCACGTCGCTGCGCGAAGCGGCGGTGCGCCCGGCGAAGCGTCAGTTCGCCATCACCGCTGAACAAAGCGCTGGCTACGCCCGCGAGGGCGGATTCTGGACCACCTTCGCCGAGAACGCCGCGCCATCGGAGGGCGCACTCCCCGATGCTCTCCGCGCCGAGCTGCGTTCCGCAGCCGACGAAGCCCGTCGCGCATTTGCCCACCTGGCCGACGAGCTCCGCGCGCTAGAACCCACCGGCCAGGATGCCGACGCCGTCGGGCGCGAGCGCTACCAGCTGCTGTCTAGGCGCTCGCTCGGGGCCGTCATCGACCTCGAAGAAACCTACGCCTGGGGGCAAGAAGAACTGCAGCGCATCATCGACGAGCAGGAGCGCACCGCCGCGCAGATCGGCGGGCCAGGCACTTCGATTGCCGACGCCGTCGCGATGCTCGACGCCGACTCTGCCCGCAAAATCCACGGCACCGACGCGCTCAAGGCCTGGATGCAGGAAACCTCCGACGCCGCCATCGAAGCCCTTGCCGACGTGCAGTTCGACATCCCCGGCCCAGTGCGTGAACTGGAATGCTGCATCGCCCCGACGGCCACCGGCGGCATCTACTACACCGGCCCCAGCGACGACTTCTCCCGCCCAGGCCGCATGTGGTGGTCGGTGCCAGAGGGCGTCGAAGATTTCACCACCTGGATGGAGAAAACCACTGTTTACCACGAGGGCGTGCCGGGCCATCACCTCCAGCTCGCACAAACCACGTACCGCTCCAACTTGCTCAACACGTGGCGGCGCAGCGCATGCTGGGTGTCCGGACACGGCGAAGGCTGGGCACTCTACGCAGAACGCCTCATGCAAGACCTCGGCTTCCTCGACGATCCCGGCGACGTGATGGGCATGCTCGACGGTCAGCGCCTGCGCGCGGCACGCGTCGTGCTCGACATCGGCGTGCACTGCAACTTGGAGCACCCCGACGGCGGCCCCTGGACGTACGACCGCGCCTGGGAGTTCCTCAAAGCCAACACCGGCATGGAGGAGAACTTCCTGCGCTTCGAGCTGAACCGATACTTCGGCTGGCCGGGGCAGGCGCCGTCGTACAAAATCGGGCAGCGCCTGTGGGAGCAAATCCGCGACGAGGTCCGCGCCCGTGAGGGCGACGCGTTCAGCTTGAAGGCCTTCCACCGTCGCGCTCTCGACGTCGGGTCAGTCGGTCTCGACGTGCTCCGCCAAGCGCTGCTGGGGTAAGCCAAGCGTGGCGGGTTCTCAGGCAGTAGTGCCCTGAGCGCCCGCCACGACGGTGCAGAATCGGCGTGCTTTGCGCCCGCTGAAGTACCCCGCTACCAGCCGAATGAGCGACCCGTCCCGGAATCGGAGCGCGATTCTTCCTCGCTGATTCCAGCGTGGGTCGGGCGTGATCGCCACGTCATGGATGCCGCTGGCCCAGCTCGGCCGCACGGGCTTGCCACCCAGCTCATCCACCAGGAACACGCGCTGGTTCGTCGCCACCAGATCCGACGACGGACCCCCAAGCGCGCTCTTGACCTGCGCTGCCATGCAGCCGGGCTCGCCACGCAACGTGACGCCCGTCACCGCTGCGCCCGCGGCGTCGTCCCAGGCCGAGACGGAGAGGCCTCCCAGCGGGTCGAATGTCACCGACGACTCTCGCGGCCCGACGC
Organism: Actinomycetes bacterium; assembly: GCA_023443125.1. Taxonomy (GTDB): domain Bacteria; phylum Actinomycetota; class Actinomycetes; order Propionibacteriales; family Propionibacteriaceae; genus Arachnia. The sequence continues at coordinate 126,427 of JAEZVO010000065.1, forward strand.
GCTCCTCGCCCGGGGCGTATTGCACCGTGAGTAGGGCCACCGCTTACTCGCCTGGGCTACACAGGGCCGCGAGCTCGTCGGCGTAGATCGACAGGTAGTCAAGCACGATCGGGCGTCGAGGTGGTTCAGTCGAAGATCGGCCCGACGGTGCGGGTGCGCTTCAGTTCGAAGAAACCGGGGTAGGCCGTCATCTTGACGAAACCGTCGAAGAGTTCACCGGCGGCCTCGCCCTTCGGCGCAGGTGAGATGACGGGGCCGAACAGGCTCATGCCGTTCACGCGAATGACGGGGGTGCCAACCTCGTCGCCCACCGGGTCCATGCCCTCGTGGTGTGAGCGACGAAGGTCGTCGTCGATGGCGTCTGTCTGGGCGATCTCGAAGATGTCCTCGTCGGCGCCCACCTCGTCGAGTGCTGCTTTGAGCGCATCCAGGCTTCGGTCGCCGCCAGGGTGGAAACGGTTGCCGACGGCGGTGTAGAACTCGGCGAGCTTCTCGGAGCCATGGCGCTGCTCGACGAGGAGGCTCGCGCGAGCGGGTACCCAGGCTTGGTCGATGTGGGCGCGGTAGTCGGGGTCGAGGTCGCGACCCTCATTGAGCACAGCGAGGCTCATCACGTGGAAGGTGAGGTCGATGTCGCGTACGTTCTGCACCTCGAGCATCCACCGCGAGGTCATCCATGCCCATGGGCAGGTGGGGTCAAACCAGAAATCAACTTGGGTCGTCATGTCCCCAGCCAAGCACAGCTATGCAAATGCTGCTCTGAAGTTCGTCAATATCACTAAGACAAGTACAGATACTCATCTGTCTGACCCCTCTAGTTCGTAAAGTTCTGGGCAAGAGAAAGGGCTCTCCCATGGACTATGAGGTTGACTACTCCGTGCTGGACCGTGCGGGCACAAAAGCAGTGGGCGTTGCAGCAGACATTGCCGGTGTGTTGGCCGACATGCATATGAACGACGTGGCCGGGGCTATCCCAGGCAGCATGAGCGCTGGCGTTGCCACCTCTGTGTCCAACGGCTGGCGGGAAGGCTCCGAGTCTGCGGTGAAGACGCTGGAGAGCTACGGCAAGAACCTCACGGAGACAGCCGTCGCCTATCGCAAGATCGAAGAGGCCAATTCCAGGGCCGCAACATCATTCTTCGGAGGTATCTGATGCTCAGCTGGGGTGACGGCCTGCGTGTCAATCCAGGCATCTTGCAGGCGCGAGCAGCGTCGCTCAATCAGGTCAAGGGCCAGCTCGACTCCAAGATCAGCGAGCACGAGAACATCGACATGGGCCCCTGGCGTGGCGACGCGCAACGGGCCCAGCACTCGAGCCATCGCAAGCTGCTCACCGGTCTGCGCTCCCATGCACGCAGAATCCCTCCCGCCGCAAACGCGCTGAGCAGCGCGTCTCAGTCGTTCACACAGATCCAGCAGTCGCAACACAACCTGATCAACCGGGCGCGGGCATGGGATTACGAGATCCAGAACAACGGCGTGCTACGCGATCTCAAATCCGGACTGTCAAAGATCGACCCACGCAGGCTGTACCAACGGGTGCGCATCCAGGGTTCAGTGCTGAGCCTGGTGGTCCGGCTGAACGCCGTCGACTTCGCGCTCGCGGCGCGGCTGAAGATAGCCGACCTCGGCAACAACATTCTCGACGAGTTCGCCGAGGCCCGCGACGGGCTGATGGACCTGCTGCAAGCCGGCGGGGACAAGCTGCTGAGCGGCTTGGAGTGGCTGGGCGGCAAGATCAAGGACGGTCTCGACTGGGGCAAGGGCAAGATCGAGGATGCCTGGGAGTGGGGCCAAGGCGTCGTCGACAACCTCAAGGAGCGCCTCGGCCACACCGCTCCTGCGATCCAGCGTCTCTTCGAAACGTTGGGCACTCAGCCACAGTGGGTGAAGGACTTCTTCGAGAAGGGGGAGATTCCGCAGGTTGCTGAGGTTGCTGGGTCAGCGCTTTTCCTCGGCGGCCAGATCGCCGGCGTTCCGTTCAACTTCATCACGAATGAAGATCAGCATTTCTTCGACGACGGTCGCCCTTGGATGGCCACGCCTGCGGACGTGCAGGACCACTTCGTCGATAAGCAACGCTTCGACAGCGTAAACGATGTGATCGATCCCATGATGGACGTCTACAACACGCAAGACAGCAACGACCCCACCGACCGCGCACAGATTCAGGTCACCCCGGTTGTGGGCGACGACGGGCAGGTGCGATACGTCGTCTCAATTCCGGGCACTACCGAGTCAATGTCCACGCTGGATGGCTGGAACGGAAACCCGTCGGGTACCGACTGGGCTGCGAACCTGAAGGGCGTGGGCTATGGCTCCACCGCTGCGACGGAATCGATCATGAATTCCATCGACCAGGCAATTCAGGAAGACCAGGCGAGGCGAGGCATCAGCGGAGGGAAGCCCGAAGTGCTGCTCTCCGGCCACTCGCAAGGCGGCATCATCGCGGGCAACATTGCTGCGTCCAACGAATTCGCCGAGAAATACGACGTTGGCGGCGTAATCAGCGCAGGGTCTCCCGTCGAAACACTTGGTGTGCCCGAGCACATCCCGGTGTATAACTACCAAAACGCTCTGGATCCGGTGCCGAGAGTCGACCTTGGCGGTGCGCGCTGGAAGCCTGGCGAGGGGATTCAGTTCGATACGCCCAGTAACGTACACAACGTCGTGTTCCCGCACGAAGGCAGCATTTCCCCTGGTCACACGCACCTGCAGCAGACCTATGCCGACAACATCGCTGACCTCCAGGAACGCAAGAACAACCCCTACCTGTCCAACAACGCGAATGTTCAGGCGCAGCAGGCCATGGATAGGGATCTCGGACGCTTCTACAACGGTGAAGTGGATAACGCGTACCGTGTGGAATACGGGCGTGAGACGAACTGAGCGAGGATATGGCTATGACAACGATGATCCAGTCGGAGGACCCTACCCTGCACGTCGGCCTCATTGAGGCGACGGTGTGGGCCGACGCGGTAGAAGAGATCACCGATGGCGTCTTCCCTCGTGATGATGAGGACAAGCTCGCGTTTTGGGAAGCCGCTGGCATCATCGCTGATGACCAGGTCGACGAGCTCTGGGGCCGCGCGATTACCGTCGCTCAGCAATCGACGCGCGCCTGCGAACTACTCAGCCGCAAGGACGACGTCGTGTTCAGCGCGACGGTACTCGTCCACGATGGATGGGTGGTGTCGTGCACGAGCCGGGGCACCGTCGCGAATGTGGATGGGGAAGAGTCCGTCGACAAGCTCCATCCGATGATGGAAGTAGCCATCGCTCCTGCCCACCGGGCGTGGCAGGTAATCCGACGGGTGCTCCCGCCCGAGGATGCGCTGCGGCACGAACCGCGTGCGACGAACGTCGACGAAGCGAAACAGATCACCGTTGACCTGTCCTCGATTCCTGAGGGCATGCGATCGACGCCAGAAACCTTCGCCGCGCATCTCTACGAGCTGCCGCATCTGCCGCCCCAGGTGATCGACCTCTCGGATCCGCGCGCGACGGTGTTTAGTTACTCGCTCGCGGCCGACGATACTGGCGTGCACACGTCGAACAAGACGTGGGTGCTTGGCAAGGCGCTCTATCTCATCGACGCCGACACCGCGTCGATGTGGCAAGTGCCCGACGGCGACCTCGGCCATACACTCGTCGCCTCGCTGCTGGGGTAGCCGGGCTGGGCTCATCGTCGAATGGGCTGGGTCAGACTATTCGGCGTGCAAGGCGTTGTCTGCCGGTGCTTCGCGCCATCCCGTGAATCTGGTCGTGAGGCCGGCCCTCGTCGGTGCGCACACGAATGGCCCAGCGTCGAGAGAGGCGTCCACAGGCACGGGCACCACGCGCACTAACCGAAGGTTGCCATCGACACCTGCGCGGATCGTGAGCGCATCGCCACTGCGTGATGCACGAACAGTGACGACCTTCCCCAGCCAGTTTGGCACTGGGGCAACAGACCAGTCGCTCAACGGCCAGGTCACCACCGCGCCCACCTGCGGGAAGCCGTCGGCAAACTCGACGCCCGCCTTGATCCAGTGTTCGTCATCAGCGCGGAGGAACAGACCAGCTTGATCGAACTGAGCGGAGAATTCAGCGACGAAGTCCACCTCTACTGCGCGTCCTGGAGGAAGGTGACGCAACAGAGCGTGTTCGGAGTCATGTACGAAGCCATAACTCGTCTTGCGCCATGCGTCACTACCCTCACGTGCCGTAACACAGAGGTGCGTTCCATCCACAACAACCGCCACCGGCTCATGCGTCCAGCGGCCTTCAGCCCAGTCAATGCGTTGCAACTGCTCACCCATGACACAAACACTAGGTGGAAAAGCAATGAAATAGGTGACGCGACGTCGTAGTCATGCACCGCACATAAGCAGAAGCGGTGAGCCTAGCTGGACTTGAACCAGCGACCTAGCATGATTGAGGTCGAGCATCGCCAGCACTGTGGCCGGCACGGGCACGTCAGCACCTCGGCAGCCTGGGTGAGCACCGAGCGGTGCCCTGCCCCAGTCCGTTGGGGTCGCTCATGAGTTCACGAGCTGGGAGACGCGCCCACGGGAGACGCCAAGGATTGCCGCAGATTCACTCACCGAATAGCCAGCTAACCGGAGCTTGCGAGCGGCGGCGCGTGACTGGCGAGCGGCCGCCTCGGTTGCCTCTGCCGCTTCCTTTGTGGCCCGGCGCGCATCGGCCACGACGTCCGCGAGGTCGCCAATCATGGGGGTGATCTCAATCTCCCAAGACGAGTGATCCACTTCCTCGTCGACGGTGTCAAGGAAATCGATCACCTGCTGCCGTGCGTTGCGCAGATCGCGCACTGAGGTGTGTTGATCCTCGCTGATCTCCAGCTCCCAGCCGCCAGCCCAGCGGCTGGCAAGAACCTCGATCCTCGTCATGCCTTGCTCCTCTCGATTGCCTTGAGCGCGTCCCGCGTGACCTTCGGGGACACCTCCCGCGTCCGGGTGATGACGACCGACACAGAACCGCACCGCCACACCTCATGGTCTCCCTTGCCGGGGCGGGAGCTGAACCCAGCCTCACGCAGCAGCTTGGCGAGTTCCCGGTACTTCATCGGCTTGGTCATGGGCTAGTTTAGCCGGGATATACAGTCAACGTTTAGCCCACCTAAACACCTTCAAGGCGGGTGAGTCGTTGGCGCAGGCCCGCCCGCTCCGCTGGGTAGAGATTCCGCAGCCCGGCGAGCAGGGTCGTCTTGTCCGCCCACAGCTCCTCGGCTGCCTCAGCGTGAGCCTCACCCGCCTCGCCTACCAGCACACCGTCGCCGACACTACCGACGACGGCAGTCCCAAGGCCCGCTCGAAGCGTGGTCTCGCCGTCCGCTGATCTTCGCCAGCAAGAAGAACGCCCTCACCCATCGTGGGTGGGAGCGTTCTTCTCGTTTACTGACCGCTCGCAGCCGGGTACGACTCGGGTACATACGAGCATCAACAGGCGCAGCGAAACACGTAGCCAGAACAGTACCGGGTACAGTCCCGTTACTCCCCAGAACGCCTCACTTTCCCCACCTGTGGAACACCCGACACGAAACACAAAACCGCCCCTGGCTAGGCATTTCACCTTGTCAGGGGCGGTTTTCATCTCGGTGAGCCTAGCTGGACTTGAACCAGCGACCTCTGCCTTATCAGGGCAGCGCTCTAACCAACTGAGCTATAGGCTCGTTCACCGACGTGAGACTTTATCAAATCATTTGAGCTGCTCGCAAACTGCCGACGTAACTCGCATATAGCCCGGGCAAGGAGGATGTGCCTCACGTGGAATTCCAGTAGCGGTGCCATTCCTACGAGCTAGCTATGCTTACCTCAGCAGCACATCGCCATGACGTTTCGTCGGGCGTCTTCTAACCGATACACACCTACCGGCGCCTCTATCGTCCACCGCTCATCGGCAACAATCTGTCGACAGCCATCAGCATCGATAAGGGCCAGCCCTCTCGCGTGGCTCGCAACAAGCGAAGTACCTGAGCGCACAAGCATCGGGATGTCCTTCAGTATCGGCCATACGCCACCGTTGCGCTCCTCGCACGCGAGTGTCACGGCGGTGCGCCCTGCTCGGAACGCATCGATGATGGCGTCAGCCGATAGCTCCTCCACCGCCACCCAGGTGGCCGGGACGCCAGGACGACAGGGTCCGTCAAACGAATGGAAGTCGCCGCCCCCTAACAGTACAAATGGCTGAGTGCGCAATGCTGCCCAGGCTAAACCAGCTGTGGAGATACGTTCCTTCCACCAGTCACTGTGGGCTAACTCCACCCCAGGAGGGAATTGTTGCAGCGGGTGCAACCAGGAACAGTCACCCGATACCGGATGGTTAATGGACATCCATCCGCCACGTTCATGCGCCTGTCGCACCCATTGCTCAGCTGGGCTACGGAAATCGATGAACCCAACATCGCCAAAGACATTCGCATGCCCACGATGCGTCGTAACTTCCTGACCGGGAACTAACGTGATGCCGTGTCGCTTTCCGACAGCCTCCAAGTGAGCGTGATGACTCGTTGTGTTGTGATCGGTGACGCACAAGAAGTCCAGCCCAGACCCCGCTGCACAATTAGCAAGTTCCCAGAGGCTGAGTCTGCCATCAGAATGCAACGAATGTGCATGGGTATCCCCCACAACCCAGCGCATCCCCGACGGGGCGGGTATATCTGGTGCATGACTCTCCGCCGGCCTAATCACGGGCTCTGGACAGGGGCCGTGATCTGGCACCTCGTCGGGATCTAGCGTTACCTCAGTCTCGACGGTGACCGTACCGGAAGGCAGTGAGTGCAAGCCCAATACGACACGCCAGATACCGGGTTCGATTGTCCCCGGGAGGTACCCAGGAGTGGCATCGTCGTCGAAGATAACGAAGTCACGTCGCGCTCCACCAGACCAGCCACGCCAACCATCCGGGCCTTCACACCCGAGGTCCACCACACCATCTCCAGAAACCTCAATCCGCACTCCGATACCTCGGGTGCCGGAGGGCACCTCAAATGGAATGGTTGGATATCGTTCGATGGCCTGATCCTCGAAGGTCCAGGTACGCACGATTCTCACTGAGGCTCTCTCCTCAACGTGAGAATTTGTCCCGGCCCAACGCTCAGCGCTGCAGTATCAATCTCAATGCCGTCTCCTGCGCCAGTCATATCAGTCACGCTCCACCCCGGGCCACCGTCAAACTTCAGGGGTTCAGGTTGCCGCTGATAGTTCACGAAACGTGCCTCAACAGCGTCACCTACACGGCGTAGTGATTCGAGCGCTACTCGTCCCCGCACCGCGTAGTGTCTAATCGAAGGAACGTCACCGCCGGCACCCGGTATGGTCACGGGCTCGAGACGGAACTGGTCGCTGTGTCGTACTACGTCCGATTCAGACCACTGATCCGCCGTGAGGTCAATGGCAAACCGGAAGGACACAGGTTTGTCGAGATACTGTGCTCCTGGCGCGGGCAATTCTGAGCCGGCTGGCTCGTCGCGATAGGGATGCACGTTGACACTCATCAGGCCCACCGCACGTAGTACAGTCAGGGCAATCTGGTCAGGCTCGCCATCAACAATTTCGTATTCGACGAGCTTGTCCAGCAGTACATGTGTCTGGCCAGCACCTATAAACCGCGTCGCGGGGAACGTCGGAATGGGATACTCTCCCCATCCTCCCTCGGCGGTTCGGGAACGCTCGGTGACGCCGTACTGCCCTGCGGACCACGACCGTTCCACCGCCTGTACTCCCGTCGGCACGAGCACGCGGAGGCGATGGTCTCGGACTCGGTTCGTCACTTCGATCGTCACACGCACGAATGGCTCGTCGGCCCGCAGTTCCACGATGGTGTCCACCCGCTGCGCAACCATCGTGGCTGAGCGGCGGGATCGATCATCCTCATGTAATCCGATGGGAAGGTCAAGCTCCCGGGTCCAGCGGATACGCCCCCGCCACGGCCCCGTCTCCTCAACATTCACTGCCACCGTTTTGGCCATCGTCACCGGCGCTTCTTGCGTCGGGCCGAAATTGTATGAGTCACCGCAGTCACCATCATCAACGAGCTTCAGAGCATCACGGATCTGCCGTCCTGTGCTGTGCTCCTCGATACTCAAGCCACCTTCAGCGGTAATTCGCGCCGACACAAGGCCATTCGTTAGACCCCCGTCCGCACTGCGTACCGTGTGTTCTGGGAGCACGACACTTTCGACACCTACCGCCCCAATCGACATCCCCTCAAGGGGCAGACCAAGAAGAACCCTCGACGAAGGCGGCACCCGTGTAGTCACATGCCATCTATGGTCTGGTGCTGTAGCCATCTTCTGATGCATTACCTCGACGAATTCAGCAAGGTCGAAATCGTCATCAGTGAGGTCGGCGACGACGAACTCTAATTCGTCGCCTTCCCATGACCAGCCGCGAATATGTTTCCCAAACAACTCTTGGCCATGGATACGTCGCACAATTCTTGGAAGATCCTCTGTAGAGAAGTACTCGTCGCCAATGACTGTGAGCTGAGCTTCTACCAGCTGCGCCGAAGTGGGCAGCTCATCGGGAGCCATTTCCACAACGTGCTCTGCAAGCACCGTCTTTGCCCATCCGCATGGATTGAAGACTGCAAGATCTCCGCGCGGAGCGCATCGTCTAAGACTCGGTAACAGCATGTCGATGACGCCGTCTGCGGAATGCGCGGCGATGTGGAGACGGTTCTCAACCTGGTCAGCGGTGGCGTCGACTCCGCACCCAAGGGCAGAGTCGTGGGCCGTTGATTGAACGACGAGGTTCCAGGCGCGGTCAAACATTGCACGCGCAGGACGTTGCCCTAGCAACGCATCAAGGCGTTCCGCTGTGGTGAGTCGACGCTCGGCCGCCGCAACCGCCTGTTTCAGATTGGTGCGGATGGACAGCACGCCAGGCAGGACATTGCCCCTCGCCGCAGAACGCATTTCTCCGACGACTCGAGGTAGCCGAGAGAGAGCTTCGGCGCTGTGATCACGTCTCGCAATCACTTCCCCGAGTGTGCACTGCGACAACCTAATGTCATGGTTCTCATCCGCGTAACGGCGTAGCACGTCTGCGAGATCTGCACAGGGCGCCATGTGGTCGGCACCAAACATGCCAGCCATAGGCTCGCCTTCGAACCAGGAAGCATGTTCTGCGGCGTAGGCGGCAAGCAGCTGGGGCAGTTTTTCGATGGGGTCAAACAACTTCAGAGCGTTGCCATACCCATCCCATTGGTACTCGACTCGAACCTGACTTCCATCCAGCGCTTCCCATACGAATGCGTGCTTGTCTACAGCAGCTGGAACTCCACGCCACAGACAGGCATCGGTGAGACCGAATCCACACAGAATCTGCGGGGTCTGGGCAGCGTGCCCAAACATGTCCGGTAAATACCCGACGCGCATCTCGCCGCCCAATCTACGAGCGGATTGGATGCCTAGTTCAAGATTACGGATAGTGGTTTCTCCGTCGCTCGAAAACTCATCAAGCAGGATCTGAAAAGGGCCGATGGCTAGCTGGCCTCGCTCGACTGCAGCACGTACCTGGTCGGTGCACTCTGGGCGCAACTCGAGGTAGTCCTCAACCGCGGCACTTTGGCCATCAAGCGTAAATCGATACTCCGAAACAGCGTCGAGCACGTTCAGAAGCTCATCCATCATCGTCACTAAGCGGTGGCGAAATACATCGTGTGGCTCGTACCATTCCCGGTCCCAATGCGTGTGAGGGATGAGCCACATCTCTTGAGAAAGCACGTGGTTCACGCTGCCACTTCCTCGATACGTTCCCCGGTATCACCATCGAAGACCATGAGTTTATTGGTGGGGATATTGAACCAGCATCGGTCACCGAGCGAAGGCACATCGTCCTCGTCAGTAAGTGTCTGGATACGTTCCTCTCCAACACGTCCCGTAACAAGAGCGGTGGCGCCGAGATTCTCGACGGCAGTGATCTCCGCCAAGATTGCCCCGTCGGCCTGGGAAGCAGACCAGCGAATGTATTCAGGGCGGGCGCCAATGGTGACGCGTTGTCCCTCGCGAAGGCCACGCCCTATCCCATCCGCAACAGGCACATCGTGTTCTAAGACTCGAACACCACCACGCACAGCCTGCCCTTCGAAGAGATTCATAGGATGTGAACCGATAAATGAGGCGACGAATGTGTTGGCGGGGGCATGGAAAATTTCTCGAGGCGTGCCGACCTGCTGGATTTTTCCTGCCTTCATCACTGCCATGCGGTCAGCGAGCGCAAGTGCCTCAGCTTGATCGTGGGTAACGAATACCGAGGTGACGCCCAATTCTTGCTGGAGTTCTTTGAGGAATGTCCGTGCTTCCAGTCGCAACCGCGCGTCCAGGTTGGAAAGCGGCTCATCGAGGAGAAGCACCTCCGGACGTGTAGCGATAGCTCTAGCCAGTGCTACACGCTGCTGTTGCCCACCCGAAAGCTGTCCCGGTTTTCGGTCAAGCAATTGCTCAAGCGAAAGTTTCTGGCCGGTTGTTCGAGCCACGGTAGCCCGCTCAGTTTTCGGCATCTTGCGAATGCGCAGCGGATAGGTGATGTTGTCAGAGACGTTCATGTGCGGGAAGAGCGCATAGTCCTGGAACACCATTGCGACGCCACGCTCTCCCGGTTCAAGGTCGGTCATGTCCCGACCCCCGATACGCAAAACGCCTTCGGTAATCGCTTCCAAACCGGCGATGGACCGAAGCAAGGTTGTTTTGCCACAGCCCGAAGGGCCAAGAAGAGCGAAGAACTCGCCCTCAGCAATCTCCAGATCTACCCCATCGACCCCACGTACTCCATTGGGGTACTGCTTGACCAACGCGGTCATTTCGATATTGGAAGTCACGACTTGATACCTCCATAGAAGCGGAAGCCAAACTTCCGATTGACAAAGAAATAAATGAGGATGACGGGCAACGCGAATAGTAACGAAAATGCCGAAATGAGACGCAGGTCCGCCTGTCCTGACTCGGTGTAAAAGGTGTACATCATCACAGCAGCTGGTTGCGACGTCGGGTCACGCAGCAGCAGGTATGGAACGAGAAAATTGCCCCACACCTGCACGACGGCCCACACTGCCACGAACGCAATGCCTGGGCGAGCGATAGGTGACACGACATGCGTCAGGATTTGGAACGAGTTCGCTCCCGCCAGCCGCGCAGACTCCTCGTACGACTTCGGCACAGAGTCCATGAAATCCTTGAGAATGAACACGACAGTTGGCAGCAGGCCACCCGAAAGCACCAGAATGACGCCGGTGATGGTGTTGATGAGACCGATGGCGTTCATCAGCTGGAACGTAGGAACCATCGCTGCCGTGCCGGTAACGATGCTCGAAAGTAACAGCATGCCGTACAGGAGCCCGTCGCGACCAGGAATACGAACCCGGGAAAGCGCATAACTGGCGAGAGTGGCAAGCGCGACGGTAAGCACTGCGGTGCCGATGGCGAGCACGAGTGAATTGACAATTGATTTGACGGCATAAGGGTTATCAGCCAGCGCTTGGAAGTTGGCAAGCGTCCATTGCGGCCAGGAGACCGCCATCTCAGGGGTGGCGTCGAATGGCGCAGTGGCCAGCCAAGCCAGCGGCAGCGCAAAGAAAATGGCGACCACTGCGAAAAACAGGACTACACCGATTCTTCGCAGGAGTCGACGAACCACGCGTCGGGATTCTGCCGAAGTTTTCTGGACATTCATGACCTACTCCTTCCTGCCCGCATGTACAACAAGGCAATGGCCAGGTTGATGAGGAGCATGATCATCGAGAGGGCAGCTCCGAATCCGAGTTGTCCACCCGGAATCGCCGTCTGATAGATGTAGACGGATAGAATTGATGTCTTCCCGTTGGGGCCCCCTGCAGTAAGTAGGTATGGGGTAAAGGTGTTGAACGTCCACAGCGTGATCATCAGCGTGTTCGTGAGGATGTGTCCCTTCAGATTTGGCAGTACGACGTCACGCAGTTCCTGCCAACTGTTTGCCCCGGCCATACGAGCGCTTTCAATCTGCGACGGTGACACTCCTGACAGCGCTGAAGAAAACATCTGCATAGAGAACGCCGTCCCTACCCAGATGTTGAAGATGATGATGACCACCATCGGATGCTCAATAAGCCAGGCTTTCCCCGGAGTCCCAAGGATCTCGTTCAAAGTGCCGCCACGACGATCTAGCAGCGCGATCCAGAGAAAAGCGTGCACAGTGCCAGGTATCACCCAGGCAGCCAGCACAATGGTTTCCATCAGTGCCCGCGCCCAGCCGGAGACTCGACGCAACATCCAGGCCAAGGTGAAGCCCAGCAGCGTCTGTCCCAGAACACCGGAAAACCCGACGAATAACAGCGTCAGCCACAAGGAATTCCAAAACTGGTCATCACCAAATGCCTTGAGGTAGTTATCGAACCCGACGAACTCGGTATTGACAGCTGCAATTCCGGTTAGTCGGTAGTCGGTCATACCCAGATAGATCGTCCACAGGGCAGGAAACAACAAGAACAAGGCGATGAGTAGCAGCGCCGGGGAGACGAAGGCTACTGCTCTCGCCTTCCCCAGCCCTGCCACATCATCCGCGCGTCGCCTCGCCCTCGTTCGAGGACGAGGCTCGGCAGGTGCGGTTGTAGGCACGATTAGCCCACATTCTCCGCGCCGACGATGTCTTTGAGGCCATCGTCGTAGGCCTTGACTACGTCATCGACTGAGGTGCCAGAGATAACGTCGAGGGTGGCTTGCTGCAACAGCGCCGAAACCTCCGGATACTCAGCGAGACCAGGGCGGTAGGACGTGATAGGCAGCACTTCGTCGTTCACGAACTGCAACATCTGATCCGACTTAAGAAGCTCGATGTTAACGTCCTTGCGGGGCGTGATACTGAGTGTTCCCGCTGCACGTGCCTGGTAGGCCTCAGCCGAATTCATAAACTCAAGGAGTTCGAGCGCCAATTCCGGCTGCTTGGTACCAGGATTCAAGACACGAGCAGAGCCACCAGACATCGAAACGAAATCCTGACCCTTGACACCCGTACCGGATTTCATCGCCGGAATCTTCACATACCCGACGATCTCATCGCGGTTTTCCATCGGGGCGGTGCCAACACCTTCCTCCGGGTTGATGACGCTGCGCCAGAAGTAGTCACCTTCGAGGAGAATGCCAATCTTTCCTTCAGCAAATTCAGCGAAGGACGTGTCACGGCCAGAGGCTTCTTGCTGGAGCACTGGGTCGCCAAGGCCCTCGTCAACGTAAATCTTCTTGTAGAGCTCAAGCACATCCCGAAGACCTTGCGAGTCCCCGCTCCACTTACCGTCGCTCCACAGCTCTTGGCCAGTGCCAGCGAGCATGGGGAGCAGTCCCTGCATCGTGGTGGCCTCCCCCATAGCGGTGCCAGCGTTGAGCTGCAGTGGGGTGACGCCTTCAACCTTCTTCAGCTCTCGCGCGGCACCCAGGATGTCATCCCAGCTAGCAGGAGACCAATCTTCGGGCAGTCCTGCTTTTTTGAAGAGTTCTTTGTTGTAATAGAGGACACGGCCATCGGCTCCCATTGGGATGCCGTAACGCTGGTCTTCAAATGATGCTGCCGCCTGCACAGCCTCGGGGATCTGCGCCCATCCATCCCACTCGTCAGATTTTGGAGCTACCTCGGATAAAGGCTTGATGTATCCGGCCTGAGCGAATTCACCGATCCAGATGCCGTCGAGGCTCACGATATCCGCGCCCTTGCCGGACTGGAGATCAAGAGCAACCTTTGTTTTATACGCCTCATCGTCGACGCCTTGCGGCTCAAACTTGACTTTGACGTCCTTGCCCTTATCCTTTTGAGCTTTCTCGAATTCCGGAACAACCCAGTTAGCAATCCAGTCCGCCCCAGCTGCGTTCTTGCCACCGGAGATTGCGTTGTCTGTAATGGTGAGGGTGACGGTGCCACCGTTAGCACCTTCTTCGCTGTTTCCACCACCGCCACCACAGGCGGTGAAGGCGAGAGTCGCAATCGAGAGCATTGCGATCGCTCTAGTCTGCTTGGAGTACTTCACGTGACGTTCCTTTCGCTGCTGACGTATACCCGGTGTACTCACATTCCACGAGCTGCTTCACAAGCGGGATCGATCGTCGATCCTGCTGTGTGCGCACAGGCCATCCACAGCTCCTGTGCGCTCCTTAGATCCCTACGAGCCGCTGCAATACTCGATCCCGCAGAGAACTCATTTCGAACCATTCCGACGAGCGAGTGCAGTTCACGCTCGAAGGCTTCTTCCTGCGGCCACGTACACCGTGACCTGACACTCTCCGCATTGGGAGCACTGTGCCAATCTTCCAGCACCGTCGGTGCATGAAGCACATACGGTGTGCCGAACTCGATAGAGAGCTGACCATGCTCGTGTAACACGACAATGGTTTCCCGGTACTCCGGAAAGTCCTCGACGAAGTGCCAATCCAATATCCACGGAATATCGTCGCGAGTCCGGCCAACTGCTTGTACTGATCCCGGAAAGCCCGCACCTCGTCGGGCTGCGAACTCGACGGTGGCAAGCTCAAATCCGAGATGCCTCGTGAGCGCTACGTCGTGAATAATGGACCCAAGCACCACATTTGTGTAGAGGTTGCGTAGCCAGTCAGGCTGCTCACCAATGGCTGCACGGGTTTCCGCGAGGAATGCCTCCCTGGCTGGTGCAAGCACGTCTTCAGGGATGTCCGTCGCAGGCGGGGTGAGTTTCGCGAAAGCGAGCTGTTTCGCATCTGCGGGATGGAGTACTTCGATGCGCACCGCTCGAGGGGTCAAGCCTGCCAGCAGCGGGAGAGCGGCGGCTACCGCCGGATCGTGTTCCTTCATGTAACCGACACGAAGCCACTGTTCTGGACTTCGTCCGAGTTCCCGGATCCCCTGCTCGAGACGATCGAGCTCGGCATGGCTGTAGGCCAGTGGCTTTTCGACGAGTACCCGCACGCCTGCACGGATTAGACGCAACGCATCTCTTGTGTGGAGACCACCCGTAGCCAGGATGGCAACATCGATATGCACGTCACCAGAACTGATTGCTTCGCATAGATCAGCAACTGATGCGAACGTCTGCGCCGCTGCATACACACTGCCGAAACGCGAACGCCGCTGGGCAGAAAGGTCCACGACCGCTTCAAGCTCTACGATCGAACGATTGCGTTGAATAACTGGAAGATGAACAGACTGCGCAATGCCTCCCAGCCCGATCAGCGCCAACTTCGTCATGGCAACCACTTCCTCAACGCTTCACGGTTACGGTGTTGGTCATCGATGGCACGTTGGATGTCACTGTTCTCCATGAGCACTACGTCTTGCTCCACAACAAGCCATCCGTCGTACCCACTGCCTAAGAGCGCTGTAAGGAAACCTGTAACGTCAAGATCTCCCTCACCTAAGGCTACGAAGACTCTCTGCTCCCAGACATCCCTTATTAGCCGGTCAGTACGAGGAAGCTGAGTAAGAAGCTTGCGGTTCACGTCCTTAAGGTGGACGTGATTGATTCGGCTAGACCAGCGCTCGAAGTCAGTGAGCGGATCTCCTCCGCCGATCAGCAGATGCCCAGTGTCAAACGTGAGCTTGATAGAAGTATCTGCAAGTAGACGCTCAATCTCGTCGGGAGTTTCCACATAGGTGCAGGCGTGGTGATGGAAGGTTGGTTCGAGGCCGTGATCTCGAACAAGTTTCGTCACCGTCTCTAGGCGTGCAGTAAAGGTTGCCCAACGCTCAGGGGAAAGTTCGAGGCCTGGTCCTCCACCAGGATGGGAACGTCGCTGCTCTGAACCTGCATCGGCGATGGTGGGCAGTGGCTGCAAGTGCGGGGTTGCTTCCGCAACACGGGAAAAGTCTTTGAGAATCGGCATGGCCTGCTGCAAAGCCGATTCGAACGCTTCGTTCGTACCCGTGAATGGGAAATCGAGCCAGCCCCCTGCAAGGCCAAGGCCAGCCTGTTCGAGGCGTTTCACGAGCTCTGGCCCCGTGCCGAATAGCCCATGTGGCCCGAGGTCTACGCCGCTGTACCCTGCATCAGCGACACTAGCCAAAATGGCTCCGCCATCAGGCAACGGCACGAGTTCCGGACGTGCAAGGTCGAAGACTCCGTATGACACCGGGGCGTTGGCAACTTCAATCATGCGAGACCTCCATCGACAGCTTTATTCTGAGCTGCGGAATTAATCTCTGGCTAGCAATCAGGCAATATCGTTATACATTCGTTACGCAAGCCTGACCCCGGGCACCGTGCATAAATTATCTGTCCCAGCGACGTGGTGCCCTAGGGACAAATAACTCATCAAGCACGGCGGCAGCAGCTCCGACGGCTCCCACAGCCGTACCGAGTGCCGTAGGAAGCACCTCAACATCGTGTGCTCCTCGCGCCGATGGAGCTGCCAAGGCAGTGCGCACTGCTGCGCCGTAGAAGGGCTCCAATAGAGGCCAGTATGGGCCTCCCATCACCACCAAACTCGCATCAAACAGTTCTACGGCGACGAGGACCATGCGCGCAATACGCTGCGCCGCCCCCTCGAGAATCTCTCTAGCGACGGCGTCCCCATGCATTCCGGCTGCGCACAAGGCAGCTAGGTCACTTTCCACAAGCCCTAGTGCTGCGATGCCCGGGGCCTCACCCGTGAGCACGCCCTGTTCGTGGGCCGCACGCACCAGCAGCACTGGGTCGTTCGCCACAGCAGATGCACCGCGATGCTCAGCAGCACCAATTGTGCTCAGCACTTGGCCTATTTCCCCCGCATTACCCGAGTATCCGCTGAAAGGATCACCGAATAGCGATACCCCTATGCCCGTTCCGGTGCCCAGATAAACGTAGATGAGCACCGCATCGTGGCTTTTCCCGGCCCGCACCCAGTTCTCGCCGATAGCGGCCGCCACCGTATCTTTCATGACGGGGACCCTCATGCCGAGCCGTTCCTCTAAACGACTGCCTAAGGGATACCCCGTCCAGCCGGGAAGCCACAACGATTCGCTCACCGCGGCACGAGACACATCGATAGGACCAGGTACAGCGATCGCAGCCCCCAACACTTCACCTGACCTCTGTACAGCCTTCACAAGCCGAACTACCTCGTCGAGCGTTCGTTCGGGGTCGTCGGGATACACGGTATCGCTCGTCAGCGAATGCACGACTGAACCACACAGATCAATCTTGGTCACGTTCAAACAACCAGGATCGACGTGGATGCCGATTGCTTCACGCGCTGAGGCAACAAGCTCGAGAATGACCCGAGGGCGACCACGTCCTACCGACTCAGTCCGAACCTCCTGGAGAAGTCCTCGCTGTAGTAACCCTCGAACGATTGGGGAGACAGTTTGAGGTGCCAATCCGGTATTGTGCGCCAATTCTGCTTGGCTCGTCGGGCCCAACACCCGGAGAGCATGGATAACCGCCCGCTCGTTGAACTGCGCCAAGTCTGACAAGCTCACGCCTGCCCTAAACGGGCTATTGCCCTGCACTGCCGTCCCCCAAACCCTGCACAGCGAAACTTAATCCTCAGCCAGCGTGATTTCCAGGCCACCCATCACGACGGACGCGAGGTTGTAGAGGAACGCAAACAGCGTAGCCACTGCTGTGAAGATGACGACGTCAATGGCGGCGAGCACGGTGGTCAGACCCATGACGCGCTGCCAGCCGAGGAACTCGTGAATGTTGAAGCGTTCGCCGCCACCTTGTGGGTCGGCGACTACGGAGTTCACTAGGTCGTTGATCGTATTCAACGCATCAGAGCCGGCCACGACGGACCACAGCACACCAACTCCTGCGACGAGCATGACCCCAAACGCGATTGAGAAGAGGAACGACGTCTTCATCACCGACCACGGATCAATCCGGTTGATCCGCAGACGCGCCTTGCGGGTGCGTCGCGACGAGGACGCACGGCTGAGCGGAGGACCAGCCGAATCCAAATCTGACGTAGCCGCACGCGACGGACGCGACGCGGGAGCAGGGGTCTCCACCGGCTGCGACGCGGAGGAAGCAGACGTCACAGACTGTGGACCAGGGGCACTGGGCTCCGGCTTGGGCGAACGCGTGATGCTGTCGAGCTCCCAGTCGTTGGCATTCTGCGATTTCCGGGCGTCCGGTGCAGACTGCGTACTACGCGGAAGCTTCACCTCACGCGTGGCATCATCGTCGAGGTTTGGGGCGGACGGCTGAGACTTATCCTGTGCCCCAGGCGCCTTCGCTGGGGCACCCTGCGGGTTGGGGGTACCCGTCGGCTGAGGGCCACCCTCGGTGTTTCCAGCGGGCTTCTGGGAGTCAGTGTCGGGCTTCCGGGAGAAATCGAGCCCGGGGGAACCGTCGGCGCCAGGCCAGCGCGGCGCATCACTCATCGGTTGCCTCCTCGTTCACGTCCGTGTCGTCCACCGTAGCGGTTTCTTCACCCTCCGCAGCAGCAGACTCGGCGGATTCTTCTTCCTCCACCTCTGTTTCAGGGTAGAGCGCAATTACACTCACGGCGTCCTCGCCACGCACGCCGACGAACTTCACGCCCATCGTGTCGCGCCCCTTCACCGGGACTTCCGCCACAGCGGAGCGAGTGATCTGCCCGGAATGCTTGATGGCGATGACCTCGTCGGTTTCATCGACGATGAGCCCGCCGACGAGCGAGCCGCGGTCGTCGACAAGCTTCATGGCCTTGATGCCAAGCCCGCCACGTCCCTGCGTGCGGTACTCGCTCACCTTGGTGCGTTTGGCGTAGCCACCTTGCGTGACGGTGAACACGAAACGCTCGTCTTCCTCGCCGCCTGCGGGGAGCACGGACATGCTGAGGAGCTCGTCGGATTCGCCACCCACCTCACGGAAACGCATGCCGGTGACGCCCGACGTCGCACGCCCGGTGGGGCGGAGTTGTTCGTCGGAGGCCTGGAATCGAATCGCCTGGCCCTTCTTCGATAGCAGCAGCACGTCGTCGTCGGCCGAGCAGATCTCAGCGCCGATGAGCTCGTCGTCCTCGTCGCGGAAGTTGATGGCAATCACGCCTGCCTGACGCGACGAGTCGTACGCGGTCAGGGCAGTCTTCTTGACCAGGCCCTTCTTCGTCGCCAAGAGCAGGTACGGGGCGTCTTCGTACGTGCGCAGCCGCATCACGCGGGCGATCTTCTCGTCGGGAAGGAACGTCAGCAGCCCGACGACGTGGCTACCCTTCGCGTCACGTCCGCCCTCGGGGAGCTGCCAAGCCTTGATGCGGTACACGCGCCCGAAGTTGGTGAAGAACAGCAACCACTCGTGGTTCGTTGCGGTGAACAGGTGCTGGACCTCGTCGTCGGCGCGCAGCGTCGCCCCACGAACACCCTTGCCACCGCGCTTTTGGGCGCGGTACTGGTCGGTGCGGGTGCGCTTCACGTAGCCGCCGTAGGTAATGGTGACGACGACGTCCTCGTCGGGAATGAAATCTTCTTCTGAGAAGTCGCCCTCGGCGGCGATGATCTTCGTGCGGCGCTCATCGCCGTACTTGTCGACGATCTCCTGCAGCTCGACGCCGATGATCTCGCGCTGACGCTCCTCCTTGGCGAGGATGTCCTTGAGATCGGCGATCTTCGCCTCCAGCGCGGCGAGCCGGTCGATCGTCTCCTGACGCTCGAGAGCCGCGAGCCTGCGCAGCTGCATATCCAAGATGGCACTGGCTTGCACCTGATCGATGTCGAGCAGTGCCATCAGGCCGGTGCGGGCGTCGTCGGCGTTCGGCGAACGACGGATGAGCGCGATGACCTCGTCAAGCTTGTCGAGGGCCTTCACCAACCCGCGGTAGATGTGCGCCTTCTTCTCCGCATCTTCCAGCTGGAACTGGGTTCGCCTGCGGATGACCTCCATCTGGTGCTTGATCCACAGCGAGATGAACTGGTCGAGACGCAACGTGCGGGGCACGTCGTCGACGATGGCGAGCATGTTGCAGCCAAACGACTCCTGGAGCGCCGTGTGCTTGTACAGATTGTTGAGCACGACGCGAGGCTGCGCGTCGCGCTTCAGCACGATCACCAGGCGCTGGCCGGTACGCGCGGACGAGTCGTCGCGGATGTCAGCGATGCCGGCGAGCTTGCCGCTGTTGACGAGGTCGGCGATGCGCTGCGCGAGAGTGTCGGGGTTCGTCATGTACGGCAGCTGCTTCACGACGAGCATCTGCCGCCCGCGCTCGTCTTCCTCAAAGTCGACGACCGCGCGCATCACAACAGAACCGCGCCCAGTGCGGTACGCGTCTTCGATGCCTTGGCGCCCGACGATCAGCGCTCCGCCTGGGAAGTCGGGGCCGTGGATGCGCTGCATGGCCGCTTCCAGCAGCTCCTCGCTGCTCGCCTTGGGATGCTCGAGTGCCCACTGCACCGCGTCGCCCACCTCACGCAGGTTGTGCGTGGGGATGTTCGTCGCCATACCGACGGCGATACCCGTCGAGCCGTTCACCAGTAGGTTCGGGAAGCGGGCGGGGAGCACCGTCGGCTCCTGTTCCCGGTTGTCGTAGTTGGGCATGAAATCGACGGTGTTCTGGTCAATCTCACGCACCATCTCGGCGGCGAGCGGGGCCATCTTGCACTCGGTGTATCGCATGGCCGCGGCTTTGTCGTTGCCCTGCGAACCGAAGTTGCCCTGCCCCGCGACGAGGGTATGGCGCATCGCCCACGGCTGAGCCAGGCGCACGAGGGCGTCGTAGATCGCCGAGTCGCCGTGCGGGTGGTACAAACCCATAACCTCACCGACGACGCGTGAGCACTTGTTCCAGCCGCGGTCGGGGCGATAACCGCCGTCCCACATGGCGTAGAGCACGCGACGGTGCACGGGCTTGAGGCCGTCGCGCACGTCGGGCAGCGCACGCCCGACGATCACGCTCATGGCGTAGTCAAGGTACGATTTTTGGATTTCCTCTTCGAGGTCCGTCGCATCGACGCGGCCGTGGCCGCCTGCCTGCAACTCGTCGTTCAGGGCTTCTACCGGAGTTTCTTCGTCTGCCATAGCTTCTTCCTCAGATGTCCAGGAAGCGCACGTCGCGAGCGTTGCGCTGAATGAAGGTGCGTCGCTGCTCGACGTCTTCGCCCATCAGGATGGAGAACATCCGGTCGGCTGCGGCAGCGTCGTCCATGGTGACCTGGAGCAGGATGCGGTTTTCGGGGTCCATCGTCGTCTCCCACAGGTCGTCGGCGTTCATCTCGCCGAGGCCCTTGTAGCGCTGGATGGGGTTGACCTGCGGGAGCTTCTTGCCAGCCGCCAGGCCGGCCTCGCACAGTGCGTCACGTTCGGCGTCGGTGTATGCCAGCTCGTGCGGCGCATTCGTCCAACGCAACCTGAATAGCGGCGGCTGCGCAAGGTACACGTGGCCGGCCTCGATAAGCGGACGCAGGAACCGGAAGATCAGCGTGAGCAGCAGCGTGCGGATGTGCGCGCCGTCGACGTCGGCGTCGGCCATGAGCACGAGCTTGTGGTAGCGGAGCCGGTCGATGTCGAAGTCTTCTTGCGCGCCGGTGCCGAGCGCGTTGATGATGGCCTCGACTTCCTTATTGGCGAGGATCTTGTCCAGGCGCGCCTTCTCGACGTTCAAGATCTTGCCGCGGATGGGCAGGATGGCTTGCGTGCGCGGGTCTCGACCACCGCGGGCCGAGCCGCCGGCGGAGTCACCCTCGACGATGAACATCTCGCACTCTTCAGGGTTGCGCGACGAGCAGTCCACCAGCTTGCCGGGGAGACCGCCGCCGCCGAGGAGGCCCTTGCGGTTACGCGCCATGTCGCGTGCCTTGCGGGCGGCGATGCGCGCCTGAGCGGCAGCCTGCGACTTGCGGATAATGTCTTTGCCCTCGGCGGGGTTGAGCTCGAACCAGTCGCCCAGCTTCTCCCACATGACGCGCTGCACGAAGGTGCGTGCTTCGGTGTTGCCGAGCTTCGTTTTCGTCTGGCCCTCGAACTGCGGTTCGGCCACTTTAATCGAAATAATTGCGGTGAGGCCTTCGCGGATATCGTCGCCGGAGACGCGATCTTCCTTCTTTTTGATCATGCCCCAGTTTTCGCCCCACTTATTCACGGTGTTCGTGAGTGCGGCGCGGAATCCCTCTTCGTGCGTGCCGCCTTCGTGGGTGGAAATGGTATTCGCGAATGTGTACACGTTCGACGAGTACGACATATTCCACTGCATCGCGATTTCCAGGCTCATGCCCTGATCGGGAGCGTGCGCCTCCATATCAATGATGGAGTTGTGTACCGGCTCTTTACCCTTCGAGACGAATCGCACGTAGTCCTTCAGGCCTTCGGCGTAATGGAACTCGTCGTGGCTGATGTCGTCGGGATCGCTGGTGACGTCGTCGCTCGTGTCTTCGCCCTCGGCGGCCTCGACGGTGGCATCCGAGCGACGGTCGTCGAGAATGATGCGCAGACCCTTATTCAGGAACGCCATTTCGCGGAAGCGATTCGCCAGGGTGTCGTAGCTAAACCGCGTTGTTTCAAAAATTTCCGACGATGGGTAGAACGTAATAGTGGTGCCGGTGGATTCACCGTCGGCAAGCTCGCGGACGGTCTCCAATTCATACACCGGAACTCCGAGCTGGAATTCCTGTCGGTAGAGGTGCCCGTCTCGACGCACTTCGACGATGAATCTCTCGGATAGCGCGTTCACGACGGACGAGCCGACGCCGTGCAGACCGCCCGAGACTTTATAGCCGCCATTACCGAATTTGCCGCCTGCGTGGAGCACGGTGAGGACGAGGGTGACCGTCGGGATCTTCTCAACGGGGTGTTCCTTGACGGGAATGCCGCGGCCGTTGTCGATGACGCGCACGCCCCCGTCGTCGAGCAGCTCGATGTTGATCTGGGAGCAGTAGCCGGCCAGGGCCTCGTCGACGGAGTTATCGACGATCTCGTATACGAGATGGTGGAGGCCGCGCTCGCCGGTGGAGCCGATGTACATGCCTGGGCGCTTGCGTACCGCCTCCAGGCCTTCAAGGACCGAGATCTGGTCGGCGTCGTAGTCGCCAGACACTGTGCTCTCGGGCTGACCGTCGAGATCGACGACTGCATCCGTCGCGTCAATCGGGGTGGACTCGTCGTGATCCACGCGTACTCCTTACATGCCACGGCCGTCGATCCGACGGCCAACGTCAAGCATACCGCGACCGGGCGCCAGATCGCGCATCGTCGACACGCGAAATCCGTTGTACGCCGCTTGAGGGGCGTTTCCAGCGCCCCGACCATCGTCGCAACGTAGTCCCCCGCACCATGGGGTCGGCGCGCTATGGGGCCTTGCCGCCGCTTCCATCGTTATTGCTCAAGGGCCCAGCGCCGTGATCGGCACCACGACTACATCGTCCTCACGTCGATAGGCTGCCGTGGAAAGCCCGGAAATCACACAGAGGACGCTCGGGGGGCGGGCATTCGTGTCGTTTTCCAGGGCTTCTCGAAGATGCACGAGATGACGGGCGGCCTCGTCGATCTGCCCAGCACCCAGCTTGACTTCGACCGCCGCCCAACGCCCATCTGGAAGCTCCACGACGGCATCCGCTTCACGGTCACCGTAATCCTGGTAGTGCGTGACCGTCGCCCCGAAGGATTCGGCATATACGCGCAGGTCACGCACGACGAGCGACTCAAATAGAAACCCCAGCGTTGGAAGGTCGTTGAGCAGTCCTTCCTTCGTTGCACCCAGCAACGCAGCAGCGAGCGATGGATCCACAAAGTGCCGCTTCTCAGCTTGCTTCACCCTGATGTTGGAACGAAGATTGGGAGCAAATGGGGGTTGGTTATCCAATAGAAAGAGACGATCGAAGATGTCGAGATAGGTCCCGACGGTGCCGAGATCCAGCGATGCATCATCAACGGCACTGATGTCTCGGGCCAATGTTCGGTTGGAGGCAGTGGTTGATTCGTTTCGCGCCAAGGACCGCAACAGCAACCACAGTTTCTTCGATTGCCTCACCGTATCGTCTAGTCGATGTACGTCGTCGTTGACTATGGCCTCAAGGTAGGCTTTGGGGAGCGCTGCCGCTCTCTCGAGAGGAAGGCTCTGCGACGCCGGCCATCCTCCGCGCAGAATGGCCGCAATGAGGCTCTCGAGCGCCACCGCGCCCGTCGCCACGTTTTGCACTTCGCCTTCGACCAACCTCTGCAACGAAATTTCCGCAGACGATTGGCCCGATTCCGCCAAACTCATTGGGCGCATACGCAACCGTGCTATTCGGCCGGCTCCAGAATGCAGCACGCCCTTGCGCTGGGGTGTGGAAGAACCAGTAAGGATGAACTGTCCAACGTCTGCACGCGCATCTACCTCGAACCGAACCGCGTCCCATATCTCGGGGACTTCCTGCCACTCGTCGATAAGTCGAGGCGTCTGACCAGCTAGAACGAGGGATGGGTCGAGCTTGGCCAGCTGTCGCTGTTGAAAATTTCCCGCGGGGCTAGCCAGCATCGTCGAGCTCCCGCTATGAAAGGCCGAAGTCCACGTTTTGCCACACCACTTTGGCCCTTCGACACACACGGCCCCGAAGGTTTGCAGCAGCTCTTGAAGAGCCGCGTCGGCAATGCGCGGTCGGTAGTCAGCCTGAATGCGGCTGTGTATATCCACGCACCGATCATATCCCTACAGATTCGGGATTCTCAATCCTACAAATTCAGGAGTTCTACCCCTACAAGTTTCGGGTTCGTGGCCGACCTCCAGCCTCAGCCCTTACGGCAGCTCGGGCTCCTCGTCGAGAGCATCGAGGTCGGGCGCCCAGTCGTCCACCAGCTCGAAGACACCCTCCAGCACCTCGGAGGGACGGAACGGGTATTCCTCCATGCTCTCGTGCGTCTCGATCCCGGTCAGTACAAGCGCCGTGTGGAGGCCGGCCTCCATGCCAGCGACGATGTCGGTGGACATGCGATCGCCGATCATGCCAGTGGTTTCCGAGTGCACGCCGATGCGGTTGAGCGCGGAGCGGAACATCATCGGGTTGGGTTTTCCGACGACGTACGGCGCGCGGTTCGTCGCCGCCTTCACCAGCGCGATGATGGCGCCGGTGGCTGGGAGCACGCCGTCGGCGCTGGGCCCCGTCGGGTCGGGGTTCGTCGCGATGAACCTTGCACCACCCAGAATGAGGCGAATGGCCGTCGTGATTTGCTCAAAGGAGTAGGTGCGGGTTTCGCCGAGGACGACGAAATCCGGCGAGCGGTCCGTCATGACGAACCCGGACTCGTGCATGGCGGTAATCAGGCCCGCTTCCCCGACAACATACGCGGTGCCTCCGGGCTGCTGACGCTTCAGGAAATCCGCAGTGGCAAGGGCCGACGTCCACACCCGCTGCTCCGGAACTTCGAGGCCGGAGGCATGCAGGCGAGCGGAGAGGTCGCGCGGGGTGAAGATGGAGTTGTTAGTGAGCACGAGATACTCCGTGCCGCGCTGGTTCCACTGGTTGATGAGCTCACGCGCACCAGGCAGCGCGTGGTTCTCATGGACGAGCACGCCGTCCATGTCGGTGAGCCAGGAGACGACATCGGATCGATCACTCATGCCTCCAGCTTACGCGACGCGCTGTCGGCTGATCAGCTGAGGATGATCGTAACCACCATCGCGAGCACGACGGTGTTGAACAGGAGCGCGAGCACGCCCTGGGCGCAGGCGGAACCCCTTCTGACGGCGTGTGTGCCAGCCAGTTTGCCAGCAGACTGGTCCAGCCCGGTCGGACGAGGCTGCATGAGCGACGGCTCGTCGGGTCGGGCGACAGCGCGTCGCTAGGGTGGCTGCATGGAGACGTTTCGCAAACAGGACTCGAAGGAAGCCATCGCAGCGGAGGCGGCCGGGTTGCTGTGGTTGACCGACGCGGGTGGCGCCCCCGTCGCGGAACTCATGAATGTGGGCGACACGTGGCTCGAGACGCGCCTGCTCGCGGAGGGGTTTCCGTCGCGGGAGGATGCGCGCGAGTTTGGCCGCGGGTTGGCTGCGACGCACGCGGCCGGCGCGGACTGGTGGGGAGCCGGCCCACCTGGGCTCAGGCAGAACTGGGAGGCGAGCATGCCGGCGCCGCTGGCGTCGGAGCCCCAGTGGGAGTCGTTTGGGGAGTTCTTCGCCGAAACGAAACTCGAGCCCTACCTACGCAAGGCGCGCGCGATGGACACCTCTGCACGACGGGTCGTCGCGCAGGTCGTGGAACGCGTCGCAGCCGGAGAGTTCGACGCGCCCCAGCCGGCGTTGTGCGTAGAGCGCGGAGCGGCGGTGGCGCGCACGCACGGTGACTTGTGGGGCGGCAACATCGTGTGGGCACGTGCGGCGTCGGGGACGGTGGGCACGCTCATCGACCCCCACGCGCATGGCGGGCATGCCGAGACCGACCTCGCGGCGCTCCATGTGTTCGGCTCGGCGCATCTCGACGCGACGATGCAAGGCTACCAGGAGGTGAGCCCCCTGGCCGACGGCTGGCGCGAGCGGGTGCCGATGCACCAGCTCCACATGCTGCTGGTGCACGTGGTGCTCTTCGGGGCAGGGTACATCGGGCAGACGCTGGCGGCGGCGCGGCAGGTTGCGTAGCGACGCGCCATCCACAGGGTTCTCCACAGCGCGGAATAGATGCGTATTGGCTTGTAGACCGCATTTCCCAGCGTGGGCTCACTGAGAGTTGTCCACATATCCACAGGCTTGCAAGCCTTGCAAAGCCAGGCTGCTCCGGTGATGCATGTGACGCGTGCGGGTTTCGATACGCCCACTTCGTGGGCTACTCAACCACCGTGTCTCCCTGTCCATCGAGTAGCGCCGAAGGCGCGTATCGAGATGCTGCCCCGAGCTTCGATACGCCGCCTGCGGCGGCTGCTCAACCAGCGGGATGAGGCGCCCTCACTCGTCGTCGGACACCTCTTCCGCTGACTCTTCTGGCTCCTCTATCTCCTCCGGCGCATCGGACTCCTGCGGTTCCTCCGGCTCTTCATCCACGGCAGCCGCGTCTTCAGTGTCATCAATCCGCTTCGCGGACGCCCAGCTGAACAGAATGATGCCGGCGACCACCATCGGCAGCGACAGCCACTGTCCCATGCTGAGGCCCAAGCTGAGGTAGCCCAGGTGCGCATCCGGCTCGCGGAAGTACTCGCCCACAAATCGAGCCAGCCCGTAGCCAGCCACGAATAGCCCCGACACTTGCCCGCGGTAGCGGTTGCGCTTCGCCGCGTAGAACCACACGACGAGGAACAGCAGCAGCCCTTCCATGAGTGCCTGGTAGAGCTGCGACGGGTGACGCGCCACGTCGCCTCCGGTGGGGAAAATCATCGCCCAGGGGAGCCCGTCGGGAGCGGGTCGGCCCCACAGTTCTCCGTTGATGAAGTTCCCGAGCCGGCCGAACATGAGACCGAGGGGCACTGCGGGAACCACGAAGTCGGCGATCTGCAGCATGGGGCGCTTCCGCCGCCACGCGAGGTAGATGAAGCCGATGAATACGCCGATGGCGCCGCCGTGGAAGCTCATGCCTCCGTCCCAGACTTTGAAGATGTCGACGGGGTTGGCAGCGTAGTAGGCGGGCTTGTAGAAGATGCAGTAGCCCAGGCGGCCGCCGACGAGGACGCCGATGATGACGGTGGTCAGGATGTCCTCGACGAATTCCTTGCTGTACGGCTCAGGTTTCGTGATGGAGCGGAACGGCTCGTGGGTGAGCCTGCGGCGCATGAGGAAATATCCCACCGCGAAGCCGATGAGGTACATGATGGCGTACCAGTGAATCTGCAGCGGCCCGAGGCGGAGCGCTACGGGGTCGATGTCGGGGAAGGTCAGCACGAGACTCGTCACCCATGTAGCTTGTCACATTCTCGACGCGGATCGTCTGCAGACGGGCACCCAGCCACCGCCGCATGGCTGCACAGGCGCGACGGTGGCTCAGTCTCGTCGAACTGCCAGCCGCTCCAGCGCTTGCCGGACCTGGCCATGGAGGATGAACTCGAGGTCGGCCGCCAGCCGCATCGGATCGGTGCGCATACCACCAGCGAGCCAATGGAGGAGATGACCGAGCACGGTGAGTGTGAAATGGTCGACGATGAAACTGCGGTCTGCGGGACGGAGGGTGAGGTCGCCGCTCAGCTCGGCGACGATCGCCCGCATCATCTCGCGCAGGTTGTAGTAGAAAAAGCGTTCGAGGTCACGAAGCCCGAGCGGCTCGGTGACCGCGTAGGTCTGCTCGCGGTGGTCGGCGAGATACACCAGCAGGCGCTCAAAACCCTCCTCCCACTCAGCGAGGCTCGCGTGGCTCAGGATGTGGTTGGCGACCTCAGTGGTGAACACCCACACAGCGAGCTCTCTGATGTCACCGAAGTGGTTGTAGAACGTCTGCCGCGTGAGACCACAGCGTCGGCAGAGGGCTGCAACGGTGACCTTGTCGAGCGACGTTTCGGCGAGCATCTGCTTCAGCGCACGCCCGAGCACATGGGGCGTCGAGGGTACGGCGTCGGACATGGCACCTCGTGGGGGCTCGTGGTGGACACTTCCCGAAAAGTGTCCATGGCCAGCGGAGGTCGCAGGGAGACGATTCTCGAACGGAGGCCAACATGTTCCTGTATGAAGCAATCCCTGGTACGCGTGGGTCGCCTGGTTGGTCGTACTCGGCGCACTGATCGGCATCAACGAAGTAACGAGGCGTTCTCGTGGCGTCGCACAGGCGGTGTTCATTGTGCTGCCACTCCTGCTCACTCTCTTCGTCTGGCCGACGACGGCCGGCAGCGGCTCGTCGACCGGTACGTGGTTCCACTGGGTGAAGGTGTACTCGGCACTCGCTGGCGTGCTCGGTTTCATGCTGCTGCGGTATCACCCGAAGATCGCGGCCAACAAGTGGGCGTTAGTGTTCCCGCCGGCCATTTTGGCGATCAACATCCTCGAGGCCTGTATCCGTGATTTCCAGGTCGGCGCTATGGGTGCCGACGGCATCGTCGACGGCGTCTACATGCTTTCGGGCTCGTGGAACGTCATGAACGGCATCGCAGGTCTGCTCAACCTCGTCACGATTTGCGGCTGGACCGGCATCTTCATCTCGCGCTCGAAGAGCAAGGACATGATTTGGCCCGACATGCTGTGGTTCTGGATCATCGCCTACGACCTGTGGAACTTCGCCTACGTCTACAACTGCGTCGGCGACCACTCCTTCTACGCCGGTGCAGCGCTGCTGATCTCATGCACGATCCCCGCGTTCTTCATTAAGAAGGGCGCTTGGCTGCAACACCGCGCGAGCACGCTGGCGCTGTGGATGATGTTCACGATGGCCGTGCCGACGTTCGTCACGAGCTCGCGCTTCGCCGTCGCCACCTCGCGTAGCGCTACTGCATTGTTCGTCGTGTCGTTCATCGCGCTGGCCAGCAACGTCGCCGTGTTCGTCTACCAGGTCATCATGATGGTGAAGTACCGCCGCAACCCGTTGAAGGACGAGCTATACCCCGAGCACGAGAAGTACCAGCAGGTGCGTCTCGAGAACCTCGAGGTACCGGAGTCATTCGAGGCGCGCGAGGGCGCAAAGAGCCCCCAGCACGCCTGATCCTCCTCGACGGTGTGGGCGATGACCCCGAGAAACTGACCGTTATCCTCCACAAGAAGCTACTGACCCCCGCTTTTCAGCGTTTTCTTGCAGGCGTGGAGGATAACGGTCAACTTCGCGGTTCGCGTGGGACGTCTGAGTTGCGGAAGAGCGCGCAACCGTGGCTATACTTACCGGGCGTCCTTGGGGCATTAACTCAACTGGTAGAGTGCCACCTTTGCAAGGTGGAAGTTAGGGGTTCGAGTCCCCTATGCTCCACAACCTAAAACCCCTAGTGAAACCCATTTCACTAGGAGTTTTACTGTTCTCTGGATGGATATGCGCAAGTGCTGGGATGGGCTGTGCTAGGCCATTTTGTGGGTTTGCGTCTCCACTGCCTCCGTATTCCCCGAGCGACAGCTTCGATTCAGCTCCGCTACCTAGGGCGTGTTGCTAAAGGGGTCTGGGGGTGTTTCGCGCGAGAATTGGGACGTGTCGCGCGATGTGATCTCTGACGAAGTCTGGGCACGGATCGGCCCGTTGTTCCCTGCTCCCAAACCGACGGG
>JAEZVO010000037.1 GCA_023443125.1 Actinomycetes bacterium
AAAAAAAAAATTTTCCCCCAGGCGGGGGGGGCGCCCCCCGCTGCCCCCCCCCGCGCTGGGTTTAGACGTTGGAAAAAGGCTCCGAATCAGGCCTTCTTCTTGGTGAGGAAGCCGTAGACGAGCAGGACGATGACAGCGCCAATGATGGCGGTGACCAGGCCGCTGAACGACCAGATCTTGTCGAACTTATCGCCGAAGGCGAACTGGCCGAGCAGTCCGCCGACGAAGGCGCCGACGATGCCGAGCAGCGCGGTCATGAAGAATCCGCCACCCTGTTCGCCGGGCACGAGTGCCTTGGCAATAGATCCGGCAACGGCACCGACGATGAGGTATGCAATCAAAGTGAACATGCCTTCACTCTTTCACACGCGTGGCGCATTCCCAAAACGGTCGTTCCCGATGGCGACTAATTCCTCTACCTGCGAACAAGCTGTTAGGGTCCGGGCCATGGAGATTTTGCGTGACGTGCTGCTGTTGTTTCATCTGGTCGGTTTCGCGGCGCTGTTCGGTGGCGCCTTTGTACAGCTGAAGGGCCCGGTGCGTTCCATCAACCCGGCCATGTGGCACGGAGCACTGACCATGCTTATCAGCGGGCTCTTGCTCGTCGCAGTGAATGAAATGCGCGACGCAGATGTGAACCACATGAAGGTCGGCATCAAGCTCGTCGTGCTTTTGGTGGTGTTTGGTTGCGTACTGGCTCAGCGCTCGAAGGAGCAGGTCAGCAACGGCATGTTCTTCACGATCTTTGGGCTCACGTTCCTCAACGCGGCCATCGCAGTGTTTGTGTGATCAGAAGATTGGGCGCCAGGGGCTGAGGAATGCTTCCGTGAGTTTCGCTACCCACGAGCGTTGCTGCCACATGTCGAGCGTGAGTTCGTAGCAGTTCGACAGGTCCATGTGGAAGATCTCTTCCATGTGTGCGGCGAGGGTTTCGTCGGCGATTTCGAGGTTCGCTTCGTAGTTGCCGACGAGGCTCAGCCGGTCGAGGTTCGCGGTGCCGATAGTCACCCACGCGCCATCCATCGTCGCCGTTTTGGCGTGCACCATGGCGTGTTCGTAGAGGAAGAGGCGGATGCCCGCCCGCAATAGGCGTGTGTACCAACCGCGGGAGAGCCAGTCAGCCACCACGTGGTTCGAGCGCTCGGGGACGATGATGCGCACATCAACCCCCCGCCGCGACGCCTGACGCAGCGCGTCGATGAGGTCGTCGTCGGGAATGAGGTAGGCGTGCGTCATCCAGATGCGGTCAGTGGCGCGGTCGATGGCCTCGAGGTACATATTGCGGATGGGGTAGACCGCGATACGCGGCGAGTTGCGGTGGATGCGCAACTTCGAGAACCAGCTCCGCCTGGGGTTCTGATCGATGACGGGGTGCTGCTTGCGACGGTGGCTGTTCCAGAAGTCGATGAACGCATTCTCGAGTTCCGAAGCATCGGGGCCGACGACCCGCAGGTGGGTGTCGCGCCAGCCCGTGGCGTAGAGGCTGCCGACGTTGTAGCCCCCGATGAACCCGACCTTGCCGTCGACGATGAGCAGCTTGCGGTGATCGAACCCCCAATTCCGTGGGCCGAAGATGCCGCGAATGAGGGGGAAGCGCAGTTGATGAATGCCCTTGGGGAAGCGATAGAAACTGCGATTGACTACGAGGTTCGCGAAGGTGTCCCGAATCACGTACACCTCGACGCCGCGCTCGGAGGCGCGAATGAGGGCATCCTTGACCCGCTTGCCCCACTGGTCAGATTTCCAGATGAACGTCTCAAAGTAGACGCGGTCGGTGGCCGCGTCAATGGCCTCGATCATGTCTTCGTAGAGATCTTGGCCGTAGGTGTACACCTGCAGCTCGTTGCCGTCGATGATGATGGGCTGCGGCTCGCTGGTGGGGAACTTCCGGGATTTGCGGTGTTTCTTGCGCAGCGCTTCGAACGCGGTGAGCGCCGCCATGAGGATGATCTGCGCGATGACTACGAGCACGGCGCCACGGCTGACCACCGTTCTCAGACGTTGCCGAGTGGAGGGACGATGCGGTGCAGGCATGGTGCTCAGCCTAGACCACGAACGAAGCGTCGAGTCAGTGCTGCACAGTAGGCTTGGCAACGCCATGTCTGAATCGCTGTTTCCCGACCTCGCCGCCGTCTTCCAGCCGGAGTCACCATCCGGGGCAGAGCCCCCGCGTGAACACACCGGGAGTGTGCGTCATGTCTCCGACGAGGAGCTACTCGACGGCTTGAACGCGCCCCAGCGTCGTGCTGTCACGCACGCCGGGGGGCCGGTGCTCGTCGTGGCTGGCGCCGGCTCTGGAAAAACGCGGGTGCTCACCAGGCGCATCGCCTACCTCGTCGGGCATGGCGACGTCCACCCCGGCTCAATCTTGGCTATCACCTTCACCAACAAGGCCGCCGCCGAGATGCGCGAGCGCGTGATCGAGCTCGTCGGCAACCGAGCGAAGCTGATGTGGGTGTCCACCTTCCACTCGGCGTGCGTGCGCATCTTGCGAGCTGACATCGACCGCTTCGGCCTGTCCAAGAGCTTTTCGATTTACGACGACGCCGACGCCAAGCGCCTCATGTCGCTGGTGCTTCGCGATTTGGAAGCCGACCCGAAGCGGTTCCCAGTGCGCAGCGTGCTCAATGCGGTGAGTAACTACAAAAACGAACTCGTCGACCACGAAACCGCGCAGGCGCAAGCAGTCACTCCGCAGCAGAAGCTATACGCCGAGGCCTATGCGGCCTACCAGGCGCGGCTCCAGGCAGCCGGAGCTCTAGATTTCGACGACCTCATCATGACGACGGTCAACCTCCTCCAAGCATTCCCCGACGTGCGCGAGCGGTACCGTCGCCGCTTCCGCCATGTCCTCGTCGATGAGTACCAAGACACCAACCACGCCCAGTACGCGCTGGTGCGTGAGCTGTGTGGTGAGGCCACCGTCGGGCTTGCTGATGGCACGCCGACGGTGGAGCCCGCGGAGCTGATGGTGGTGGGCGATTCCGATCAGTCCATCTACGCATTCCGGGGCGCCACCATCCGTAACATTCTCGATTTCGAGGCTGATTTCCCCGGCGCCGAGACCATCGTGCTGGACCAGAACTACCGCTCGACGGGCAACGTGCTCACCGCTGCCAACGCCGTCATTGCTCGCAACAAGGGGCGGCGCGACAAGCAGCTATGGAGCGATCTCGGCGAGGGCGAGCCCATCGTCGGATGGGTTGCCGATTCGGAGCACGACGAGGCGCAGTTCATCGCGACGGAGATCGACCGCCTGCGTGATGAGCAGGTCAGCAACTACGGTGACACCGCGGTGTTTTACCGCACGAACGCGCAGTCTCGCGCGCTGGAGGAGGTGTTCATCCGCGTCGGCCTGCCATACAAGGTGGTGGGCGGTGTGCGCTTCTACGAGCGCAAAGAGATCAAGGACGCCATCGCGTACCTGCGGGCGGTGGTGAACCCTGCCGACGACGTGTCGGTGCGGCGCATTCTGAACGTGCCGAAGCGCGGGATTGGCGACCGGGCAGAGTCCGCCGTCGCGAACTTCGCGGCGCGGGAACGCATCACGTTTTTCGAGGCACTGCGACGAGCCGACGAGGCCCAGCTCGCCACACGCAGCCTCAACCAGATCAAGGCGTTCGTCGATATCATCGACCAGGCGCGCGCCCACGCCGACGCGGGGGAGAGCGCCGACGAGGTGCTGCTCGGGCTACTCAAAGAGTCGAAGTATGTGCCGGAACTGCAGGCATCGACCGACCCCCAAGACGCCACCCGGCTGGAGAACCTCGAAGAGCTTGTGAACGTCGCGGCAGAGTTCGTCGCCGCAGCGAACACCGTCGATCTCGACGAAGACGAGAGCTCGGAGCTGCTCGTGGGCATGCCCGAGCCTGATGACTCCATCGAGGCGTTCTTAGAGCGGGTGGCGCTCGTCGCGGATTCCGACCAGGTGCCCGACGACGACTCCGGGGTGGTGACGCTCATGACGTTGCACACCGCGAAGGGGCTCGAGTTCGACACCGTCTTCCTCACAGGCTTGGAAGAGGGCATCTTCCCGCACCAGCGCGCGATGACGTCCAACGACGAGCTCGAGGAGGAGCGGCGGCTCGCCTACGTCGGCATCACGCGAGCCCGCAAGCGGCTGTACCTGTCGCGGGCCACGGTGCGCATGGTGTTTGGGCAGCCGATGTACAACCCGGCGTCGAGATTCCTCGACGAGATCCCCGCCCATGTGCTGGATTGGCAGCGCACGGGTGAATCCTCGACGACGTGGGCGGCGTCGGCTGCGACGCGCACGAAGCAATCGCGATCGCGCATGCAGGAACAGCCCGCGGGGTTTGGGAAGAGCAGCACGCCGCGCCCTGTGCTCGAAGTGCGCTCCGGCGACAAGGTGCTGCATGCGAAGTTCGGCCTTGGCACGGTACTTGCCGTGATGGGGTTCGGCGCCGACGCCAAGGCCGACATCGATTTCGGCTCCGCGGGTATGAAACGCATGAGCCTCAAGCATTCTCCGATGGAGAAGCTGTAGATGCCGTAGTCAGTCGTTCTTGCGGGTGTCGAGCACAGCCACGGTACCGGCCACGACCACCGTCATGAATCCTGGAAGCCACGTGCTCTCCGAGCCGGCTCCAGTGCGGGGGAGTCCCGGCTTAGGCTTGACAGGGGTGGCAGGGGGAGTCGGGGTCGGTGTAGGCGTCGGTGTAGGAGTCGGTTCCGGCGTTGGCGTAGGCGTCGGTTCCGGAGGTTCCGTGTAGTTCACGACGTCCACATGCGCTGGCACTGCCTTCGACACTGTCTCGCCAGCGTCGTCCTTGCCCGCCTGGACTTGGAGCTCAAATGGGATGAACTCGTTCAAGATCTTGTGCGGCTCAGGCGCAGAGACTTCACGCAACAAGTACTGGCCAGGCAACAGTGCAGGATCGCCAGCCGGAGTAAAACGCCCGTCAGCGCCCGTCGTGAAGGTGCCCTCGGGGTCGAATCCATCGAGCGTAAGCTTTTGCATCTTCTTCGTCGCGCACCCAGTGGGCTTGGTGGCGAGCATGTCCCGCAGTTCGGCATCGTTGGCCGGTGTGCGGACATCACACACAACGTGCTCCTCAACGTTCGTCATATCGGGTTGAACGCCACAAGCGCTCGGCTTGTCATCAACGAGCTTGTAGAGCTCGAACTTCGCACCTGCCAGGGCCTCGCCTTGCTGATTGGTTTTCGAAACCTCGAAAGTGCCCGGGTTGGGGGCATAGGTGAAGTAGAGATGCTGCGTTTCACCGTCGAAGCTAGCGTCAGTGCCCGCAGGTGCGGTTGCACGAGAATACTTGTGGTAGCTGAGCTTCAAGTTCGGAGCTTTGACGTGCTTGTAACCGGGCATGTCCATTCTGCCGTCAGCAAGCAGCGGCAAGTCATTATCGACGTAGTGGTAGCCCGGGATGTCGCGTCGCACCGACTCAAATGTCGGCTTATACGGAATGTCTTTGTCCCCGAAGTCGCTGAACTTGCCAGTGGCATCGTCGTAGTTCATCATGCGCATACCAGCGAGGGAAGCCCAATTGCCAGGCTGCCCGATGTAGAACTCATACGGGTATCGTGCGAGGGCATAGCTGTAGGCCCGATCCCGGAAGGTGACCTCCGAGCCAGTGATGCTGGGGTACTTCGTGAGCTCTGGGTAGATAGAGGTGGTAGCTTGCTTGCTCAGCACAGGCGCAAGATGCTGGCCCTCTTCCTCGAGACAAGACACCGTCGTGTAGGTAGAGCCTTCGATGGGGCCGCCCCAGGACGCCAAGCCACGATTCGGGATTTTGACTGGCTGTCCTGAATCATCCACCTCTCCGATGCCCAAGGCAGCTCGGTACTCGCTGTCCAGTACGTAGCGGTAGTCCACTGCCGCAGGAATAACGACGTTGAGCCCGTTGGCTTTCGCACCAATCACTCCGCCTTGGGTGTCACCTGTTGAACCGGTGCCGATGCTGATGCCACCGTAATCAGCATCGGCGGGGAGATAGGCATCCCAGGTAAAGGTGTACTGCTCGTCGAACTCCATTGTGGCGTCGAATACGATGTGTTTGGGCTCGAAATAGCTGGACTCGCGACCACCCACGTGACGCCAAGTGCCGTCGGAATTCTTGACGACGGTGCCCTCCTGCGTCTTGTAGTCGTACAGCTCGGTGCTCACTGGCTGGCCGTTGACACGGAGGTTCTCGACAGGCTTCCAAATCCAAGGGCCGTTTTCATTGCGTTTCTTGTACTGCCAGGTGGTGCCCCAACGGAACTCCAGTGTCGGTTCGTACTTCATCGGATCTGGCTTTGAATCTGAGTACGCAAACGTCATCGTGGTGCGCACGCCGTCACAGGGTTCGATTGTGGCGCCAAAGGCGAACGTTGAGAGATGTGTGACGGTGAGATCGTCCGACCGCACGCAACCGTCACCGGCATCGCCTGGCTTCCAATTGGGGTCTACTTTGCCGTGAATCCACTCATAGCTCAGTGTGTAGTCGGGGAAGGGCCTGTCTGCTCCCTCCGCAGGCAGTGTAGCGATCCCCCCGCCTAGCGCTAAGCAGACTCCGGTGGCTGCAGCAAGTGTTCGTCCGCGAAATCTCATGTTCTCTCCTACCGGCCCGGAGGTGTGCACGAGGTTCACTTGTGTATTGGCCTGAGGGCTTCTTGGCAAATCGTACCTGACAAGGACGTTAGCACTGTTGCTACATTGGCGCAAAGATGTGCCGGGAAATAGCTCAGGTTGGACCGTGGCTTCTGGTAAACGGTACGGCTCTTGCGTAAAGGTTGTTGGAATACATAAAGCGGTTCTGCCAATCTTGTTGGCAGAACCGCTCGAGAGTGCGTCAGGCTCAGCGTGCGCCCAGGCTGCGCAGGAATGTCATCGGGTTGGAAGCGGAGTAGACGTCGCCGGGCGTGGTGCCGTTGGGGTAGTACTCGAAGTGCAGGTGGGGACCGAAGGCTCGGCCGGTGGCGCCCACGTAGCCGATGATCTGGCCGGGCTTGACCGCGTCGCCAGGGGAAACGACGCGGCGCGACAGGTGTGCGGAGAGCGTGGCGCCACTCTTGTGCTGAATGACCACGTTGGTGCCCGCCCACGAGCCGGCAGTAGAGCTGAGAACCACGCCCGAGGAGACGGCGTACACCGGCGTTCCGACCGGCGCGGGGAAGTCCTGGCCGGTGTGGTAGCGGGCCCACAGGCCACGCTGACCGAAGCCGGCGCCGATCCGGAAGTTCTGCTTGACCGGCATCGAGGCGCCGCTGGAGCTGA
Organism: Actinomycetes bacterium; assembly: GCA_023443125.1. GTDB lineage: Bacteria > Actinomycetota > Actinomycetes > Propionibacteriales > Propionibacteriaceae > Arachnia. The sequence goes on from JAEZVO010000037.1 coordinate 7,238, forward strand.
GTATTGCGACGTCTTCCGTGCTCATGCCAGTCACGGCATTGCCTTTGGCGCTACGCGCCGCCGCGAGCACTTTCTCGGCCTCTTCGGCTTCTTTCTTCAGCTTGTCGGCCTGCTTGCTGACCAGCTTCAAGTCTTCATCCATGAGACGCTCGCGCTCTTGCGCGCTGTCTTTCGTCTCTGCAGCGAGCGCATCGCTAGCGGCCTCGTCAATCGACGCCGTGCGCTTACGGGCGTTCTCATTGGCCGCTGCGCCGCTGATGCTCTCGCGCAACGCGGTGCGCGACGCATCCTTCGAGCGGTCTGCAAAGCCGACACGTGCGGCTTCAACGGCAGCCGCGGGCACGGCAGCGTCGGCGTCGATGGACTCCAGCGACGCGTCCTGGCCGCTTCGGGATACGAAGGCGAAAGTGAAGAGGGTTCCGACGGCGAGGGTGCCGGCGACAACGCCAGCAATAGCGCCCTTGCTCAGCCGACGCGCGCGTCGGCCGCGTTTCGCACGCGAGGGTGTTGACGTGATTTCCTCGATGTCGTCGTCGAGGATGGCATCGGTGACACCGCGTCGCGGTGCGTTTCCGGAAACTGCGCTCACGTTACTCCTCAAAAATCTGGAACCGAACGGAACCTTAGCATTTCTCAGGTTGTTCTCAAACACCAGGTTCGAAAATTGCCATCGTCGTGAAGGTTCGGGGCCGCTGCAAGTGTATGCGGATCACCTAGTAACCTGGTGACGCAAGAAACCATCCCCTCCCTGAGGAGTCATAGTGGATCTCCTGGAATACCAGGCGCGCGCCCTGTTCGAACGCTTCGGCGTTCCCGTACTGCCCGGCCGCACAGCTACTACCGTCAATGAAGCTCTCGACGCCCATGAAACCCTCGGCAGCGGCACCGTTGTCGTGAAGGCTCAGGTCCGCACTGGCGGACGCGGCAAGGCCGGCGGCGTCAAAGTCGCCAAGTCTAGGGACGAAGTCGCTCAGGTTGCTGAGCAGATCCTCGGTCTGGACATCAAGGGCCACACCGTCGAAACCGTCATGTTGAGCCCCGGCGCGCAGATCGCCGAGGAATTCTACTTCTCCATCCTGCTCGACCGCGCCCAGCGTTGCTTCCTGGCCATGTGCAGCCGCGAAGGTGGCATGGATATCGAGACGCTCGCGAAGGAGCGCCCCGAGGCTCTCGCGAAGGTGGAGCTCGACCCCATCGTCGGCATCGACGAAGCCAAGGCCGCTGAAATCCTCAAGGAAGCCGGCTTCAAGGAGGAGGACTACGAGCGCATCGGTGCCGTCCTCCAGAAGCTGTGGACGACCTTCAAGGAAACCGACGCCACCCTCGTCGAAGTGAACCCCCTCGTGCGCACTGCATCCGGCCTGGTGCTGGCACTCGACGGCAAGGTCACCCTCGACGACAACGCCGACTTCCGCCACGCTGATCGTGACGAATACCATCAGTCCTCCGGTGCGGCAGACCTCGAGAAGCAGGCCAAGGAATACGGCCTCCAGTATGTGAAGCTCGACGGCACCGTCGGCATCATCGGCAACGGCGCGGGCCTCGTCATGAGCACCCTCGACGTCGTGGCCGGCGCTGGTGAGGATCTCCCTGGCCAGCCGAAGCCCGCCAACTTCCTCGACATCGGCGGCGGTGCGTCGGCCGAGGTGATGGCCAACGGTCTGCGCATCATCATGTCCGACCCCCAGGTGAAGTCGGTGTTCGTCAACGTCTTCGGCGGCATCACCGCCTGCAACGATGTGGCCAACGGCATCGTGAACGCCCTCGACATCTTGGGTGATGAAGCCAAGCTGCCCATCGTCGTGCGTCTCGACGGCAACGCGGTCGACGTCGGTCTCCAGATCCTCGCCGATCGGAACCACCCGCTGATCACTGTCGTCGACACCATGGACGGCGCTGCCCGCAAGGCAGCCGAACTCGCGAGCGAAGGGAACTGAAACCCATGTCCATCTTTATTGACAAGAACAGCCGCGTCATTGTCCAGGGCATGACGGGTAAAGAAGGCCGCAAGCACACGCAGCGCATGATTATGTCCGGTACCCGCATCGTCGGTGGTGTCACCCCGGGTAAGGGCGGCGAGTCGGTGCTCTTCGAAGAAGACCCGGTACCCGTGTTCAACACCGTCGGTGAGGCGAAGGAAGCTACCGGCGCCAACGTCTCCGTCGTGTTCGTGCCGCCGAAGTTCGCCAAGGGTGCGGTGTTCGAGGCTATCGAGGCGGAGATGGAGCTCGTCGTCGTGATCACCGAGGGCATCCCGGTGCACGACACCGTCGAGTTCTACACCGCTGCCAAGAAGTCGGGCAAGACCCGTCTCATCGGCCCGAACTGCCCCGGCCTGATCTCTCCCGGACAGTCGAACGCCGGCATCATTCCCGCGACGATCACCGGCCCCGGTCGCCTCGGCCTCGTGTCGAAGTCGGGAACCTTGACCTACCAGATGATGTACGAGCTGCGTGATCTCGGCTTCACCACCGCGGTTGGTATTGGCGGCGACCCGGTCGTCGGCACCATGCACATCGACTGCCTCCAGGCATTCGAGGACGATCCGGAGACCGACGCCATCGTGATGATCGGTGAAATCGGTGGCGACGCGGAGGAGCGCGCCGCTGCCTACATCAAGGAGCACATCACGAAGCCGGTCGTCGGTTACATCGCTGGCTTCACCGCGCCTCCCGGCAAGACGATGGGCCACGCTGGCGCCATCATCACCGGCTCGGCCGGCACCGCCCGCGCGAAGAAGGAAGCCCTCGAGGCTGCCGGCGTGCGCGTGGGTGAGACGCCGTCGCAGGCGGCTGACCTCGTCCGCGAGGCAGTGGCGAAGCTCGACAAGTAAGCTTCAATTTCCTCAACACACGCGAGCGGCGGCCCCCACTTGAGGGGCCGCCGCTTCGTCGTCCATCAGTCGCTTTGGCCGACGCGCACTCCGGCGCGCTCGATGACCTTGGCGAAGTTCTCTTCGGAGAACCGGAACTCCTTGGTGACCGTGGTCATGAGGTAGACCACCTTGTTCTTCTTCTGCGAGATGGCGACCTGGTAGAACACATCGCCCTTCTCGCTCTCTCGCTCAATCAGGAGCGCCTTCGTGTCCGACGGCGCCTTGAGCGATGTCGTCTTCGTGCCCATGACACGGGACTTGCACTTGTCGATGCCCTCGCCGAGTTTGGTGGCGAAGTTGGCTGCCCCGTTCTCGTCCTTAAAGGTGAACACGAATTCGTCGAGGCCGAACTGCTCGGGCGTGCTGTCGTCCTGCGTGATGAGGTAGGTGGCCTGCTGGCGTTTCGTCGGCCCGGACTCAGATGCCAGCGTCATGTTCTCGCAGCCGGTGCCCTTGCTCGTGAGCTCGGTGGGTGGTTGCGTGGTCCACAGCCCAGCGCCCGCCTTGATGCGGGGCAGGTCGGAAGGAATGAGCCATCCGTGGGGCTCCACGGGGGGAACGCTCGCAGGTTCGACGGTGGCCTTGGACGCGTCGCATGTGCCGGCCTTCTTGCATAGCTGGCTGGCGGAACGTTGCGCCGCGTCCACTAACTGCTGGGGCTTGACGCTGCCGTCGGCGGAGACCACGTCGAGGATGCTGACGAGGTTGCCGCTCCTTGTCAGCAGCAGGTCGTGGTGCTTGCGCGGCTCAGATTCTTCGACGACGGAGATCTGCAATGCTTCGTCGCCAACTCCAGTCACCTTCGTTGAAGAGAGCAGGAGTGTGGGCACCTCGTTGCATTTCGCCAGCGCTGCTGCGCGTTCCTTGAACACCTGCTCCGCGTTGGCTTCGGTCGGGAACGCGTCGAGCTGCTGCAGCAACGCGAGTTGGTTGTCTTGCGTGGTGCCTAGCGTGCGCTGGAGCGAATCGAGGCGCTCCGCGTCGGAAGCTTCCGTGCTGAGGCACGCTGGCCGCGCCGCATGCTTCTCGATGGAATCAGTCGTGCCCGTGATGGCCCAGTCGGCGTTAGCCGACACCTTCTTTGCATCCGCGACGCTCACGAGGTCGTCCTGCATCACGCGGGGCACCTGGGGTGAGGCGCTGCTCGTCGGCGTGGAGCTCTCCGATGGAGCTGGGTCAGCAGGTTTCGTCTGGTTAAAACCGAAGAAACCTGCAGCAACCGCCAGCACCGCGACGGCGACTCCGGCCGCAATCATGGCGGGCAGGTGAGCCCGATACCACGGCACGCTCTCGCTTGGCTCCACACGTTCTTCGACGACGGCGCTCGGTGATTCAGGAACCCACTCGGACGCTTCAGGGGGAGTGGCGGAACTCATGGCTGAGCGCCTAGGAAGTGGCCCTGGGCCCTCGAAGTACCCCTCGCCGCGCTCCGGTAGCACTGGCCCAGGCACGGGGGAAGGCGCAGAAATAGGTTCGTCCAGGGGCGCGTCGGGTTCGTCCAGGAACTCGTCGGGTTCATCTAGCGATGTGTCGGCATCGTCGAACGGCAAGGAGCGCCGTGCCCGGGCGGGGGGCGTGCTCGGTTCACCGCTAGGGCGCGCGAAGGGGTTGTCGTCGAGTCCTTCGGCATCGAAGGGTTGGTCCGCGCTATCGTCAGGTGCGAGCGCCCGGCGCGGACGCACGTTGTCGTCAGACATGTGCTTGACCATCCTTCCTGGATTCCTCCATGAGATCCTAGGCTACCGGGCGCGATGTAAGTGACCACATCAGCAGGAGGTGACCCGTGGCCGACGTGACGCGCACGGTTGCAGTCGACGTCGACGATCGGGAGGAGCCCGAAGCACGGGGCTTTACGTGGCCGTGGCCGGTGCTGGCCGCGGTGGGTGCCGTGGGCGTCGCTCTGATCGGGTGGGTCATTCTCGCTGGGGCGAGCACCATTGCTTGGCTCGGCGACGGGGACGCGGGTTTCGTGGAGATGCTTCGCCTGGCCACATCCTTGTTCGCGCTCGCCCATGGCGTGCCGGTAGACATCGCCGGCCAGCACGTCTCGCTGATTCCGCTCGGCCTCACCGGAGTGCTCATCTTCCTCTCGCTGCCTGTGGCGAGCGCGGCGGCGCGACGGGCAGCCGTCGCGGAAGGAGAAGAGGACGCCGACGGAGCCGTGCACGTCGACGTTGAATCCACGCTGTGGAAAGTGACGGGCCTGCACGCAGCCATCTACGCGGCCACCGTCGCAATACTCGACGGCGCCCTGCTCGGCGGGCCCGTGGGGGCGCGCTCGCTGCTGGGTGGCCTCGTCATCGGGCTCATCGCCGGCCTCTGGGGTGCGGCGAATGGCCTCGAACACGACCCGACGACGCACTGGCCCGAGTGGCTGCAAGCGGTGCCCAGGGCAATGGGTGCAGCCATGATGGTGCTGGTCACCGGAGGCCTCGTCGTCGTCGGCATCGCGGTGTTCACTGGGCGGGCGCGCATCGTCGACGTGGCCTCAGGGCTCGGCATCGACGCGCCCGGCGTGATCGCGTTGTCGGTGCTGCACCTGCTCTATCTGCCCAACCTCGTGCTGTGGGCATGCTCCTGGATTCTGGGCGCGGGCATCACGCTCGGCGACGGCTCGCTGCTCTCACTGCACATCACCGACGTCGGCGTACTCCCGGCACTCCCCGTGCTCGGAGCCGTTCCTGAACCGGGCCTCATGCCGAAGACCATGCTGTGGTGGCTGGCGGTAGGCGTCGTCGCAGGCGCACTGGCCGGACTGGTGGTCGCGTGGGCGCGGCCACGCGCACGCTTCGATGCGACCGCGGTCTCCGGAGGCCTCGCGGGCATCGTCGCAGGGCTCTTGCTGACGCTGCTCGCGTCGCTGGCCAGCGGGGGGATCGGCATCGACCGCCTCGCGCACATCGGCGCTCGCGTCGACCAGCTGCTCGTTTTCGCCCCTGTGCTGCTGGGCCTTTCCGGCCTTGTCGCGGGGCTCATCCTCGGTTTGCTTCGCCGCCCAAGCGGCGACGGCGACGCGCGGCCCCGCAAGCGGCTCACACTCGTCGAAGAGACCACCGGCATCGTGAAGGAGGACGCATGATCGACGTCGTAGTACTGGCCTCGGGCTCGGGCACGCTCACGCAGGCGCTCATCGACGCCATCGAGACGGGCGAGGTGGATGCGCGCATCGTCGCAGTCATCTCTGACCACCCCACCGCCGGCGTGCTGGAGCGCGCACGCAACCACGGCATCGACGCCGTCGCCCATCCCCTGCCCAAAGGCGCCGACCGTGAGGCATGGGATCGCGAGCTCGCGGACATCGTCGGACGTTATGAGCCGGATCTCGTCGCATCTGCCGGATTCATGAAGCTACTCGGCTCCCATTTCCTCGCCCGGTTCGAGGGGAAAACCATCAACACCCACCCGGCACTGCTGCCGAGCTTCCCGGGCATGCATGGCCCGCGCGACGCGCTGCGCGCCGGGGTGAAGGTGACGGGGGCGACGGTGTTCGTCGTCGACGCAGGCGTCGACACCGGTAGGATCTTGGCCCAGGGCGCCGTCGACGTGCTCGACGACGACTCGGTCGAATCGCTCCACGAGCGCATCAAGGTTGTGGAGCGACGGTTATTGGTCGAAGTCGTTCGCAATTGGAGGAAGTAATGACTGAACGTACGCCCCTGCAACGCGCTCTCGTGAGCGTGTACAACAAGGATGGGCTCGTCGAGATCGGGCAAGACCTCGCCGCCGCCGGCGTGGAGATCGTCTCCACCGGATCCACCGCGCGAGTGCTGGCGGAAGCAGGTGTGCCGGTGGTGCCCGTCGAAACGGTTACCGGGTTCCCAGAGTGCCTGGACGGCCGCGTGAAGACCCTCCACCCGAAGATCCACGCTGGCATCCTCGCCGACCGACGGCTCGACTCCCACCGCGCCCAGCTCGACGAACTCGACGTGCGCCCGTTCGACGTTGTCATCACCAACTTGTACCCCTTCGTCGAGACGGTGGCCGCCGGCGCATCCTTCGACGACGCCATCGAGCAGATCGATATCGGCGGCCCGACGATGGTGCGCGCGGCCGCCAAGAACCACGCGTCCGTCGCGGTCGTCACCGACGCCTCGCAGTACGCCGGCCTCCGCGAGGCGCTCGCGAACGGTGGCTACACCGTCGAAGAACGGCGTCAGCTCGCCGTCGAAGCATTCCGCCACACCGCCAACTACGACGTCGCCGTTGCCACCTGGCTCGGCGGGCAGGGAAACAGCGACGAGGCCCCCGCCTGGTACGGCGCCACCTACGAGAAGACCGCAGACCTCCGCTACGGCGAGAACGCGCACCAGCGTGCCGCCCTCTACCGTGACGCGAGCGGCGGTGGCTTGGCCGGCGCGGAACAGCTGCATGGCAAGGCCATGAGCTACAACAACTACGTTGATGCCGACGCCGCCTACCGCGCCGCGTACGACCACGCCGACCCCTGCGTCGCCATCATCAAGCACGCAAACCCGTGTGGCATTGCCGTCGGAGCTGACGTTGCCGAGGCCCACCGCAAGGCCCACGCCTGCGACTCCGTGTCCGCATTCGGCGGTGTCATCGCCTGCAACCGCCCCGTCTCGCTCGCCATGGCGGAGCAGGTTGCGGAGATCTTCACCGAGGTGATCGTCGCGCCCGGCTACGAGCAGGGGGCCGTCGAGGCGCTCAGCAAGAAAAAGAACATCCGCATCCTGGTGGCCGAGGCTCCCCAGCGCACCGGGCAGGCGTCGCGCGAGATTAGCGGCGGGCTGCTTCGCCAAGACATCGACGCCATCGACGCCGACGGCGACAACCCGGCTAACTGGACGCTGGCCTGCGGGGATGCCGTCGACGAAGCCACGCTCCGCGACCTCGAGTTCGCCTGGCGTGCGGTGCGCTCGGTGAAGTCGAACGCCATCCTGCTGGCCTCCGACGGTGCCTCCGTCGGCGTCGGCATGGGGCAGGTCAACCGCGTCGACTCCTGCCACCTCGCTGTGGACCGGGCGGGCGAGCGCGCGTCGGGCTCCGTCGCCGCATCCGACGCCTTCTTCCCGTTCGCGGACGGCCCGCAGGTGCTCATCGATGCAGGCGTGCGCGCGATCGTGCAACCGGGCGGTTCCGTGCGCGACCAAGAGGTGATCGACGCTGTCACCCAAGCGGGCATCACCATGTACTTCACCGGAACCCGCCACTTCTTCCACTGAGCGAGGAACTATGACTGCCCAGATTCTCGACGGCAAAGCCACCGCGAAGGCCATCAAAGCCGACCTCACGCAGCGGGTCGACGCGCTGCGTGCCCGCGGCTGCACACCCGGGCTCGCCACCGTACTGGTGGGGGACGACCCGGCCAGCCACAACTACGTGCGGATGAAGCACCGCGACTGCGAGCAGGTAGGCATCGAATCCATCCAGGTGGAGCTGCCCGCCGACGCCACCGCAGCCCAGCTTGAGCGCGCCATCCAGGAGTTGAATGACAACCCTGATTGCACGGGCTACATCGTGCAGCTGCCCATTCCGAAGCACCTCGACGAGAACTGGGCGCTGTCGCTCATCGACCCCGACAAGGACGCAGACGGGCTGCACCCAGTAAACCTCGGGCGCCTCGTGCTGAACGAGCCCGCGACCCTGCCCTGCACGCCGCGCGGCATCGTCGAACTCGTGCGCCACCACGGCATCGACTGGCGCGGCAAGGAGGTGTGCGTCATCGGGCGTGGCATCACCGTCGGGCGCCCGCTCGGGCTGATCCTCACTCGTCGCAGCGAGAACGCGACGGTAACGCTCTGCCACACCGGAACACGAGACGTCGCAAGCCACACGCGACGAGCGGACATCGTCGTCGCAGCCGCAGGCGTGCCCGGCATGGTGAGCGCGGACATGATCAAGGAGGGCGCGATATGCATCGACGTCGGCGTCAGCCGCGTCGACGGCAAAACCACTGGCGATCTCGCGCCCGACGTGTGGAGCAAGGCGGCGTGGGTCACGCCCAATCCCGGCGGCGTGGGGCCGATGACGCGCGCCATGTTGCTCAGTAACGTGGTCGATCGCGCAGAACTCCTCCATGGCTGACAACGACCCGTTACGCGACAAACCGGACAAACCGGCGGAGGATGCGCCCAACAATGTTTTGCCGCTTGGCATCTGCCTACTGATCGTCGGGTTGGGTGTCGTCTTCGGGTTCCTTGGGCACTGGCGGAAAGCGTCGATGTCGGTTGCATTGGCCATGGGTGTCGCCGGTGCGTTGCGAAGCGTGCTGCCGCGACGCACCGCGGGGCTCCTCGTCGTGCGGCGACGAGTGTTCGACGTTCTGGCCTACTTTGGGTTGGCCGCGGCGATCGCCGTCGTTGCGTTCGTCGTTCCGCCAGCCAGGTGATGATGAAGACGCGGCGTCGGCGTCGGTACTATGTGCGCTATGGCCACAGCGCAAACGGAACTCGACGAAGTCGACATTGAGCTGGACGACGAGCCGACACTGAAAGACCGCTACGTGCTCTTCACTGAGATGCTCGTGTTCGCGATCATCTCCTTGATCGCGAGTGTGGTGCTCTCCTACGACGCCATCCTGTTGGCAGCAAATCCTGACGCGCAGCTCAACTGCTCAATCAACGCGGTGCTCGACTGCGCTACGGTCGGGAAATCGTGGCAGGCGTCGGTATTCGGCTTCCCGAACGCGTTTCTCGGCATGATCTCCGAACCCGTCGTGATGACGATCGCCGTCGCGTCGCTGTGCAAAGTGAAGTTCCCGCGATGGTTCATGCTCACCGCCAACGGCGTCTACTTCCTCGGCCTGGTGTTCGCCTACTGGCTGCTGTACCAGTCCACGTTCGTGATCGGCGCGCTGTGCCCGTGGTGCCTCACCGTCACCATCTCCACCACCTTCGTCTTCTACTCGATGACGCAGTGGAACATCCTCGAAGGGCGACTATTCCCGACGGGGAAGTGGCACCGTCGCGCGCTTGGCTGGGTACGCGGCGGTTGGTTCACCATCGCGCTGATCGCTTGGTTGTCTCTCGTTCTGGCCGTCGAAGTGGTGCACTGGTTTCCCCGCTATCTCTAGTGGGTGGGCGGTGCTCTAAGGGGGCGATGTAGAGTCGTCGTTGTAGGCCGACCCCAACGTTTGAGAGGATATCGAAGTGAGCACTGCAGCTCCCGTCAAGATTGCCGTGACCGGCGCAGCCGGACAGATTTGTTACAGCCTCCTTTTCCGCATTGCGAGCGGCTCACTGCTTGGTGACCGCCCCATCGAGCTACGCCTGCTCGAAATCACCCCGGCGCTGAAGGCGCTCGAAGGCGTCGTCATGGAGCTCGACGACTGCGCCTTCCCGAACCTCGTCAACATCGAGATTGGCGACGACCCGGAGAAGGTCTTCGACGGCGTCAACATGGCCATGCTCGTCGGCGCCATGCCGCGCAAGCAGGGCATGGAACGCTCCGATCTGCTCTCTGCCAACGGCGCCATCTTCACCGCGCAGGGCAAGGCCCTCAACAAGGTTGCCGCCGACGACGTTCGCGTGCTCGTTACCGGCAACCCCGCCAACACGAACGCGCTCATCGCCATGTCGAACGCACCCGACATCCCGAACGATCGCTTCAACGCGCTCACCCGTCTCGACCACAACCGCGCCATCTCGCAGCTCGCCGCGAAGCTCGACGTGCCCGTCACCGAGATCACGAACATGACCATCTGGGGCAACCACTCCGCCACCCAGTACCCCGACCTGTTCAACGCCAAGGTTGGCGGCAAGTGCGCAGCTGACGCTGTGAACGACCAGGACTGGCTCGAGAACACCTTCATCCCGACGGTCGCCAAGCGCGGCGCTGCCATTATCGAGGCGCGCGGGTTGTCGTCGGCTGCCTCCGCTGCGAACGCCACTGTCGAGCACATGCGCGACTGGGCGCTCGGCACGCCTGAGGGCGACTGGGTGTCGATGTCGGTTCCGTCCGACGGCTCCTACGGCGTGCCCGAGGGCCTCATCTCGTCGTTCCCGTGCGTAGTGAAGGACGGCAAGTACGAGATCGTTCAGGGCCTCGAGATCAACGAATTCTCACGCGCCAAGATCGACGCCTCCGTCGCCGAGCTGGAAGGCGAGCGCCAGGCCGTCACCGAGCTGGGCCTCATCTGATCTGAGCCGATTCTGTGGCAATGGGCGAGGGCCACACCTCCAGCTGGAGGTGTGGCCCTCGCCCATTGCTCGGTTCAGGAATCGTAGCTCGGTGGTGGACCGTCGCGCGAGATCGTGACTTCGCGGTCGCCAGCCACTTGCTGGGCCACCTTCCGAAGCTCCTCGAGGTCGGCGTCAGTGAGGTCGTCGTGAGGCTCGGATACCCTGACCTCGACGGTATCGTCGACTCGGTGGGCCGCGCCGTAGTAGCCGGGACGGGCCTCCGTGAGAGCATCGATGATCGCCAGTTCGAGATCACTGCCGGTCAGCTCGGGAGTGCTAGACCCGGAGGCGGCGTCCGACGGCGTCGCGTTGGGGGCAGGGGGTGGCGGTTCGGACGGGGCAGTGCAGCCCGCGAAGAGTGCAGCCGTTGCGATGACCAAGACGGCAAGCGGGCGCCTCATCGCTGCACCACGATCGAGACAGTACCGTCGATGTAGCCAACCTCGCTTTGGGGCGTCAAGAAGGAGGAAACCCCGTTACCACCCGAAGTGAGGCCCAACGCCTTGCCCCCGACGAACCATGGGCCGCCTGAGTCGCCGCCCTTCGTGACGTGCTTGTTGGTGCTGTACAAACCGCACCATGTGCGATTGTCGACGTAGCGTAGGCAGCCTTCGTACTTCCGGATGGACGTCTGGCCATACCCAGTGGTTCGTCCGTATTTGTAGATGGTCATCCCGGGGCTGACGACGCCCTTGGACGTCACTGTTCGGTACTTGCCGTGGCTGTACTGGAACCGCGGTTCGGCGCGCCCGGAGAGTACTGACATGAAACGAACATCGCGCTTGTTGGTTGCCATCCACGTCGCCTCCGCCTTGCTCCCGTCATAGCTGGATGGTTTCGTGAAGCAATGTGCGGCCGTCGTGATTCCTTGCTGGCCATTGCGTCGCGCAACGAATCCTCCAGTGCATCCGCTGTAGGGTCTCCCTCCGCGGTAATTCTCTTCGGGTAGCGGCTCGTCGTCGTGGATGTACCGGATGCGCGGAGTGTGAGCGGTGCCGGCGCTCCGAGCTGCGAGCTTCGTTGTGGCGAGCAGTGCTGCTGCTTCACTTGGTGAGGTCCTCCCCTTGAGGGTGACTTCATCGCGCTGTGGAGAGTATGTGGCGGCTGTGACCGAGATCCCGGCTCGCTCGGCTTCTACCATCGCCTCCAGCTCGATGTCCGAGCGTTTCGCAACTGGAACAGCGTGGTCAGGGGCCTCCTTGACGGTCACCGTGATGGGCAGTGACTCAGCCAGCTCCGTGGCTCCCGTCATGCTGTCCGTGGCCACCCACACCTCACCGTGGTCTTCTGCCCACCGGTGGTCGACGACCGCTTCTGGCATGGTCTCCATCAATTCCTGCAGGTAGCCGGAAAACTCGTAGGCTCCACCTGCGGCCGCGATCTCACGCTCCTCGTCCGTGAGTTCGTCGGCAGAGGCGGCTTGCGGGGCAACGCTGGCGACTGCCGCGCCAGCAACGAGCATGGTCGCTGCCAATGAGCCGAGTATCCCCGAGCGGAGTCTGCCCCAATTCATGCTACGCATGGTCTTCTCCCATCATGATTCGTTGGGGGGGGATCTGACATCGCGGTGGAAGCCCCCGAAATGACGTGCAACAATGCACTTCTCCTCTGGGTGGAAGTGTACGCGGATATTTCGGGAGGGGCAACGCTTGGGCGGTGCCTCGTCGGGGATCAGTTCGGCTGGACGGTCCAGCCAGGCGGCACGTCGGTGCCGGCCTCTTCGTCGCGCTCCGAGTCCTCGAACGTCGGGTGGACGATGCCCTGCGCGTGGTGGACGGGGGCGTAGACGGTGTAGAGCTTGAGCGGTTCGTCGCCGGTGTTGACGACGTCGTGCCACGTGCCCGCGGGCACCATGATCGCCCAGTCGTCCTCGACCTCCTGCTCGAAGTCGAGGTTGTCCTCGCTCGGGCCCATCTTGCAGACGCCCTTGCCGCCGTCAAGGCGCAGGAACTGGTCCGTCTCGGGGTGCACCTCGAGGCCGATGGAGGAGCCGACGGGGATGCTCATGAGGGTGACTTGGAGGTACTTCCCGGTCCAGGCCGTCGTGCGGTAGTTCTCGTTCGCGACGGTTTCCTGCTCGATGTCGAATGCCTGCGGCTTGGGGCCGATGTCTTGCATGTGTTGCTCCCTTCGTTCGTCTCCATCCTTCCAGCTGGCACAAGACCGCGTGTCGCGCATGGATATCCGCTGCGCTGTCCCCATCGACGTCGCCCTGCCATCGTGTCCCCGGGCCTGCGTGGCCTCCGGCCCGTGCGCGACTCGCCGCGAGTTTGGGTTCACGAGGAACGGAGAGGGCACGTCGACGTGGTGCGACGGCGTTTCGTGCACGCTGGCGGCCGTGCGCGGCGCCGGTCGATGGGGATCCGACGAGGACCTGCACGAAACGCCGTCAGGAGGCGCTCATGCGGAACGGAGAGGGCACGCCAGCATATGTTGACGGCGAGTCGTGTGCGCCGCCGTGGGGGGGCACCGCGACGATGGGAGACGATGCGTGAGGATGTGAGGCGACGCAAGAGGGGCCGCGGCTCCTTGCGGAACTGCGGCCCCTGCGGTGTGGGTCGGGCAGGATCAGTGGTCCAGGGCGCCTTCCGCGCCGGCCCCGGTCATGGACCGCACCTCCATTTCGGCGCTCTGCGCCGCGAACTTGTCGCCGTCGGGCTTCACGACGGAGCCCAGCCAGCCGAGGAAGAATCCCAATGGCACCGACACAAGCGCGGGGTTATCGAGCGGGAACCACGCGAAATCCATGTCGGGGAGCATCGCTGTGGGCGCGCCGGACACGGCGGGGGAGAAGATGATCAGCACCAGGGCGCTGATGAGGCCGCCGTAGATAGACCACAGCGAACCCGCCGTCGAGAACTTCTTCCAGTACAGCGAGTACAGGATGGATGGCAGGTTGGCCGACGCGGCGACAGCGAATGCGAGCGCCACCAGGAACGCGACGTTCATCTCCTTCGCCGCGATACCGCCCACGATGGCGAGCAGACCGATGACCACCGACGTGATGCGCGCCACCTTCACTTCCTGACCAGGATCGGCCTTCCCGTCCTTCATCACGGAGTTGTAGATGTCGTGCGCGAACGACGCGGACGCGGTGATGGTGAGGCCAGCCACAACGGCGAGGATCGTCGCGAACGCCACGCCAGCGATCACCGCCATGAGGATCTCGCCACCGAGGTGGAACGCCAGTGCTGGGGCGGCCGCGTTGGCGCCACCAGGCATGCTCTTGATGGCATCGGGTCCGACGAGCCACGCCGCGGCGTAGCCGAGCACCATCGTCATCAGGTAGAAGGAGCCGATGAGGATGATGGCCCAGGTCACCGACTTGCGGGCCTCCTTGGCCGTCGGCACGGTGTAGAAGCGCATCAGCACGTGCGGCAGGCCCGAGGCGCCCAGCACGAGCGCCAGCGAGAGCGAGATGAAGCCGGGGATGTTCGATCCGTACTTGCCCATCGGGTCCAGGATCTTTTCGCCGATTCCGCTCTCGGAAGCATTATGGGTCTCGACGGCGTTCGACAGCAACTCGGAGATGTTGAACCCGGTGCTGATGAGAATCCAGATGGTCATGATGAGCACGCCGGCGATGAGGAGCACGGCCTTAATCATCTGCACCCAGGTGGTGCCCTTCATGCCACCGATGAGCACGTAGGCCACCATCAAGACGCCGACGATGGCAATGACCAGGCTCTGCTGCATCCCGCCGTCGATGCCGAGCAGGAGCGACACGAGGCCACCCGCGCCCGCCATCTGGGCCAGCAGGTAGAAGAAGGAGACGGCCAGTGTGGACAGTGCCGCCGCCATGCGCACCGGCTTTTGGCGCATGCGGAAGCTGAGCACATCGGCCATGGTGTAGCGGCCCGTGTTGCGCAGTGGCTCAGCGACGAGCAGCAGCGCCACCAGCCAAGCCACGAAGAAGCCGATGGAGTAGAGGAAGCCGTCGTAGCCAGTCAGTGCGACGGCTCCGACGATGCCGAGGAACGAAGCGGCGGAGAGGTAGTCGCCCGCGATGGCGAAACCGTTTTGCGTGCCGGAGAACTGCGCGCCACCGGTGTAGAAATCCCCTGACTTCTTCTTGTGGCTGCCACTCGTGACGCGAACCACGACGAACAACGTGACGACGACGAAGGCAACGAAAATGGAGATATTAATGATGGGATTTCCCACCTGAGATTCGAGCAGATGCATCATCGCGCGCTCCTCTCCAGCTGATCACGCAGCTCTTCCGCCACGGGGTCCACCTTGTGGTTCATGTGGCGGATGTACAGCCACGTGATGAGGAAGGTGGTGACGAACTGCAGGAAGCCCATGATGAACCCGATGTTGATCGAGCCAACGACGCGGATGGACATGAAGTCCTGCGCCAGCGTCGACAGCAGAACGTAGAGCGCGTACCAGATGAAGAAGGCAGCGGTCATGGGGAACGCGAACCCGCGGAACACCTTCTTGAGGTGGGCGAACTCAGGTGAGTTCTGGACTCGCTGGAACTCCTCCGTCGGAATAGTTCCCCTCGGCTCCATATGGGCAGACGATTGTTGATCGGTCATGCGGTTACTCCTTTGTGCCGCTCGTGGCCGGTTGACTGCAACGAGGATGCACGACAAATGAGTCACATGACAAGGGTTTTGGTGGAAATCGTGTCCGCCATCGTCGGCGGGAGCGTCGATCGCGGCATGCAATAGGCTAATCCCATGTCTGAATTGGTTCTCTCGCTGCGGTGCCCTGATCGGTCGGGGCTCATCCACGCCATGACCGCGGGCGTCGTCTCGGTGGGTGGCAACATCGTCGAGATGCAGCAATTCGCATCTCCGGATTCCGGGCAGTTCTTCGCCCGTGTGGAAGTGCAGGGGGTGACCGCACCTGAGTTGGAGCGTGCCGTTCACGAGCAGATGGATCAATACCAGGCCACGTTTCGTGTCGATGTGGCAGGGCGTGAGGTGCGTACGCTCGTCCTCGCGTCGAAGGCGGGCCATGCCCTCAACGACCTCCTGTTCCGATCACGCTCCGGTGCGCTGCCCATCGAAGTGCTGGCAGTAATGGCGAATCACGACGTACTCGCGCCCTTGGCGGAGTTCTACGACGTGCCATTCACCCACCGCCACGTGTCGCCTGAAACGAAGGCGCAGTTTGAGGCTGAGGTGCGCCAATTCGTCGTCGAGCACGACGTTGAGCTGGTCGTGCTGGCACGGTACATGCAGATCCTCAGCCCCGAATTGTGTGAGTTCCTCGCCGGGCGTGCCATCAACATTCACCACTCATTCCTGCCTGGCTTCAAGGGTGCAAACCCGTACCGACAGGCGCATAATCGCGGGGTGAAGTTGATTGGTGCGACGGCTCACTTCGTCACCAGTGACCTTGATGAAGGCCCGATCATCGAACAGAACGTCACTCGGGTGGACCATTCGATGAATGTGTCTAAGCTCGTCAGCAAAGGGCAGACGCAGGAATCACAGACGTTGGCCGAAGCAGTGCGGCTCTTCGCAGAACATCGGGTATTACTCGACGGCGACCGGACCGTGATTTTCCGGTAACCAACTATGGCTTTAGACATCGCGCTCATTGCGCTCTTCATTCTCATCGGTGGCACCTTCGCGGCCGCCGAGATGGCCCTCGTCTCTCTCCGTGACTCCCAGGTCCGTCAACTCAGCGCGCGCGGACAGCGCGGCCAAGCGATCGAGAAACTCACCGACAACCCGAACAATTTCCTCTCTGCTGTACAGATCGGCGTCACCGTCTCGGGCTTTCTGTCAGCGTCGTTTGGTGCATCGTCGATTGCTCCGCTCGTCACTCCGTCGCTGGTTGCATGGGGTGTCCCATCCGGGCTCGCAGACACGCTGGCTCTCGTCGGGCTGACGCTCGTGATCGCCTACTTCTCCATCGTCGTTGGCGAGCTGACGGCCAAGCGCCTCGCTATGCAGCGCGCCGAGTCGTTCGCGCTGATGCTGGCGCCCATGGTCTCTGGCATCGCGACGCTGATGCGCCCCGTCATTTGGCTGCTCGACGTGTCAACCAACGCGCTGGTGCGCGTGCTCGGCGGCGACCCCCAGCAGGCGAGGGAGGTTGTCACTGACGAGGAGCTGCGCCAGATGGTGTCCAGCTCCGAGACCCTCGGCGACGAAGAACGTCGCATCGTCGATGAGGTGTTCCAGGCCGGCGAGTTGAGCCTCCGCGAGGTGATGGTGCCCCGCACCGAGGTCGACTTTCTGCCCGCCGACATGCCCATCCAGAAGGCCTACCGGGAGGTGCGGGGAGCGCCACGCTCTCGCTATCCAGTGACGAACGGCTCGACGGACAAGGTGATCGGTTTCTTGCACGTGCGTGACCTGATGGACGTGGAAGGAGCGGCGCGCGGCGGCGACGTGCGCGGCATCGTGCGCCCCATTCTGCACCTGCCAGAAACTATGCGCATCCTCCCCGCTATGACGGCTATGCGCAAGGGCAGCATGCACATTGCCGTCGTGCGCGACGAGTACGGCGGCACGGCGGGCATCGTCACGATGGAGGACCTCATGGAGGAACTGATCGGTGACATCACCGACGAATACGACGTGCCCGAGCCGCGGGCACATCTGCAGGTGAACCAGTTCGACGGGCTCACCACCATCGAAGAGTTCGCCGACGCCACGGGCTTCGTGATTCCTGAGGGTCCGTACGACACCGTCGCCGGCTATTTCATGGCGGTGCTTGGCGCGCTGCCGGAGGTGGGCTCGCGCATCTGCGTCGGACTCACACCGAGTGAGACGCCTGCGGAATCGGTCACCGTCGATTTCACGTTCGAGGTGACGGAGATGGATGGCAGGCGGGCTGCGTGGTTCTCAGTGCGCAGAGAGGACTCCCATGCTTGACGACGGCTCGGAGCTGTTGACGGGTCCGGGTGTGGGCGATCTGCTCAAAGCGGCTGTGCGTCACGCAGGCGGCGAACTGGTGAGCTGGAGCCTAGACCACGTCGACCAAGCCCCTGAGCAGTACACCACCGCTACCTACATGGCGAAGGTCCGTTGGCCACACGGTGCGCGGGACGAGCTGCTCGGCGTGTCGGCGCGATCGGGTGGGCAGACCACCCCGTCGGATGCGAACGCGCAGATTTTTAACGACGGCAACCGTCGCGTCGCGGTGTGGCTGTACCCCAACGATCCCGATTTGCCTGGTCTCGCGCGGGCCGCCTTCCCCGATCGCATGGCTGAGGTGCTGAACCAGGGGAAGGTGTTCAGCCGCCCCATCACGGGCGAGCAGCTTTCGCTGTCCATGATTGGGTACCGGCCGCGGCGTCGAGCCGTCGTCAAAGTGGTGGCGGAGTCGCAGGTGTTCTATGTGAAGGTGCTGCGGGAGCGGCTCTTCCCTGACGTGCACCACAAGCACACGTTGCTCCTCGACGCGGGCATACCTGCGCCGGAAGTGGCAATGACTACGCCCGATTACCTCTTGGTGACGCGCGAGTTGCCCGGCATGTCGCTGGCGCGGGCGCTCTTCGAACCGGGGGACCCGTGCCAGGCTGAAGATCTCATCGCCATGCTCGACGCCATGCCGCCTGCGATCTCGCAGCTGCACCGTCGCCCGCCATGGTCGGACGCGGTAGAGCACTACGGGCGCCTCGTCGTCGCGCCGCTGCCCGCACTCACGGAAGAGGTGCTGTGGACGGTGCGCCACATTGCGCGTGGGCTCGAGCACTGCCCTCCAGGCGACGAGCCCACCCACGGCGACTTCCATGAGGGCCAGGTGCGCGTCGACGGCGGGCGGGTCGTCGGCATCCTCGACGTCGACACCGTCGGGCCCGGACGGAGGGCCGACGACCTCGCGTGTCTCGTCGGGCACCTCATGACTATCCAGCGCATGAACGCGCAGCAAACCGCCAAGCTGCAGGACATTCTTTCCCGCTGGGTAGGGGTGTTTGACAAGCGCGTCGACCCGGTTGAGCTGCGTCTCCGTGCAGCGGCGGTGATTCTGTCGCTCGCGACGGGCCCCTACCGCAGCCAGGAGCCGAACTGGGAAGAGCAGACTCGTCAGATGGTGCGCTCCGCCTCTGACCTGGTCCGCCAGGTGGTGTAGGCCACGCCAGCATCCTGCCTTGTGTCAGTTCGGAGGGTGCCGACGTCGCTGGTGTTGGGAACCGCGTATGTCCATCGCCTAGGGGAGGTGTGCGGGAATCTGTAAACGTTTTTCAAAAAACTCTTGCGGATAAATGAGGAAAATCGTACCATACTTCTAGGTGGGTACATCGGAGTAGTCACCATAACAACAAAGGAGTGTGCGTCATGCGTGTTCGACGAACCGTGGCGGTGGGGATCGCCACGGCAATGACACTGGCTGTAGGGGTGTTTGCTTCAGCGGCCCCGAATGATGATTCCGGTTGCGATCCGGACAACGGGAAGTACATCTGTGATGGTACTGATGATCAGCCTGTGGGGGCGGGACCAACCTCGGGCGGCAAACTGCCCGAACTGCCTTCGACGGGCGTCTCGCAGCTTCCAATGGCAGAAGATGATGACCTTGCTTTATCTGGCGATGATGGGGTCTCGTCATCGCTGGCAAGCAAGCCCGCAGTACCGGTTGAAGTCCAGAGAATCCTCGATGAAAGGAACGCAGCATAGCAATTGGTGCGGGCCTGCTTCGATGTCCATGGCCCTAGCTGTAGTTGGGCATGAGGTTGTTGACACGGTCGTGGACGCGTGAGGCCGGTGGCTGGTCACGGCAGGCGGTGTGTGGTCGATGATAGTTGTTGTGGTGGTTCCAGGTCTTGATGGCTTCGTGTCGTTCTTGCTTTGAGGTGTAGGTGCGGGCGTAGAGGCATTCGTCGGTCATGATGCGTTGGTAGCGTTCGACTTTCTCGTTGTGTCGGGGCGTGTAGGGGCGGGTGGGCTGGTGACAACTGATGTAGGCCCTGGTCGCGTTCGCGAACGCGATCGAGCGGTAGGCGGGGCCGTTGTCGGTGATGAGTCTGGTGAATCGGCCTGGGTTTCGTTCCTATCGGTTTCCCTGTCTGGCGGTCGCTGGGAGGTCTGATTCGAGGTCAGCGTAGTACGCGTCCTCGATCTCGATCGGGGTGTGCATGCCGAGTTCGCCGTGCAGGCGTTGATGGTTCCACCACCACACCCATTCGAGCGTCGCGAGCTCGACCTGCTCGAC